>DDTA01000127.1 GCA_002344285.1 Myxococcales bacterium UBA2376
GGCTCGCGCCGAGCCGGCGGAAGAGCCGCGTCGCGAGCGCACCCTCGGTGAGCCAGCCGTTCGAGCCGCCGTAATGGAACGGCAAGATCGCCTCGCCGCCCGCGCGCTCGCGCGTCTCGCGCAGCCGCTGCGCGACGAGCTCGAGCGCCTCGTCCCACGTCGCCTGGCGGAACTTTCCCTCGACGCTGCCGTCCTTGGGCCCGACGCGGATCATGGGGTGCCGCACGCGATCGTCGCCGTAGAGGTGGTCGGCGATGTTCCGCACCTTGCCGCAGATGAAGCCGTCGGTGATCGGCGTGCGCGTGCCACCATCGACGCGCTTCACGCGCCCGTCCTCGACGTCGACCACCAGGCTGCACAGATCGGGGCAATCGAGCGGGCAGGCACTCTCGTGCGTCGTCATCGCTCTCTCTATACCTCGGTTACAGCGCGCCGCCGACCGACAGGATCCAGCCCTTGCCGCCGCCGGGCGCGGGCGCGACCTGCGGCTGCAGGCGCGGCAGCTTGGGGGCGTCGAGGTTGCGCGTCAGGAAGGCGCCGGCGGCGAGGCCGACGGCCATGCCGGCGAGCGCGAAGTGCGCCTGCTGCTCGCTGCGCTCGACCATGGCGTCCTCCTCGTTTCCGACGTAGGCCGAGTGCGCGGCGAGCCCGGTCGCGATGCCGGCGAGGCCCGCCAGATCGATGAACACGACGTGCCGCCGGCTGTACTCGAGCTGGCGACCGAGCAGGACGCCGCCGACGACGCCGAGGTTGGTGCCGCCGAGCACCATCGCCGCGCCGACGCGCCGGTCGGCGTGGAACACCTGGGTGAACCAGAGGCCCGAGACCATGCCCCAGGCCGCGCCCGAGTTGAGCAGCGCCGCGTCGCCGATCGAGTACGCGAAGCGCGGCGCGGTCGCGACGGCGAAGGCGGCGCCCACGCTGGTGCCGGCCACCGCGCCGATCCAGCCTGCGTCGGGGTCGTCGCTGGCCAGGAGGCCGACGCCCACGCCCTCGATGGCGCCGATGAGGCTCGTGGTGATGATGTAGTTGCTCGAGCCCAGATCGATGTCGTCGTAGAGGAAGTGCGTCCCGGCGCCGCCGACGGCCAGGCCGGCGAGCGCGCCGAGAGCGCCGAACGTCGGGTCGTCGGTCGAGGCCCCGACCGCCGTCGCGCCGACGACGGTGCCCACGATGGAGCCGGCGATGACGAGCTGGGTCTTGCCCGAGGTCGGTGGACGATCGAGCGAGATGCCGAGCTGCTCGCTCTCGTCGGCGAGGATCTCCACCTTGTGTGTCTTCGAGAGGTAACCCTTGGCCTCGACGCGCACCTCGTGCACGCCGATGTCGACCCGCTCGCGGAAGGACCCGAGCCCCTCGAAGCGATCGTCGACGTAGATGCGGGCGTCGCCGGGCACCGTCTGCACGCGCAGCTCGCCACGCTTGGGCTGGAGCCGGAACGAGAAGCTGTACGGCTGCCCGATGCCGACGACGAGCGGCTGGCGTACGGGCTCGTACCCGGGCTTCTCGATCTCGAGGGTGTACTCGCCGGCGACCACCGAGAGACGCTCGCCGTCGCGCTCGGTGGCGACCGGTCCCGCATCGTTGGCGATCACCACCGTCGCGCCGCGCGGCTCGGTGGCGACGGTCACCGTCGACGGAAGCTGGCGCAGCACCTGGATGCGCGTCGAGATCGCGCGGCGCTCGTCGGTGTCCTCGCCCAGGAGCAAGACGTAACGCTCGAAGTACGCCACCGCCTTCTCGTACTCGACCATGCGCTCGTAGCTCTGCGCGATGTCGACCAGCGTCTGGCCCGAGAACGCCGGGGTCAGGCAGTACGCCGAGATGAGCTCCTTGACCGCCGCCTGGTAGTCGCCCTGGACGTGCAGCACCGAGCCGCGCTGGTAGCGCTCGTACGACAGGGCGCCGAGCCGCTTGGGCGGCAGGTCGGGCACCGGCGGGCAGTCGTCGATCTCGAGCGGGATGCGCCGGCCGATGTAGCCGGTGTCGTGTTGCCCGCCGTCGGAGGGCTGCGCCGCGGCGACCGCGGGCGCGAGGACGAGCGCCGCGATCGCGAGCCGACGCGCCACCTTCACCGCGGGTTCCTCGGCGTGCCGTCCGGGTTGAACGGGCTGCCGCGCCAGTCGCCGCCCGCGCTGCCTCCGCCGCCGCCCGTCGACGAGCCGCCCTCGCCGCCGGTCTTGCCGCCGGAGCCGCTATCGCCGCCGCCGGCCGGCCGCTTGATGATCTTGCGCTCCTGCCCCTTCTTCACCTTCTTGAGCACGCACTTCACCGGCTGGTCCTTGTCGGTCGCCGGCCGGATGTTGCACTCGGCGTCGTCGTAGCCGTCGAGCGACGCGACCAGCTTCACCGTCTCGCTGTTGAGCGGGAACTCGCGCTCGAGCGGCGCCTTGCCGAGCGCCCGTGAGCCCTCGAACAGCTGCGCACCGGGCGGCTCGGTCTCGACGCGGACCGTCACCAGCGTGACCTGCGGCTGCACGATCCCGGCGTCGATCGGCGGCGGCGGCGGCGGCCCGGCGTCGACGAGGCCCATCGCCTGCGTCTCCTTGGGCCCGGCACCGCCTCCCATCGTGGTCGTGACCGTGAGCGCGACCGCCGCGATGATGCCGGCGATCACCGCGACCCACGCCACCGCGCGCAGGCCGCTCTTCTTGGGCGCGTGACGCCGCGGCCCCGTGATGCGCGCGCGCTGGGTCGAGTGCGTCGGATCGTCGGCGAGCACCGACAGATCGGCGAGCATCTCCGCCGTCGTCTGGTACCGGTTCGCGCGATCCTTCTCGAGCGCCTTCAGGATCACGGCCTCGAGCTCCTCGGAGAGCTCGGGGCGGTACGTGCGCGGCGGCTTGGGCGTGTCGTTCAGGACCTGCGAGATGATCGACAGGTAGTTGGTGCCGGTGAACGGCACGCGCCCGGTGGCGAGCTCGTACATGATCACGCCGAGCGCGTAGATGTCGATCCGGTGATCGAGATCCTCGTCGCCCCGCGCCTGCTCGGGCGACATGTAGAGCGGCGTGCCCAGCACCATGCCGGTCTGGGTGAGGCGCGGCGAGTCGTCCTCGCCGGCGTCCGAGCTGCGCAGCGACTTGGAGATGCCGAAGTCCACGACCTTGGCGAAGTCGCGATCCTTGCGGCGCAGGAGGAAGACGTTCTCCGGCTTCACGTCGCGGTGGACGATGCCCTTGTCGTGGGCGGCGCCCAGCGCCGAGGCGACCTGGTAGGCGACGTCGACGATGCGCGCCTCGGGCAGCGGGCCCTCGCGCGAGAGCAGCTCGCCCAGCGACTCGCCCTCGAGGAACTCCATCACGACGAACGTGCGGCCGTCGTCGGTCTTGCCGAAGTCGGTGATGTCGATGATGTGCTCGTGGCCGATCGACGACGCGAGGCGCGCCTCCTGCTCGAGGCGCGCGACGACCTGCTCCTTGCCGGCGTACTTGTCGAGGAGGACCTTGACCGCGACGCGCTTGCCGATGAGCGTGTGCGTCGCCTCGTAGACCGCGCCCATGCCGCCCTGGCCGATCTTGCGCGTGACCGAGTAGCGGCCGAGCAGCATCGTGCCGACGAGATCCTCGCGCGTCGTCGGCCCGGTGAGCACGGACGACGCCGACACCGACGGCTCGGTGTGCTCGCCCGACGCCGCCATCGCGACCGCGGTGTCGGCCGCGCCCATCATGTGCGACTCGCCCACGGTTCCTGGCTCACTCCGCACCACCGCCCGCGCCGGGGCCGCAGCGCGCGCGCCGCTGTCGCCCGGCGCGTCGTCGCCCTGGCTGCGTCCGGTCATTGGTCCACCGAAATGCTACGGGTCAGGGTGGTCCAAGTCAACGACGGGACGATGCGGCAGAAAGGAGCAACCCTGCGACCTCGCAGGGGTTCCATCGGTTGCCTGGAGGCCGCTTCACGCGCGGCTCACGCGTTCCGCCGCCTCAGTAACGGTAGTGGTCGGGCTTGAACGGACCGTCGACGGGTACGCCCAGGTAGTCGGCCTGCTCCTTGGAGAGCTGCGTCAGCTTCACGCCGACCTTCGCCAGGTGGAGGCGCGCGACCTTCTCGTCGAGCTTCTTGGGCAGCACGTAGACCTGACCCGCGGCGAACGTCATGCCGGTCATCTCGTCCTTGCCCTTGGTCGCGTTGGCCCAGAGCGCCATCTGCGCGATCGTCTGGTTCGAGAACGAGTTCGACATCACGAACGACGGGTGACCGGTCGCACAGCCCAGGTTGACGAGGCGGCCGCGGGCGAGGAGCGTGATGCGCTTGCCGCCGGGGAAGATGAACTGGTCCACCTGCGGCTTGATGTTCTCCTCGGTGATCTCCTTGTTGCCCTCGAGCCACGAGACCTGGATCTCGCTGTCGAAGTGGCCGATGTTGCAGAGGATGGCCTCGTCCTTCATCGCCTGCATGTGGGCGCCGGTGACGACGTCCATGCAGCCGGTCGCGGTGACGAAGATGTCGGCCAGCGGCGCGGCCTCCTCCATGGTCACGACCTCGTAGCCCTCCATCGCCGCCTGCAGCGCGCAGATCGGATCGATCTCGGTGATGAGCACGCGGGCGCCGAGCCCGCGCGCGGCGTGGGCGCAGCCCTTGCCGACGTCACCGTAGCCAGCGACGACGACGATCTTGCCCGCGACCATCACGTCGGTCGCGCGCTTGATGCCGTCGAAGAGCGACTCGCGGCAGCCGTAGAGGTTGTCGAACTTCGACTTGGTGACCGAGTCGTTGACGTTGATGCACGGGAAGAGCAGCGAGCCGGTCTTGGCCATCTCGTAGAGGCGGTGGACGCCGGTGGTGGTCTCCTCCGACACGCCCTTGACCTCGGCGGCGAGCTTGGTGAAGCGCTGCTGGTCGCGCTTCAGGCTCTCGGTGAGCACCGAGAAGATGACGCGCATCTCGTCGTTGGTCGCGGTCGCCGGGTTGGGTGCCTGGCCCTTCTTCTCCGACTCGACGCCCTTGTGGACGAGGAGGGTGAGGTCGCCACCGTCGTCGAGGATGAGGTTCGGGCCCTTGCCGCCCTTGAACGCGTTGAGCTGGAGCTCGATGTTCTGCCAGTACTCGTCGAGGGTCTCGCCCTTCCAGGCGAAGACCGGGATGCCGGCCTTGGCGATGGCGGCGGCGGCCTCGTCCTGCGTCGAGTAGATGTTGCACGACGTCCAGGTGACCTCGGCGCCGAGCGAGACGAGGGTCTCGATGAGCACGGCGGTCTCGATCGTCATGTGGAGGCAGCCGGCGATGCGCGCGCCGGCGAGCGGGGCCTTGCCCTTGTACTCGGCGCGGAGCGACATGAGACCCGGCATCTCCTTCTCGGCCATGCGGATCTTCTTGCGGCCGAGCTCGGCCAGGGTGAGGTCCTTGATCTTGAAGGCGGGGAACTCGGTGCGCGTGTCCATGATGGTCTCCAGTTCGTTCGTTCGTTCGACTGCGTTCAGTGCAGGTGACGGGCGGGCTTCTTGCCCATCGCCAGGTGAAGGGCGGGCCGCGCGGCGCCGGGCAGCGGCGCGAGCGCGACGACCTCGAGGTGGGCGGCGTCGAGCCAGGCGCGCAGCTTGGCCGGCTCGAAGCCGAGCCACACGGCGCCTTCGGCGCGCTGCGCCTCGTCGTCGTGGGGGACGTGATCGACGAGCGCGAGATGGCCGCCGGGGCGGCACAGGCGCGCGGCGGCGGCGACGACGTCCTGCGGGCGCGCGGCGTGGCGGAGCATGCGGGCGACGACGACGAGGTCGGCGCCGCCGCGCTCGGCGACGTCCTGCGCGAGCGACGCGTCGTCGACGGCGCCCTCGCGCAGGCGGACGTTGGGCAGGCCCCAGGCGGCCACGCGGGCAGCGCAGCGCGCGAGGCTGGCGGCGCTGCGATCGACGGCGACGACGCGATCGTAGAGCGGTGAGAGCAGCGGCAGGAAGGTGCCGTCGCCCGTGCCGACGTCGACGGCGAGGGCGCGGCCGGGGAGCAGCGGCGCGAGGACCGGGAGCCAGGCGAGGAGCTCGCTGCCGGCGGCGGGGACGGGCTCGCCGTCGGCGAGCGCGGCGCGCTGGTCGAAGTAGTTGCGCGACGCCTCCTCGCGCTGCGCGACGATCGCGGCGACGCGGGCGAGGCTGCCGTCGCGCGTGGCGAGCGCGCGGCCCTCGGCGAGCGCGGCGGCGACCACGGCGTCGTCGGAGACGTGGGCGCGGAGCAGCGTGCGGTTGCCGTCGCGGCGCGCGACGAGGAGACCCGCCTCGCGCAGCGGCTGCGACTTCTTCGTGATCTGTGGCTGGCTCTCGCCGAGCAAGGTCGCCAGCTCGCCGACGGTCAGCTCCTCCTCCGCGCACAGCGCCAGGAGGCGCAGCCGGCTCTCGTCGCCGAGCAGGCGGAAGAGATCGGCGCGAGGGCTGACCGCGAGGTTCATGGGAACCCCGCTCTTATATTCCTATTTGCGAATCATGGCAATAGGCATGATTAATTACATGTTAACGCCTAGATAGATGGCGGCGTTGATGCTGAGATGGTGGCCGAGGCCGTTCTCGAACGGAGGTCCGGCGATGGCGCCGCTGACCGCCCACTCGTGCTCCTCGAGCATGATCTGCATGACGCCCAGCTCGATCCCGATGCGCGCGGTGTCGCCGATGAGGATGTACTCGCCGAAGGCCCCCTCGATGAAGGGGGAGCGATCCGGATCGGTGAAGAAGCCGGCGCGCCCCGCGAGGTAGAAGCCGCCCCGCGCGCTCACCTCGAGGAGGCCCATGCGCCGCTGCGAGAACATCGCCTCGAGGCGGAGGCCGCCGCCGACGAGCTCGGTGCGATCGTCGCCGGCCATGATCGCGCCGGCGAAGATCTCGGGGACGATCGTGCCCGCGAACAGGTAGCCCTTCGGCTCGCGGTACGGCAGCGGCGCCTCTTCCCAGGAGACGATGCCGCGCACCTGCAGCCCGATGTGCTCGGGCCCGCCGGTGCCGATCGGCGGATCGAGCGGACCGATCGCGCTCATGCCGCCGCTGAACGTGACGATCGGCTGCCGCTCCGCCGCCGCCGTCGTCGGCGCGAGCACGAGCAGGCAGACCAAGGCGAGGCCTGACCGATTCATGGCGGAGAACTTCGCATGAGGTACCCTGCGGCCGTGAGCGAGATCGTCGTGACGCCGCGCATCGTCATCCCGGGTGACGAGCTGACCGAGTCGTTCGTGCGTTCGAGCGGCCCCGGCGGCCAGAACGTCAACAAGGTCGCGAGCAAGGTCGAGCTGCGCTGGACGCCGCAGACCTCGACGGCGCTCTCGTTCGACGACCGCGCCTACCTGCTCACCAAGCTCGGCGGCCGCCTCACCCTCGACGGCGAGCTGATCGTGACGTCCGACAGGTATCGCGACCAGCCGCGCAACCGCGCCGACGCCGCCGAGAAGCTCGCCGCGATCGTGCGCGCCGCCCTCGCCCGCCCCAAGCCGCGCAAGAAGACGAAGCCGTCGCGCGGCGCCAAGGAGCGCCGCATCGCCTCGAAGAAGAAGCGCGGAGAGATCAAGAGCACGCGCCGGGCGAAGTTCGACTGAGACCAGGACCGGGTGAGGCGTAGTGCCCACTACGCAAGGAAGGCATCAGGCGTCAGGCGCGTCAGGCGTCAGGAAGAAGGCGTCAGGCGTCAGGATCACCGCGTGACGGGTTCCTGCGGCGAGGTCCACTCGAAGAACGTGACGGCGCCGAGGACGTGGGCGGCGAGCGCCTCGACGGTCAGGAGCGCCTCGCCGAGGTCGCTCGCGTCTTGCCACTGACGGACGAGCGCCGCCGCGCGCTCGTCGATCGAGCGGAGCGCGCGAACGGCGTCCTTGCGACGCGGCTGGAAGCGCCTTCGTGACCAGAACGCGTAGGCGACGAGGTCGTGTACGCACGCCGCGAGGAGCAGCGCGCAGGCAGCGGCGTCGGTTCCGCACACATCGCGCGCGTCGTCGAGCGTATCGACGATCGCGTAGCGCCGCTGGGTCAGCGACGCCTCGGTCACCTCGAGCGGCCGGGCCAGCCACGCCTTCGCCTCCGCGACGAGCTCACCGATCACGGGCGCGCTCGGCTCGATCACCTCGCCGGTCGCGAACATGTGCGCGGTGCACGGCCGGCCCTCCCGGTGCTCCTCCTCGAAGTACCGCCGGATCTGCGCCGCGGGGTTCACGAAGATCTCCACGGGCACACCTGCGAACCGCTTCTGCTCGCGCACGCGCCATTCCTCCTCGTGCACGACGCACACGTCCAGGTCGCTCGTCGGCCCCGCCTCGCCGCGCACGATGCTCCCCGCGATCACGATCCCGACCGCCTCGTACGTCTCGCGCACGTACGCCACGACCTCGTCAGCCGCGCGGTCATATGGCGCCCGTCGCCACGTCACCCGCCGACTCTACGACCGATCGAAGACGCACCGCGCGAGGTCTTCTCGCGGCGAGCGAGGAAGCCCGATAGCGAGGCGACGGTGGGGCCCCAGGCCCGGAGCGACCGACTGGTCGTGAGGAGCCTGGGGGGGACCGGCAACGAAGCTAGCGGGCTCCGCAGCCGGCGCCTCCGCTCGAGCACGGCGCTACGCGCGCTTACGCTTCTTCGGGGACTTCTCCGCCTCTTCGTACAGGCGGAGCTCGGTCTCGGCGGTGGTCTGCACCGCCTCGAGGTAGAGCGACAGGAGGCCCGAGGCCTCGCCGCGCAGCGCCTCGTAGTAGCGCTGGCGATCGATCGAGTGCACGACGGCGACCGGGTAGCCGGCCTCCTGCAGGAGGAGGTTCGAGCAGATGCGGATCGTGCGGCCGCTCTCCTTGGCCCACGGGAAGATGCCCATGAAGCGCGTGTGGAGCACCGCGACGCGCTCGATCGGGTGGAGCTGCTTGGTCGTCGGCTCCTCGATCCAGTCGGCCAGCTTCTTCAGCGCGGGAACGATCTTCTCGGGCGCCGCGATGTCGTGGTAGTAGAGCCGGTGGAGCGGGTTCTCCTTGCGGTACGGGAGGCCCTTGGCCTTCTCGTCGGGCGCGAGGATCCCGTAGAGGTCGCGGATCGTGTCGAACTTGAAGGGCTTCTTCTTGTTCGTCGCCAGATCCTGCGCGACATCACACGCCTCGTTGAAGCGCTTGATCTCGTCGTAGGCGGGGATCAGCGACGGATCGCTGATGATCGTCGGATCGATGGCGGCCTTGATCTCGCTGTACGACAGGACGTCGCCTTCGAGCGCGGCGTCGTGGTGGATGAGCGAGATGCGCAGGCGCTGGAGGAACTCCTTGCGCATCGCCGGGTTGATGGAGGCGACGCGGGCGCGCCACGCCTGGCTGACGCGATCCACCTCGGTGAAACGAGCGTCGATGTCTTCGGTTTCTTTGTATCGCAGCACGGAAGATAGGCCGTCCCGAGGAGCGGGGAAGTCTACGGATCCGGTGGTTGATCGTCAAGGAATACGTTCGCGACGCACATGAACATCCGGACAGGTGATCCGGAGTATTACACTCGCAATTCTCAAAACTTGCGCCGTCGCCCGCACCATCTCTAATGAGGAGATGGCGCTCGCCCTGCGCGCGCTCCCTACCGCCGTGGAAACGCCCGACCACATCCCCGTCCTCCTGGACGAGGTGCTGGACCACCTGTCGCCGCAGCCCGGCGGCACGTACGTGGACGGCACCTTCGGTCGCGGGGGGCACACGAGCGCGCTGCTCGAGCGCATCGGCCCGACCGGCCGCGTGATCGCGCTCGATCGCGATCCACAGGCGATCGCCGCCGGCGCCGCGCGGGTCGCGGCGAGCGCGGGACGGCTCACGCTGGTGCACGCGCGCTTCGGCGAGCTCGCCGACGTGCTCGCGCGCGAGGCGGTGACGCACGTCGACGGCATCCTGCTCGACCTCGGCGTCTCGTCGCCGCAGCTCGACGAAGCCGCGCGCGGCTTCTCGTTCACGCGCTCCGGCCCGATCGACATGCGCATGGATCCGTCGCGCGGGCCGACGGCGCTCGAGCTCATCGGCGAGCTGACGCAGCAGGAGCTCGCGGGCGTCCTGCGCGAGCTCGGCGAGGAGCGGCTCCACCAGCGCATCTCGCGCCGGCTCAAGGAGGCCGAGCGCGCCGGCGAGCTGGCGACCACGCTCGATCTCGCCAGCGTCGTCGCCGGCTGCTTCTCGGCGGGCGAGGTCCGCCGCATGCGGATCCACCCGGCGACGCGCACGTTCCAGGCGCTGCGCATCGCGGTCAACCGCGAGCTCGACGAGCTGGCCGCGTTCCTCGACGGGTTCCCGGACCTGCTCGCCCCGGGCGGCCGCTGCGTCGTGATCTCGTTCCACTCGCTCGAGGACCGGCTGGTGAAGCGCCGCTTCCGCGACCTCGCATGGACGTCGTCCCTGCCGCCGCACCTCGCGGCCCAGGCCGGCGAGCGCGTCCACGCGGTGTGCACGCCGGTGACCCGCAAGGCGGTGTTCGCCGACGACGACGAGACCGACGACAACCCGCGCGCACGGTCGGCTCGCCTGCGCGCGTGCCAGCGCACCGACGCGCCGAACCTGCCCGCCAACGCCCGTCACCCCAAGGGTCACTCGTGAAGCCCCGCGTCTATCGCCTGTTCCGCACCGAGACCGCCGCGCCGCCGTCGCGGCGCACGATCACCGTCATGGTGCTGGTCGCGGCGATCGTGACCGCGCTCGCGATCATGCGCGTGCAGTCGCGGCACGAGGTGGTGCGCCTCGGCTACCAGCTCTCGAAGGTGAACGAGGAGGTGCGGCAGCTGCGCGAGGCCGAGCGCAAGCTCGAGCTCGAGCGCGCGACGCTCACCAACCCGGCGCGGATCAACACGCTCGCCGCGGCGATGGGCATGGTGCCGGCGCCGGCGGCGGCGATCCGCGTGGTGCCGGCGGCGCCGCAGGTGGACGAGCCCACGCCGGTCGTCCTCGGCGAATCCCGTCCTTCGACTCCGCCGCTTCGCGGCTTCGCTCAGGACGAACGGCCATGAAGCCCAAGCTGCGCACCCCCGGGGTCTCGCCCGCCGCGCGCACGCGCGCGTGGTTCGCGACGGCGCTGGTCACGGCCCTGCTCGGCGGCGTCGGCTGGAAGGCGTGGGGGGTGCAGGTCGCCGACGGCGCGCGCCTGCGCGAGCAGGCCGTGCGGCAGCACGTGCACACCGTCGAGATCCCGGCGCCACGCGGGCCGATCCTCGACGCGCGCGGTCGCCCGCTCGCCGTGTCGGCCGACGCCGAGAGCGTGTTCGCCAACCCGCGCGCGGTCGTCGATCTCGCCGGCACCGCCGAGCGGCTCGCCGCGGCGCTCGACCTCGACGTCATCTCGCTCGAGGCGCGCCTGGCCACCGGCAAGCACTTCGCCTGGGTCGCGCGCCACGTGTCGCCGGAGCAGGCCGCCGCCGTGCGCGCGCTGAAGCTGCCCGGCGTCGAGGTCACGCGCGAGCCGCGGCGCTGGTATCCCGGCTCGACGTCGGGCGGGCCGGTGATCGGCTTCTCCGGGATCGACGGCAACGGCCTCGACGGGCTCGAGCTCGCGCTCGACGACCTGCTCACCGGCCAGCGCGCCCGCTTCAGCGCGCTGCGCGACGCGCGCGGCAAGACGATGATGGCCGACGGCCTCGTCGAGGCGACGCCGGGCGCGACCGTGCAGCTCACGATCGATCGCGCGATCCAGCACATCGCCGACGAGGCGCTCGCCGGCGCGGTCACGCTCAACAAGGCCAAGTCGGGCACGGTCGTCGTCCTCGATGTCGCCACCGGCGGCGTGCTCGCGATGGCGAGCCACCCGACCTACGACCCCAACGATCCGGCGGCCGCGGTGAAGGCGCAGGCGCGCAACCGCCCGGTGACCGACGTCTTCGAGATCGGGTCGGTGATGAAGGTGTTCACCGTCGCGGCCGCGCTCGACCTGGGCCTCACCCGCGCCGACGAGTGGTGGAACGTCGAGGGCGGCCGCTGGAAGGTGGGCCGCAAGCCGGTCATCGACACGCACCACGACCAGGTCCTCACCACGAGCGGCGTCATCAAGCGCTCGTCGAACGTCGGGGCGGTGAAGATCGGCCTGCGCGTCGGGCGCGAACGGCTCGACGAGGCGCTGCGGCGCTACGGCTTCGGCAGCCCGACCGGCATCGAGCTGCCCGGCGAGCAGAGCGGCCTCATCCGGCCCGGCAAGTCGTGGCGCGAGGTCGAGCTGGTGACGATCTGCTACGGCTACGGCCTCACGGTCACGCCGATCCAGCTCGCCGCCGCGATGGCCGCCGTCGGCAACGGCGGCCTCTACCACGCGCCGCGCACGGTCGCGAAGGTGACCGGCCCCGACGGCAAGGTGCTCTTCGAGCTCGACGACCCGGGCAAGCAGGTGATGAAGCCGGAGACGGCGCGCGCGCTCCTGCCGATGCTCGGCAGCGTGTTCGAGAAGGGCAAGGAGGGCGGCACCGCGGCCAGCGTGCTCGTGCCCGGGTTCAAGGCCGGCGGCAAGACCGGCACCGCGCACAAGTACGACCCGGCGATCCGGCGGTACTCGCCGGACAAGTACCTCTCGTCGTTCGCCGGGCTGGCGCCCATCGACGCGCCGCGCATCGCCGTCGTGGTCGTGATCGACGAGCCGAGCGGCAAGGACTACTTCGGCGGCAAGGTCGCCGGGCCGGTGTTCGGCAAGGTCACGAGCGAGACGCTGCGGTACCTGGGTGTGCCCGGCGATCCGACCGCGTTCGAGCGGTCGCCCGGTGTGCCGACCGCGGACGACCCGGAGCCGGAGAGCGTGCCCTTCGACTCGGGGGCTACGCCCCCTCGCTCGGGGCGACCGGATCCGGGTCGAAGGGCGCACGCCGCGACGCCCCCACCGCCGACGCTCCCCGAGATGCCGCTCGAGGACGAGGTCGAGGTGGTCGACGTGCCGGACTTCGCGGGGATGAGCGTCGGTCGTGCGCTGGACACGGCGCGGCAGCGCGGCCTCGACGTCGTCGTCCGTGGTTCGGGGCGCTGTGTCGAGCAGGTGCCCGCCGCCGGGCGCACGGCCGCGGGCACCGTGATCACGCTCCGGTTCTCCGACGAGTAGCGCCTTGCCACGCCGGACGAAATCGGTGAAGTTCCGCGTTGATCAAGTGCGTGCCACCTGACGTACACGACATGAAGCTCTCGGCCCTCGCTGCCAGCGTCCCCGGCGCGCGCCTCGTCGGCGCCGACGTCGACATTCGCGCCGTGACGGCGGACTCGCGCGCGGTCGGCGCCGGTGACCTGTTCGTCGCCGTGCGCGGGCGTCGCGCCGACGGCCATGACTTCGTCGGGGGCGCGGTCGAGCGCGGCGCGGCGGCGGTGGTGGTCGAGTCGCTGGCCGAGCCGGTGAGCGTGCCGCACATCCTCGTCCCCAGCGGCGAGCGCGCGCTCGGACACCTCGTGGGCGCCGCGGCGGGAGATCCGGCGGCGCGCATGACGCTCGTCGGCGTCACCGGCACCAACGNNCGTGACCGGCACCAACGGCAAGACGACGACGACGTTCCTGCTCGAGCACGTGCTCGCGACCGCGGGCCTCGTGCCTGGCGTGATGGGCACCGTGAGCTACCGCTGGCCGACCGGCGCGCTCGACGCGCCGTACACGACGCCGACCCCGGACGTGCTGCACGGCGCGCTCGGCAAGATGGCGGACGCCGGCTGCACACACGTGGCGATGGAGGTGACCTCGGCGGCGCTGGCGATGCACCGCCTGGCCGGGCTCCAGTTCCGCGTCGCCGGGTTCACCAACCTGACGCAGGATCACCTCGACCTGCACGCGTCGATGGAGGCGTACCGCGCGGCCAAGGCGCTCCTCTTCCGCGACTACCTCGCCGCCGACGGCACGGCCGTCATCGACGTCGACGATCCGGCGGGCGAGGCGATGATCGCGGCCGCGCACGAGGGCGGCGCGCGTCGCCGCATCCTGCGCGTGACCCTCGACGCGGCCAAGGAAGCCGAGATCCGCGTGCTCGACTTCCGCTCGACGGTCGACGGCATCTGGGCCCGCATCGCCACGCCTTCGGGTGAGCTCGAGGTGTCCTCGCGCCCGCTCATCGGCCGCTACAACGTCGCCAACATCGCGCTCGTCGTCGGCATGGGCGAGGCGCTCGGCCTCGCCCACGACGTGATCGCACGCGGCATCGCGTCGGTGCCCGGCGTGCCGGGGCGCGTCGAGCGCGTCGCGAACGACGCCGGCCTCGACATCGTCGTCGACTACGCGCACACGCCGGACGCGCTCGAGAACGTGCTCGAGACGCTGCGCCCGCTGTGCCAGCGCCGGCTCATCTGCGTCTTCGGCTGCGGCGGCGACCGCGATCCGACCAAGCGGCCCAAGATGGGCGCGGCGGTGTCGGCCCTGGCCGATCTCGCGGTCGTCACCAGCGACAACCCGCGCACCGAGGACCCCCGCGCGATCATCGAGATGATCCTGCCGGCGGTGCCGTCGCCGTTCTACGTCGACATCGACCGCCGCACGGCGATCCGCGCCGCGATCGCCGCCGCGACGCCCGGCGACATCGTGCTGATCGCCGGCAAGGGCCACGAGGACTACCAGATCCTGGGCACGACCAAGATCCACTTCGACGATCGCGAGGAGGCGGCGGCCGCCGCGGCCATGCGCCCGAGCTGGACGTTGAGCCAGCTCGCGAGCGAGTGCGGCGGCATCCCTCGACTCCCCGTTCACCCTGAGCGAGCCCGCGGAGCGGGCGAGTCGAAGGGTCAGGACCAACGGGACGTGGTCGTCTCGCGCATCGGGATCGACGGACGCGCCGCGGCGCCCGGCGACCTCTACGTCGCCCTGCGCGGCCAGCGCTTCGACGGCCACGACTTCATCGCGCAGGCGCGCGCCGCCGGCGCCGCGGCCGTGCTGGTCGAGCCCGGGCGTGCGCCCGAGGATGTGCCCGCGGTCGAGGTCGCCGATCCGCTGGTCGCGCTCGGCGCCATCGCGGGCGCCCACCGCGCCCGCTGGGGCGGCGGCGACGCCGGGCGCGCGATCATCGCGATCACCGGCTCGGCGGGCAAGACCACGACCAAGGAGCTGACCCGCGCCGCGCTCGCGGGCGCCGGCTCGACGCTCGCCGCGACCGGCTCGCTCAACAACGAGAGCGGCGTGCCGCTCACGCTGCTCGGGCTGCGGGCGCACCACCGCTACGGCGTGATCGAGATGGGCATGCGCGGGGCCGGTCAGATCGAGTACCTGACGCGCTTCACGCGCCCCGACGTCGCCGTCGTGGTCAACGCCGGCACCGCGCACATCGAGCTGCTCGGCTCGACCGAGGCGATCGCCCAGGCCAAGGCGGAGATCTATCTCGGCCTCGGACCGACCGGCGTCGCGATCGCCCCCGCCGACGACGATCGCCTGACGTCGCGCGCCCGCGGCAAGGGCGCGCGGCTCCTCACCTTCGGCGAGGCCGCGTCGGCCGACGTGCGCCTCGTCGGTTACCACCCGTTCGGACCCGGCGGCGCCGATCTGCACGTCGACGTGCTCGGCGACCGGCGCCGCTTCCGCCTGCCGATGATCGGCCGCCACAACGCGGTCAACGCGACCTGCGCGCTCGCCGCCGCGATCGCCGCCGGCGTCGGCCTCGACGTCGCCCTCGCCGGCCTCGAGCGCGCGCGCCCGGCGGCGATGCGCAGCGAGGTGAAGGACATCGGCGGGCGCCACGTGATCGTCGACTGCTACAACGCCAACCCGGCCTCGATGGCGGCGGCGATCGACACGCTGTGCGAGCTCCGCGGCTCGGCGCGCGCCGTCGCGGTGGTCGGCGACATGCTCGAGCTCGGCGATCATGCCCACGCCGCCCACGCCGCGGTCGGCGAGCGGCTCGGCGAGCTGGGCGTGCCGGTGATCGCGATGGGCGAGCACAAGGCCACGGTCGTCGAGGCGACCGGCGTGCCGGCGCTGTCGTGGGCGACCGACGATCCGATGGCCGCGGCGCGCCAGGTGCTGGCGATGACCGAGCCGGGAGACTGGGTGCTGGTCAAGGGCTCGCGCGGCATGCGGCTCGAGCGCGTGCTCGACGCGCTCGCCGGGATCGTGGCCTGAACGGAAGCCGATGCTGTTCCACCTCTTCTACGACATCCTCTCCAAGTACGACGCGCTCTCGTGGCTGCGGGTCTTCCGCTACCCGTCGATGCGCATCCTGGCGGCGGCGATCACGGCGCTGCTCCTCTCGTTCCTCATCGGCCCGTGGTTCATCGATCGCCTGCGCGCGCGCCAGATCGGGCAGCAGATCCGCGACGACGGGCCGCAGAACCACAAGAAGAAGGCCGGCACCCCGACGATGGGCGGCGCGCTCATCCTCTTCTGCCTGGTGGTGTCGACGCTCCTCTGGTGCGACCTCACCAACCGCTTCGTGCTGCTCGCGCTGATGGTGTCGGTGCTGTTCGGCGCGATCGGCTTCGCCGACGACTACGCCAAGGTCACCAAGAAGAACACTAAGGGGGTCTCGGGCAAGCTGCGGCTCGCGCTCGAGTTCGCGGTCGCCGCCGGCGCGATGGCCTACCTCTTCCACTCCGACATGATGCCGCCCGAGCTGCGCACCGAGCTGCAGCTCCCGTTCACCAACTTCTACGAGGTCTCGCCCACGCTCTCGGCCTGGCTCTACATCATCTTCGGGTCGCTCGTCGTGGTCGGCACCGCCAACGCCGTCAACCTCACCGACGGGCTCGACGGGCTCGCCATCGGTCCGGCGATCATCAACGCCGCCACCTTCATGGTGTTCGCGTACATCGCCGGCGTGGAGACGATGATCCTCACCGAGGGCGGCGGCAAGGAGACGATCGCCCAGTACCTTCACGTCGCGCACATCCCGAAGGCCGTCGAGCTCGCCGTGTTCTGCGCCGCGCTGTTCGGCGCCGGGGTCGGCTTCCTCTGGTACAACACGTACCCGGCGAGCGTGTTCATGGGCGACGTCGGCTCGCTGTCGATCGGCGGGGCGATCGGCATGCTCGCGGTGCTGACCAAGAACGAGCTGGTGCTGCTCCTGGTCGGCGGCCTGTTCGTGATCGAGGCGCTCTCGGTGATCATCCAGGTCGGCTCGTTCAAGACCCGCGGCAAGCGCGTCTTCAAGATGGCCCCCATCCACCACCACTTCGAGCTCAAGGGCTGGGAGGAGCCGAAGATCATCGTGCGCTTCTGGCTGGTCGCCGGCGTGCTCGCGCTGGCGGCGCTCGGCACGTTGAAGCTGCGCTGATGCTCGACCTCACCGGCAAGACCGTCGTCGTCGTCGGGCTCGCCCAGACCGGCATCGCCGTGGCCCGCTTCTGCCACCGGCGCGGCGCCGCGCGCGTGATCCTCACCGACGGCAAGCCGGCCGAGCAGCTGGGCGAGCGCATGGCCCAGCTCGCCGACGTGCCGGTCGAGTGGGAGCTCGGCGGCATGAACGAGCGCACGTTCACGGCGAGCGACCTCGTGGTCATGTCGCCGGGCGTGCCGACGCTCCCCGAGATGACGGCCGCGCGCGCCGCGGGGGTCGAGGTCATCGCCGAGATCGAGCTGGCGTACCGGTGCTTCCACCCCGGCGCGAAGCTGCTCGCGATCACGGGCACCAACGGCAAGTCGACGACCACGGCGCTCGCCGGCGCCCTGTGCGCGCAGGCGGGCCGGCCGAGCTTCTGCGGCGGCAACCTGGGCAACATGCCGCTCATCGACGCGGTCGATCACCCGGCCAACGCCGAGCGCGGGCTGATCGTCGCCGAGGTCGCCGCGTTCATGCTCGAGAACTGCACGTCGTTCGCGGCCGACGCCGGCGTGCTCACCAACGTCACGCCCGACCACCTCGATCGCTTCGGCACGATGGAGCGCTACGCCGAGATGAAGGGCCGGATCTGGGACTGGCAGCGCGCCGATCAGGTCGCGATCGCCAACGCCGCCGATCCCTGGGTCGTGGCGGAGACGGCGGGCATCCGCTCGCAGCTCCTGTGGTTCGACTCACGCCCGGGCGCCGACGTCGCGCGCGGCGCCTGTCTGTCCGCCGACCGGACAGAGATCCTGCTGCGCGGCGTGCCCGGCGCCGCCGACGAGGAGCGCTACCCGGTCGACGATCTCGTCATCGTCGGCAACCACAACCTCGAGAACGCGATGGGCGCGTACCTCGCCGCGCGCGCGTGCGGCGTGTCGCCCGACGCGATCCGCGCCGGCGCGCGCAGCTATCGCCCGTTGCCGCACCGCATGGAGTGGATCGGCGAGAAGGACGACGTCCGCTTCTACGACGACTCCAAGGGCACCAACGTCGCGTCGGTCGCGGCCAGCGTGCGCGGCTTCCCGCGCCCGCTCGTGCTCGTCGCCGGCGGCGTCGACAAGGGCGGCAGCTACGCCCCGATGCTCGAGGCCCTGGACGGCGTGTGCAAGGGCATCGTGCTCATCGGCGCCGCCGCGCCGCTCATCCGCAAGGCCTGCGAGGCGCACGGCGCGGCGTATCCGGTGATCGACGCGGCCGACATGCACGACGCCGTCGCGCGCGCGACCGCCTTGTGCACGCGCGGCGACGCGGTCGTGCTCTCGCCAGCGTGCGCCAGCTACGACATGTTCCAGAACTACGGCCACCGCGGCCGCGTCTTCCGCGAGGCCGTCGCCGCCGTCGGCGCGCGCCGCCTCGATCTCGCTCCGGCCTGAACACGCGCCGGTCCGGCCTCCGCCGGATCACCGCGAGATTGAATCAACGCGGCGCGGCGCGCGTCGAAGAATCATGCGTCCTTCCCTCGTCCCCGCCGTCCTCGCCGCCGCCCTGGCGACCGTCTCGGTCGGGTGTGGTTCGTCGACGTCGCGCGCGACGACCACGCCGGTCGCGTCCACGCCCGCGCACCCACCCGTGCACGTCAGCGCGTTCGCGCGCGATCAGATGAAGAGCGGGTTCGCCGCGCCCGTCGAGCTCGTCGACGCCAGCGGTGCCGTCGTCGCGCAGTGCACCGTCACCTACGACGTCTGGCGCGAGCAGTACCTCGTGCGCACCGCCGACCACGCGATCGCGCTGGTCGAGACCATCCCGACGGCGCTCGGCACGTGCCTCGGCGGCCAGCCCGACGTCGAGCTCACCGCCCGCGTCGCGCCTTCCCTCCGGCCCTCGCCCGACGCGTAGCGCGCGGCGCGGCCGTCGCGGGCGCGCGCGTCGCCGTCTTGCCGCCGATCTTGCCGCCGAGCACCGGGATGCTGGCGCCCCGCGCGCAGCAGTCGACGAGCACGCCGAGGCGGCGCGCCCGCGTCGCCTCCTGCTTGGCCGACATCACCCAGTGCGCGCTGGACCTCCGGTACCAGGGCGGGCGCGCCTGCCAGAACGCCCACGCCTTCGCGTTCGCGCGCAGCGTCGCCAGCATCGCGGGCGGCAGCTCCACCGGCTGCGCCTGCTCGAAGGCATAGACCCCGGAGCGCGCGTCGGTGCGCGCCGCGAACGCCGCCTGGCCGGCGGGCCCGACGCGGCCTTCCCGCTCGAGCTCGCCGTACCGGCGGATGTTGACCGCGCTCCACGTCGAGGTCCGCGTGCGCGGCGTGAAGCGGACGCGGAAGCTGTCCTCGTCGATCTTGTGGCGCACGCCGTCGATCCAGCCGACGCACAGCATCTCGTCGACGGCCTGGCTGTTGGTCACGCCCCGGGCGGCGGCGTGCACCTTCCACACGCGCATGACGAGCTCGCTGGCGCGATCGTGATGCTTCGCCAGCCACGCCCGCAGGGCGGCGGGCGTCTTGAAAGGGACCGGATCACCCAAGGTCTGGCCTCGCCGTGTCATCCTACCGCCATGGGGAGAAAGCTGCTCGCGCTCGCGTTGGTGTCGTCGTCTGCCCTCGCGGGCCTGGCCTGCGGAGGCGGCAAGCGCTTCAAGTACCCGACCGCCGACGCCGGCCTCGCGCTCGAGCGCGTCGTGCTCTACCGGAACGGCGTCGGCTACTTCGAGCGGGCCGGCCGCGTCTCGGGCGACGTGCTCACGATCAAGGTGCGCAAGGATCAGGTGAACGACCTGCTCAAGAGCCTCACCGTCGTCGAGCGGCGCAGCGGACGCGCGGTGAGCGTGTCGATGCCGCTCGATCCGCAGACCTGGGCGAACGCCGCGCTCGCGACCCTGCGACCCGGGCAGGGCAGCCTCGCCCAGGTGCTCGACTCGCTGCGCGGCTCGCACGTCACGCTGCGCACGAAGGGCGGCTCGGTCAGCGGACGCGTCGCGATGGTCGAACAGATCACCGAGCCGGTCGGCGACGACGGCGGCGTGCGAGCCGACCACCGCGTCAGCCTGCTCGACGGCGACCACCTGCGTGTCGTGACGCTCTCGGACGTCACCGGCGTGGTCCTCCGGGACGGCGATCTCGCGATGCAGTTCAACCGCACGCTCGACGCGAGCGCGGGCGAGGGCATGTTCCAGCAGGTCGCCGTGAGCGTGCGGCTCGCCGGGGCCGAGACCCACGATCTGCTCGTCAGCTACGTGGTCGCCGCGCCGATGTGGAAGCCGACGTATCGCGTCGTCCTGCCCGACGGCGGCAAGGGCAAGGCCTTGCTCCAGGCCTGGGCCGTCGTCGACAACACCAGCGGTGAGGAGTGGCGGAACGTGAACCTCGCGCTCACCTCGGGCGCGCCGATCGCCTTCCGCTACGACCTGCACACGCCGCGCGAGATCCCGCGCCCCGACATGACCGAGGTCGGCGTGCACCGCCAGGCGCGCGCGATGGTGGGCGAGACGACCTACGAGGAGGCGCCCGAGCCCGAGCCGAGCGTCGCGACCGGGCCATACCCCGGCGCGCAGCCCGCACCACCGCGCTCGCGCGCCGACAACAAGCCGGCGAAGAAGTCGCCGTCCGGCGGCGGCGCCGGCGGTGGCGGTGGGTACGGCCGCTCGGCGGCGGCGGCCGACGAGGCGTGGGACGGCGATGACTACGGCGGCTACGGCGAGCGGGAAGAGTCGCGCGGCATCGACGCCGACACCCTGCGCCGCTCGACGCTGGCGCAGGCCAGGGCGGCGACGGTGTCGGGTCAGACCCGCTTCGAGCTGCAGGACCGCGTGACCGTGCCCGAGGGCACGTCGACGATGGTGGCCATCGTCAACGCCGACGTCGACGGCGAGGAGACCTTCCTCTTCCGTCCCGGCGGGGCCGGCTACGGCTACGAGCTGAACCCGTACCGGGTCGTGCGCTTCAAGAACTCGACGCCGTTCGTGCTCGAGCCCGGGCCGATCGGCATCTACGCCGGCGGCAGCTTCGTCGGCGAGGGCCTCTCGGAGACGGTCGGCGCCGACACCAGCGCGACGATCCCGTTCGCGGTCGAGACCGGCGTGATGGTGAGCTCGCGCGTCGACAACGATCGCGACGAGCAGCGCCTGATCAAGATGTCGCGCGGCGTGCTCGAGGTCGAGCAGTTCGCGCGGCGCACGACGGTGTGGACGGCGAAGGCGCAGACGATGGACGAGGGCTTCACCGTGCTCGTCCGCCACGGCAAGGCGGGCGGCAACTACCAGCTCACCAGCAAGCCCGAGGGCACCGAGGAGCTGCCCGACGCGTACCTGGTGCGGCTGGTCGTCGCCGCCGGCAAGCGCGAGGGCACGCTCACGATCGTCGAGCAGACGCCGGCGCGCACCCACATCAGCATCTGGAACTCGCCGGCGCTCGACATCCTCGAGAAGCTGGTCGTGTCGGCCGATCTCGGCAGCGACGCCAAGGCCAAGCTGCGGCCGATCATCGAGAAGCGGCGCGCGGTGGCGAAGATCGACGAGCAGATCGTGGGGCTGACCGAGCGCCGCAACAAGCTCGACCAGCGGGCGAACGAGCTGCGCCAGAACCTGGCCGCGATCGCCAAGAATCCGCGCGCCGGCGAGCAGCGCGACAAGTGGACCAAGCAGCTCGACGAGTTCGCGAGCGAGGGCAACAAGATGGGCGCCCAGCTCGCCGACCTCGAGGCCAAGAAGCTCGACCTGCGCGTCCAGCTCGAGGACACGCTCGAGACGTTCGAGCTGGTGCCGTCGCCGAAGAAGTAGCCGCGCACGGAGCTGTAAAGACCCTTTACGCACCCCTGACACCCGGAGCGGCGCCGGGTGCGTACAACGGAGACATGAAGCTCCGCTCGCTCGCCGCGTCGTTCGTCTTCGTGCTGGCCTGCTCGTCGGTGTCGTCGCGCGCGCCGTCGAGCGAGCGCACCACCCTGCCCGTCCTCGCCGGTGCGCCCGCGCCGGCCGACGAGACCGTGCGCATCGCGGCCTGGCGCGCGGAAGGCCCGGCCGCGCTCGCCCGCCTGCTCGCCGAGTACGACCGGCGGCAGCCCGGCGCCGAGCGCACGCGGCTCGAGGCGACGATCGACAAGGTCGCCGGCCAGCGCTACGCGACGTGGTCGCGGCTCTACTGGCACGAGGACCTCGACGCCGCGAAGGCCGCCGCGCGCGCCAGCGGCAAGCCGATCCTGTCGTTGCGCATGCTCGGCCGGCTCGACGAGGACCTCTCCTGCGCGAACAGCCGGTTCTTCCGCACGACGCTCTATCCCGACGCGGCCGTCGCGCAGCTCCTGCGCGAGCGCTTCGTCCTCCACTGGTCGAGCGAGCGCGACGTGCCGCGCGTCACCGTCGACTTCGGCGACGGGCGCACGCTCGCGTCGACGGTGACCGGCAACAGCGCCCACTACGTCCTCGACGCCGACGGCCGCCCACTCGACGTCCTGCCCGGGCTCTACTCGCCGCAGGTGTTCCGCCGCGAGCTGACCGCCGCGCTCGCGATGTTCGACGCGGTGAAGGGCTCGATCGGGCGCGAGCGCGACCGCGCGCTCGTCGCCTACCACCAGGCGATGGCCACCGACCTGGCGGCGCGCTGGAGCCAGGTCCCGGTGGTCCAGACCGGCGGTGTGGCCAGGATGCTCGACGCCGCGGAGGCCGACAAGCGCCGCATCGCCATCGCCGTGGCGGCCCAGCGGGCGACCGTGTCGAAGGCGATGGTCGAGGTGCCCATGCTCCAGACCGTCGACCTCGGCGTCGACCCCGGCGCGCTGCCCGACGACACCGCGCTGTGGTTCCAGATCTACGGCGAGCTGTTCGCCGCCAAGGACCGGCGCGTGCTCGACGACCGGGCCCGCGCGCTCGTCGACTCGATGCTGTCGGTCCCGACGGGCGGTGAGGCCCTCGATCGCGACGCCCGCGCCCGCGTGCTGGTCGGGCTCGAGCGGACGATCGCCGCCGACACGGCGCTCAACGAGGTACGGCTGCGGCCGCAGATCCGCACCTACCTCGTCCAGCAGCTGGAGCGCGGGGTGCCGACGTTCGCCGAGCTCAACACGTGGGTGTACGCGAACGTCTTCCACACGCCGGCCAGCGACGCGTGGATGGGGCTCCTGCCCCGCGACACGTTCACCGGTCTGCCGGGCGGCGCCGTCGTCGCGACGACGCGCTGATCACCAGGAGCGTCGCGAGCGCGAGCGCGAGCGCGCCGGGCGCACCCGACGCGCCGCTGTCGCAGCAACCGCCGCCACCACCGCCGCCGCCGCCGGCCGCGTCGGCGGAGCCCGCGTCGGGCGAGCTCGCGTCGGGCACGCCGGCATCCGGCGCCTCGACGGCGCAGGTCGGGTCGCAGCCGTCGCCGGGCGAGGTGTTCCCGTCGTCGCAGCCCTCGACCCCGGCGTGGACGAAGCCGTCGCCACAGCTCGCCGCCGCGCAGCCGTTGAGACACGCGTCGGTGTTGGACGCGTTCCCGTCGTCGCACGCCTCCACCCCCGCCCGCACGAAGCCATCGCCGCACACCGCCGGGACACACGCGCTGGTGCAGTCGTCGGTGGCGTCGGTGTTGCCGTCGTCGCATTGCTCGACGCCGACCTGGACGAAGCCGTCCCCGCAGCTCGCCGCCGCGCACGTCGTCAGGCACGCGTCGGTGTTCGACGCGTTCCCGTCGTCGCACGCCTCCA
>DDTA01000231.1:0-172 GCA_002344285.1 Myxococcales bacterium UBA2376
GTCCTCGACGAAGAAGAAGCGGCCACCGACCCAGGAGCCGGTGGTGGCCTCGCCCGCTCCCGCCGCCGCGGCCGCGGCCCACGCCGATGACGCCGCCGACCTGGCGCCGGTCGTCGGCTCCAACCTCCGCCGCCTGCGCACCAAGCGTGGGCTGTCGCTCGAGCGGCTCTCG
>DDTA01000231.1:184-3276 GCA_002344285.1 Myxococcales bacterium UBA2376
TGTGGAAGATCGCGCGCGCGCTCGAGGTGACGTTCTCGGCGCTCATCTCGACGCGCTCGCAGTCCGGTGCGCTCGTCCTGCGGTCCAACGACAGCAAGGTGCTGACCAGCAAGGATCGCTCGTTCAGCTCGCGCGCGCTGTTCCCGTTCGACGAGCCCCGCCGCGTCGAGTTCTACGAGCTCCGGCTCACGCCGGGTGGCGTCGAGACCGCCGACGCGCACGCGCCGGGCACCAGCGAGAACCTCGTCGTGACCGCGGGGACGGTCGAGATCGACGTCGGCGGCGATACCCACCGCCTCGAGACCGGCGACTCGATCCTCTTCGAGGCCGACGCGCCCCACGCGTACAAGAACGCCGGTCGTGGCGAGGCCGTGATGTACCTGGTGATGACGTACGCCGAAGAAGTCGGCTGAGGCGCGTCGACGCGCGTCGACGCGCGCCGGCGCGTGGTTCAGCGGCCCTTCTCGAGCCGACCGGCGACCACGCCACCGGTGCGCTTCGAGTAGTGCTTGAGGCGCAGGGTCTTGAAGCCCGCCCGGCGGAGCTCGATCGACAGCATCGAGAAGCCGGGGACCGTCGCGGACAGCGGCGTGGTGCCGACCTTCGCGCCGTTGACGGACACGGTCGCGCCACCCGGCGTCGAGACGATGCGCAGCTTGTGCTTCGGGCGCTCGAGCGCGAGCTTGATCTGGGCCGGCTTGTCGGCGGCGAACGTCATCGTCTTCTCGACGGTGGCGTAGCGGCGATAGGAGAGCTGCAGCGTGACCTGGCCGCAGGGGAGCGCCGCATCGAGCGGCGTCTCGCCGTAGTAGCGCCCGTTGGCGCGCACCAGCGCGCCGGCGGGTGTGGTCGTGATGCTCGCCGAGCAGTCACCGACCGGCGGCGGCAGACGATCTGCGGCCGTGAGCTCGGCGGCGGCGTCGTCGGGGTCGGGCACCGCGCCCGCGTTGCCGTCGTCGTCGGGACCGGCGGTGCCGGTGCCGGTGCCGTCGTCGTCGGGACCGGCGGTGCCGGTGCCGGTGCCGTCGTCGTCGGGACCGGCGGCGCCGGTGCCGGTGCCGGTGCCGTCGCCGCGCTCGATCGCGGCGAGCATGCCCGCGTCGATCGCCGCCGCCTTCGCGACGGGTTGCTTGATCTCGGCCTTCGCGTCGTTGCCGCTGCCGCCGGAGCGAACCAGCAGGAACACGACCACGAGGGCGAGGATCACGGCCGCGGCGCCGAGCCCGGCGTAGAGCGGCGTGCGTCGATGAATCGGCAGATCATCGTCGGCCGACGTGCCGGTGGCGTAGACCGGCGGGGCCATCGCCGGTACGTGCATGGCGATCCCGGGCGACAGCGGCTCGGCACCGGCCGCGACGGGAGGCATCGCGAGATCGCCGAACATCACGGGCGGCGGCGCGGGCGGAGGTTGCGGCTGCGCCGGCGGCGCGGCGGGTGTGGGCGCGTCACCCCCACCGGGGATCGGGCCCAGCCTGCCCGGGGCTCCCACCGCTGACATCGGCGCGTGCCCGATCATCGTGCGCGCCATCGACGGGGCCGGGCTCGTCACCTCCGGGATCTCGTCGTGGCCATCGCCGGAAGCCGCCTCGGCCCCGGTGGTCGCCGGCGCTCTGGCGGGCGGCGGGGTCGCGTCGCGCCGCGGGTTGGGCTTGAGCTCGGGCGGCAGGCTCGCGCGCAGATCCGGCGGCGGCGGTGGCTCGGCGATCGGATCGTCGTCGTCGCTGTCGGTGCCGGCGCGCTCGAGTAGATCGTCGAACGAGAACTTCCCGGTCTCCTCGTACAGCGTGCACTCGACGAAGCCGCGCAGCGAGTCGTCGGTGATCTCGGCGAGCGGGTTCGCCGGCAGGATGATCGGCGAGCCCGGCGCGCGCTCCTCGGCGATGGCGCCTGCAGGGAGCTCGCCGAACGGCGGCGGATCGGTCGGCGCCGCGTCGCGGATCATCCGGATCGCCTCGACCGAGCCCTGGACGTCGGTCACCGCGTCGTCGAGCTCGGGCTCGGGCGGGGGCCGGGGCGGCGCCGGCGGTGGTGGCGGTGGCGCGGGCTCCGCCACGGGTGCGGCGACCGGCGCCGTCGCGGGCGCCGACCTGGCCAGGGGGGACGGCAGGGGCGTCGCGTCCGGCCTCGGCAACCCGGCGATGCGTGTCGTCGGCGTCGACGATGGCGGCGCGGCCGGTGGGATCACGGCGGGGACGATCGACGGCACCGCCGCCGCGGGCGCAGGCACCGCCGCCTGGGCCCTCACCGTTCCGCGCCCGAGCGGCGGCAGCACCGCCACCGGCGCGGCAGCTGTCGCCGCAACGATCGGTGTCCCCGGCGCCGGCGTCTTGCTCAGCGCCCCGACCGGCTTGAGCGGCGGCAGCGGTGGCAACACCGGCGGCTTCGGCGCCGGCGGCGCCGGCGGCTTGAACTTGTGGAGCCGCGTGAGCACCGCCTCGCTCGGCGCGTCGAGCTGGAGGAGCTTGATGCGCACGCCCGGTCGGCGGAACGGGCCGGTCGGCGTCGGCCACGCTTCGACCACCTCGCACGTGCCGCGCAGCGCCTGCGAACCATCGGCGAGCAGGATCACGAACGGGCTCTGGTGCCCCGGCGACCGCGTCGTCAAGCTCGCGATGAAGAGCGTGCGCTTCTCGCAGTACCGCGCGAAGCCCTCCACGAACTGGTCGATGGAAGTGCAGCGCGTGGCCACCCGCAAGACCTTCGTGCGGTGTTCGGCCTCCCCGGACACGCTGGGGATCGTACCGGATCCATGCAGCTCACGCGAGGTCGAGCAAGGGGCACACTAGGCGCAGGCCTGCTACCACGACCACGAAGCCGACCACATCGAAGACGATGCCCGTGCGCATCATCTGGCCCATCGTCACCTTGCCGGTGCCATACGCCATCGCGTTGGGTGCCGTCGAGATCGGCATCATGAAGCCGAAGGAAGAGCCGATCGTGGCGCCGAGGACCGCCGGCACCGGCGAATGACCCGCGGCGACCGCCAGGCTGGCCGCCAGCGGGGCCATGAGGACCGACGTGGCGGTGTTGCTGGTGGCCTCGGACAGGACGATCGCGACGCCGGTGCACAGCGCGACGATCGCCCACATCGA
>DDTA01000231.1:3390-15573 GCA_002344285.1 Myxococcales bacterium UBA2376
CACGGCGACGGTCTCCTCGCTCATGTGCGCGTTGGCCCACACCGCGGCGCGCGAGGTCGGCGCGAGCGCGTCGATCACGCTGGGCCCCGCCCACCCGGCGACGGCGACGGCCATCGCGGCGAGCGTCGCGAGCTCGCCCTGCGACCACGGATGGCGCGCGCGCATCTCGGGCAACGCGACGTGCGCGCCGCGACGGAGGCCGAACATCACGATCAGCACGACCCACATGACGGCGAGCATCGCGAGCCCGATGGGCAGGCCGATCTGCATCCACGTCCCGAAGTCGAGGTCGACGCCGCGCTTGCGCAGCTCGGCGATGCCGATGAGGTTGGGCGGCGTGCCCACGGGGGTCCCCAGCCCGCCCATCGACGCGCCCCACGCGATCGCGAGCACGATCGCCGACTGGAAGCGGCGGTCGGCGGAGGCCAGCGCGGCGAGCGCGACCGGCAGCACGATCGCCGTCGAGGCCGTGTTCGACATGAGCAGCGACAGCGCGAACGCGGTGCCGGACAGCGCGACGAGCAGCGACGCCGGTCCGCGCGCGAGCCCGACCGTGGCCGCGGCGGCGCGTGCGCCGAGGCCGTGCACCTTCATCGCCTCGGCGATGAAGAACGCGCCGACGAACATGAACAGGAGCGGCGAGCCGAACGCGCCGAACGCCTGCTTGGGGGTCGCCAGGCCGCCGAGCACGGAGAGGGCGGCGACCATGAGCGCGACGGCGGCGGACGGCAGCGCCTCGCTCAGCCACCACGTGACCGCCAGCGCCATGAGGCCGGCGAGCAGCGGCGCGGGCCCATCGCGCGTGATGACGTAGACGATCGCGGCGACGGCCGGACCGGCGACGAGGCCGATCGTCCGCTTCGCGCGTTCGAAGCGCGCGCCGGGCAGCTCGTCGTCGACATCCTCCATACCGGTCATCCTGAGCGAGCCCAGCGGGCGAGTCGAAGGATCAGGCCGCGTGCTCGCGGAGGAACTCGACCGTGCGCTTCCACGCCAGCGCCGCGGCGTCAGGCGCGTACACCTCGGGACGGGTCTCGTTCATGAACGCGTGGTCGGCGTCGTAGAGCTCGAGCCGGATCGAGCCGCCGTGCTGCTTCACGGCGGCCTCGACCTCGCGCGCCTTGGCCGGCGTCACCCAGCCGTCGTGCTCGGCGACGTGGAAGAGGATGGGCACGTCCACCTTCGCGTAGTCGTGCCGGGGCGGGATGCCGTAGAAGGGCACCGCGGCGGCGAGGCCGCGGATGAAGCACGCCGACGCGAGGGTGTAGGCGCCGCCCATGCAGAAGCCGGTCATCGCGACCTTGCCGTTACCGCGCGGGTGCTCGCGCAGGAAGGCGACCGCACCCTCGAGGTCGGCGAGCGCGCGCGTGCCGTCGAGGTCGGTCATCATCTGGTTGGCCTCGGTCGCGTCCTTGGCCACGACGCCGCGGTAGAGGTCGGGCGCGAGCGCGACGAACCCCTCGGCGGCGAGGCGATCGACCGTGCGCTCGATCTGGGCGTTCAGGCCCCACCACTCCTGGACGACGACGACCGTCGGTGCCTTGCCGTCGCCGGCGGGCAGCGCCAGCGCGGCGCCGACGGCGTCTCCGTTCTTCGACGTGAACGTCACTCTCTCGCTCATCTCTTCCTCCCTGGTCAGGCGGGGATGTTTATACTGCGCCGCCCCATGAGCGAGGGATACCCGTGACCACGGATGGACCCAAGGGCGCGCGCGGCCGGCGCTTCGAGGGCGGGCTCGACGCCCTGGCCCAGGAGCTGAACGCGTCGGTCGACTTCGACCGTCGCCTGCTCGACGCCGACGTGAACGGTTCGCGCGCGCACGCGCGCATGCTCGCGCGCCAGGGCATCATCTCCGCCGAGGACGCCGCCGCGATCGACCGCGGGCTCGTCGAGGTGCGCGACGCCCTCGCCAGCGGCGAGCTGGCGTGGGATCCCGCGCTCGAGGACGTGCACATGAACGTCGAGGCGCGCCTGATCGAGAGGATCGGCGACGCCGGGCGGCGGCTGCACACCGGCCGCAGCCGNNCCGCAGCCGCAACGATCAGGTCGCGACCGACCTGCGGCTGTGGGCCAAGCAGGCGGGGCAGACGCTGGTGGCGCAGCTCGGCGAGCTGCGCGCGGCGCTGGTGCAGAAGGCGCGCGAGCACGTCGACACCCTCATGCCCGGCTACACGCACCTGCAGCGCGCGCAGCCGGTGCGCGCCGCCCACCACTTCCTCGCCTACCAGGAGATGTTCGAGCGCGATCAGGGCCGCGTGCGCGACGCGATCGCGCGCGCGGACGTGTCGCCGCTCGGCTCGGGCGCGCTCGCCGGGACCACGTTCCCGCTCGATCGCGAGGGCGTCGCCGCCGAGCTCGGCTTCGCCGGCGTCACCCGCAACAGCCTCGACGCGGTCGGCGATCGCGACTTCGCGATCGAGCTGGTCGCGGCGTGCGCGCTGGTCCAGGTCCACCTGTCGCGGCTCGCCGAGGAGCTCGTGCTCTGGTGCTCGCAGGAGGCGGGGTTCGCGCGCCTGTCGGATCGCTACTGCTCGGGCAGCTCGCTCATGCCGCAGAAGAAGAACCCCGATCTCGCCGAGCTCGTGCGCGGCAAGACCGGGCGCGTCGTCGGCGCGTGGGTCACGCTGGTCACCGTCGTGAAGGGCCTGCCGCTCGCCTACAACAAGGACCTGCAGGAGACGCAGGAGCCGCTCTACGACGCGGTCGAGACCGCGACCGCGAGCGTCGAGGTGACGGCCGGCATGGTCGCCGACCTCACGCTCGACACCGCGCGCCTGGCGCGCGCCGTGGGCGAGGGCCACCTGGTCGCGACCGAGCTCGCCGACTACCTGGTCTCGAAGGGCGTCGCCTTCCGCGACGCGCACGACGTCGCCGGCCACCTCGTGCGCACCGCGATCGATCGCGGCGTCGAGCTGGCGGCGCTGTCGCTCGACGACCTGCGCGCGGCCGACGCGCGCTTCGACGACGACGTGTACGGCTGGCTCGATCCGCTGGCCGCGGTCGACCGTCGCGATCTGCCCGGGGCTCCGGCGCGTGCGCGCGTCGTGGCCGAGCTGACCCGCCTCGAGGCGGAGCTGGGAAAGAAGTGAGGACGAACTGAGATGAGTCTCGCTGGCTTCAATGCGTTCGAGTACCGCGGTGACACCCTCCACTGCGAGGGCGTCTCGCTCGCCGCGATCGCCGACGCCGTCGGCACGCCGGCCTACGTCTACAGTCGCAAGGCGATCGAGTCGGCCTACAAGGCGTACGACGCCGCGCTCGACGGCGTCGATCACCTGATCTGCTACAGCGTCAAGGCGAACTCGTCGATCGGCATCCTGAGCGTGCTGGCGCGGCTGGGCGCCGGGGCCGACATCGTCTCCGGCGGCGAGCTCTTCCGCTGGCTCAAGGCCGGCGGCGACGCCGGCAAGGTCGTCTTCTCCGGCGTCGGCAAGACCGAGGCCGAGATGCGCGCCGCGCTCGACGCCGGCATCCTCGCGTTCAACGTCGAGTCGACCGAGGAGATCGACGTGCTCGACCGCGTCGCCCGCGCCGCCGGCGTGAAGGCGCGCGTCGCGCTGCGCGTCAACCCCGACGTCGACGCGCAGACCCACCCGTACATCTCGACCGGGCTCACCCAGAACAAGTTCGGCATCGCGGCGGCGGCTGCGCGCGACGCGTTCCGGCACGCGGCGAGCCTCGCCAACCTCGACGTGCGGGGCATCGACTGCCACATCGGCAGCCAGCTCACGAAGACGTCGCCCTTCGCCGACGCCATCGCGCGCCTGTGCGAGCTGATCCTCTCGCTCGCGAGCGAGGGCATCATGATCACCGACCTCGACATCGGCGGCGGGCTCGGCATCGACTACGGCAAGGAGGGCGACGCGCCGCCGCCCTCGCACGGCGAGTACGGCGCCGCGGTGAAGCAGGCGATGGCGATGCTCGGCAAGCATCCGATCCGGTTGCTGGTCGAGCCCGGGCGCTCGATCGTCGGCCCCGCCGGCGTGCTGCTCGGCCGCGTCCTCTACAACAAGGACAACGAGGTCAAGCACTTCACGATCATCGACGCCGCGATGAACGATCTCATCCGTCCGTCGTTCTACGGCAGCCACCACCCCATGACGCCGGTGAAGCGGACCGAGGCGACGCCGCGCAAGACCGATGTCGTCGGCCCGATCTGCGAGACCGGCGACTTCCTCGCCCGCGACCGCGCGCTGCCGCCGCTGGCCACCGGCGACCTGCTCGCGATCGGTGCGGCCGGCGCCTACAGCTTCACGATGTCGTCGAACTACAACACCCGCCCGCGCGCGGTCGAGGTGCTGGTGAGCGGCGACAAGTACACGGTCATCCGCGAGCGCGAGACGCTCGAGCACCTGGTGCGCGGCGAGCGTACGGCCGAGTAGACTCGCCGGGTGGCGGCCCGCGAACGACTCGACAAGGTGCTGGTCGATCGCGGGCTCGCGCCGACGCGCGCCCGCGCGCAGAGCCTCATCCTCGCCGGCAAGGTGACCGTACGCGGAGAGGTCGTCACCAAGGCGGGCCAGGCCGTCGCCGCGGAGGACGAGGTCGCGCTGCGGGAGGAGGACCATCCGTACGTCTCCCGCGGCGCGCTCAAGCTGGTGAAGGGGCTCGACACGTTCGCCATCGACCCGGCGGGCAAGGTCGCGCTCGACATCGGCGCGTCGACCGGCGGCTTCACCGACGTGCTCCTCCGACGCGGCGCGTCGCGGGTGTACGCGATCGATGTCGGCTACGGGCAGCTCGCGTGGCAGCTCCGCCAGGACCCGCGCGTCGTCGTGCTCGAGCGGCAGAACGTCCGCGCGATGGACCTCGCGCTCGTGCCCGAGCCCTGTGACCTCGCGGTGATCGACGTCTCGTTCATCTCGCTCACGCTCGTCCTGCCGCGCGTCGCCGAGCTCCTGCAGGCACCGGCGGGCAAGCCGATCATCGCGCTGGTCAAGCCGCAGTTCGAGGTCGGCCGCGCGCAGGTCGGCAAGGGGGGCGTCGTGCGCGACGAGGCGGCGCGGCGTGGCGCGATCGACAAGGTCGTCACCTGGGCGCGGGCGCACGGCTTCGAGGCCGGCGAGGCGGTCGAGTCGCCGATCACCGGCCCGGCCGGCAACGTCGAGTATCTGCTGCTGCTGAAGAAATCAGGGAGCTGAGGCGCCCGTCACGCAAGGAAGGCGTCAGGCGTCAGGCATCAGGTCCCAGATCGAGAAGGCATCAGGATCAGACGTCAGGGCCTGTGGGCACTTCGTCTCACCTCGATCTCGGCGCGAATGATAGGTTCTTTCCATGGGGGCGACGATGGCCGAGCTGGAGCCAAGGGACCTGGCGGCGGCGTGTGACGTGCTCCATGCGGCGTGCGCCCACGACAAGGCCGCGCTCGTCGCCGAGGAGAAGCTCTTCGGCGCGTCGCCGCGAGGCCTGCCGCGGGCGCGCGGCGCGCGCAAGGGCGGCATCCTGATCGGCGTCGCCGCCACCTGCGGCGATCGCATCCGCGTGCTCGCGGTGCATCCGGCGGCGCGCGGCGAGGGCATCGGCGGGATGTTGCTCGCCGCGTGCGAGCAGGACATCTGGGCGAACGCGGCGCGGCGCGTGCGTGTCCTCGACGAGCCCGGCAACTACCTCGCGCCCGGCGTCGACCGCACCAACACCGAGACGATCCGCTGGCTCGAGCGCAAGGGCTACGTCTGTCGCGATACACACACCAACCTCGTCGTCGACGTGCGCGCCAACCCCAGGGTGAGCGCGGAGCGCGCGGCCGATCTCGCCGCGCGCGCGGCGGAGCGGGGCTACGAGGTGCGACGCGCGACGGCCGCCGACGCGGAGACCCTGTCGGCGGCGGTCTCGATGGGCTTCGGCGGCGCGTGGCCGTTCGAGATCGAGCGCGCGCTGGCCGGCGATCCGCCGGGCGTGCACGTCGCCTGGCACGACGGCCGCCCGGCCGCGTTCGCCGCGCACGACGGCAACAACCAGGGGCTCGGCTGGTTCGGTCCGGCGGGCACCTGGCCCGAGCACCGGGGCCACGGCCTCGGCGAGGCGCTCCTCGTCGCCTGCCTGGTCGACATCGCGGCCGCGCACGACACCGCCGAGATCGCCTGGATCGGTCCGCGCGAGTTCTACGAGAAGGCGGTCGGCGTGGTCGGCGAGCGCACGTTCGCGGTCATGACCAAGGACAGCCCCTACAAGCGCGCTACCATCCCGCCGTTGTGACCCGCGCCATGCTCCTCTGCGCCGGTTTCGGCACGCGCCTCGGCGCGCTGTCGGACGAGCGACCCAAGCCCATGTTGCCCGTGTGTGACGTGCCGATCCTCCGCTACGGGATCGCGCACCTCGTCGCGCACGGCATCCGCGACATCGTCATCAACACGCACCATCGTGGCGACGTGATCCGCGACGACCTCGGCGACGGCAGCCGGCTCGGCGCGCGCGTTCGATACGTGCACGAGGACGTCCTCCTCGGCACGGGTGGTGGGCTCAAGAACGCGCTCGCGCTGCTCGATCCCGACGGCGCCGACGAGCCGTTCGTCTCGATGAACGGCAAGCTCATCTTCGACGTCGACCTGGGCGCGCTGCTGGCGACGTTCGCGGCGGATCCCGGCGTGCTCGGCATGATGGTCGTCCGCCCGGTGCCCGACGCCGAGGCGTGGGGCGCGGTCGACGTACGGCCGACGGGCCCCGGCGCGCGCCTGCGCATCCACGACATCCTCGGCCAGGGCGCGCACATGTTCTGCGGCGTGCACGTGACGCGGCCGAGCGTCGTGGCCCGCCTGCCCGACGGCGACGCCTGCATGATCCGTCAGGGCTACCTGCCGTGGCTGCGCGCGGGCGAGCCGGTCGCGGCGTTCGTGCACGAGGTCGGCTACTTCGCGGAGCACTCGACGCCCGCGCGTTACCTCGCGAGCAACTGGGCGATGCTCGACGGCGTGCCGCTCACGGCGGCGCCGGGTGAGCTGCGGGGCGTCGATCCGGCGGCCGAGGTCGCGGCGAGCGCCGTCGTGCGCGAGCCGGTGCGCGTCGGGCCCGGCGCGTCGATCGGCGCGGGCGCGGTCGTCGGGCCGTACGCCGTCGTCGGGGCCGGCGCGATGGTCGAGCCCGGGTCGGTGATCGAGCGCGCCGTCGTGTGGGCGAAATCGCGGGTTACAGGCGACGTTCGTGACGCGATCGTCACGGCCGCCGGCGTGATGTCGGTTCGCCCCGATTGACGGTGTAGGCTGCGCGTCATCATGCGCGCCACGATCCCTGCGTTCACGATCGCGATCGCGACCACGACGGCGGCGACGCCGGCCGTCGCCGACGGCTACGCCGAGGCCGTCGTCGGGCTGGCGGTCCCCGTCGCCGATGACGACTACGACAACTACGCCGACGACAGCCTGAAGCTCGGCCTGCGCGCCGGCGGCGGCGCGGGTCCGGCGATGCTCGAGCTCACCGGCGACTTCACCCTCGTGAACCCGGAGTTCGAGGGCAACGACCTCGTCGACTCGAGCGCCCAGCGCTACCGCATCCTGGTCGGCGCCCGCCACCACGTGCCGGTCGGCAAGGCGTCGCTGTTCGTGCGCGTTGGCGGCGGCATCGACATCGCGCACGCGCGCGTGTACGGCTCGGTGTTCGGCGTCGACTACGAGTACAGCGACACCGATCCGGGGATCGCCGCCGAGGCCGGCCTGGGCATCACGGTGCCGATCGGCGGCAAGCTCTACGTCGGCGGCCACCTCGCCGTCCCCATGGCGTTCCACTTCGACGAGGACGACACCAGCGACGACACCGACGTCTTCTTCGACTACACCGGCGTCGACCTCGACGTCCTCTTCACCATCGGCACGCGCCAGTGACGGAGCTTTGACACCCGTCGCACGCAGCTCCGCGGGGTTGGCGATGGGAACGCGATCTGCATGGGGCGCGCCCATGGGCTTCCGCGCGCTCGCGTTCGTCGTTGCCGGTCTCGTCGCCGGCCTCTTCGCCTCCGGCGCCGGATGCCGTCATCCCGACCCCGCGAACCTCGCGGTCGCGTCGGTCGTCGCGTCCTCGACCCCGGCCGCGGCGGCGCCCGGCGCGCCGCTCCGCGTCGCCACCTACAACATCCATCACATCGACGACGCGCGGCTGGGCATGGCGCTCGCCGCCGACGAGGATCTCGCGGCCGCCGACGTCGTCTTCCTCCAGGAGGTCCACCAGCCGCGCGACGCCGACTCGAGCGCGTGCGCGGTGGCGCGGCAGGGCGACTGGCACTGCGCGTACGCGCCGGGCCACGGCCTGCGCGGCGGCAGCCTCGGCGTCGCGATCCTCAGCCGACGTCCGCTCGCCGACCTCGAGGCGATCGCCCTGCCGTACTTCAACGTGCGCTTCAACGCCGGCCGCCGCGTCGCGCTGGCCGCGACGATCGACGTGGACGGCACGCCGGTGCGCCTCTACGCCGTGCACCTCGACAACCGCTTGAACGCCGGGCAGCGGATGCGGCAGCTCGCGCCGGTGATGACGGCGGCCTCGGCCTGGGACGGGCCGGCGATCATCGCCGGCGACATGAACACGAGCCCGTTCACCTGGCTCGGCCACGTCGTGCCGGTGCCGGCCGGCACGCACGACGACAAGCTCGAGCGCTTCGTGCGCGCGCACGGCTTCGCCACGCCGGTGCGCGCCTCCGGCCCCACGCACCAGTGGCTCTCCATGCGGCTCGACGCGATCTACACCCGCGGCCTCTCCGTCTCCGCCTTCGAGGTCGAGCACGGCGTGCGCGAGAGCGATCACCTCCCGCTGTGGGCGGACCTGTCGCTGTCGGGCAACGCCCCACGGACCGCCGGGGTCTCGCGCCCGACTCCCGACGCCGAATGATTCAATGCATCGTCGGTTGCCCGAGCGGTTGCCCGAGCGGTCGCCCGGGCGGTTGCCCGGCGAGCGCGATCGCTAGCGCCAGCGCCAGCGCCAGCGCGCGCTGATCTATCGAGCCCTCCGAGCACCGGAACGGGTGCACCTGCGTCAGGACCACGAGTGCGGCGCGCACGCGCGCCTCGAGGGTGGCCGCCGGCACCGCCGTCGTGGCGGACATGGCGCGTCTCACCTCGGGCGCCGTGAAGCCGAGCCCACGCAGCGCGAGCGTGACCTCGCGTTCCACCTCGGTGGATGACACCGCGGCTCCGGACGCCGGTCCGGCGTCTTCACTCGACGCCGCCGGCGGCGCAAGGGTCGCGTCGACACACGATCGAGCGGGCTCCGCGCAGACCGGCGCGATCACGTCCTTCGTACCGGTTGATCCGAGCTGTTCGCTCGTCGGTGCCGAGGCGACCCGTTCTTTCCCGGCCTTGCGCTTCTGGCGCGCGGCGCGCTTCTCCCGCACGAGCTCGGCGCCGAGCTGCCGCTCCGCCTCGTACTGATTGTGCGCGCGGCAGAGCACCCGGATCCCGTCGACGGTTGGCTTGCCCCCGAGCGCGACCGCCGTCTCGTGATCGAGCTCGATGAACCCCCGCTCCGTGCACCGCACGCCGTCACTCGTGAACACGCACTGCTCGCCGTCCCAGGCGTGAACCTCCCGCCTGACCTCGCGCGGCACGTATCGCGCATCGGCGTCATCGCCCCGCGCCTTGGCCGCGCGCGGCCGCTCCGCCGCCCCGAACCTCTCCTTCTCCAGCTTCACGAGCAGCGCGTCGAGCGCGCGATCGAGCACCTCCGCGAGCTCGCCGCGCGGGTTGCGATGCCGCAAGAGGGCCTGCGCGCGCACGAGCTTGTCCTGCGTCTCCTGGCTGATCGTGACCTTCAGCGCGTACCGGCCCGGAGCCAGCGGTTTGGCGCGCGTCGCGTCTCCCGACGGTGGCGCGGGAGGTGGCCCCGGGGCCACCTGCGCTGCTTCGCACTGTGGATCGAGCGGCACGAGCGAGGTCGGCAGATCGGGCCTGGGCGCGAGCCGCGCGACGAGCTCCTCGAGCTCGAGCTTGGTCCGGTGCGTGGCCGCGGCGAGGATCTCGTCGACGTTGGTCTCGTCGAGGTGCGGCGCGAGCATGACGACGCCACTCAAGTGCACACGCCCGTCGGCGATCGCATCGAGGATCACGGGCAACCGGCGCGCGATCCGTGCGGCCCGGATGCGCTTGAATGCGGCGTCCTCGGACAGGCGGAGCACCCGCGTCGCGTAGACTCATCGGACACGTGGTCGAAGACGAACGCGGGCATGACTCCACATAACACGGAGAAAAACGTGCTCTCAGAACGCGCTGAGCGCGACGACGAGGCCTCCGGAATCGCGAATCGACCCGAGGTGCCTTCGCGTGCGCGTGGTGGCAGAAGAGGCGCTGGAGACGAAGATCTCGACGAGGTTCTCGGCGACGCGCTTCGTGTCGCGCTGGAAGCTGTCAAGTGTTCTCACGCGGTCGACGAAGAGATCTCGAGCGGCCGCCTCGCGGCGCTGCGCGGCGTTCGCCGCTTCGCTCCACCCGTGGACGCGCGCCGGTCCTACCCCTCCGCCGTCTGCTTCGCCCCCGCATGCGCGTGCCCGGCGGCCTCGTGCCCGTGCTTCGTGGCCACCTCGAAATCCGCGACCAGCGGCAGGTGGTCGGAGGCCTGGCGGGTGACGTCGGAGCGCGGGATGAAGCAGCGGCGCAGGTGGACGGCGCCGCGGTAGAAGATCTGGTCGAGCGCGCGCATCGGGAAGAAGGCCGGGAACGTGTTCTTGCCGTCCGAGGCCGAGAGGAAATCGCGCGGCTCCATGACGTGGCGGTGCAGCCGGCCGAGCATGTCGTTCATGTCGCCGGCCACGATCATCGGGATGTCGTGGGCGAGGCCCTTCACTTCCTCGCAGGCGAGCAGCCGGCGGAGCTGGATCTTCTGCTCGAACTCGATCAGGCCGAGATGCAGGTTCACGAGCATCACCGGCTGGTGCAGCGCGTGCGGCACCGGGATCGCGGCGCTGACGATCTGCGCACCGCGCTTCTTCTTGAAGCGGATCGAGAGGTCGAGGCTCTTGAGCAGGTTCAGCGGGAAGCGGCTGATGATCGCGTTGCCGTAGACGCCGCGGCGCAGGGTCACGTTCGGCTGGTAGGCGCGGTGCGGCAGCGCGAGCGCGTCGGCGAGCACGTCCACCTGCCGGTGATGGTGCGAGCGCGGCGCGTCCTCGTCCACCTCCTGGAGGGCCACGATGTCGGGGCGGCATTCCTCGAGCGCGCGCACGATGCGGCGGATGTCGTATTTGCCATCCAGGCCGCCGATGCCCTTGTGGATGTTCCAGGTGATCAGGCGGAAACGCATGAGGGCCCGTGCGTTGTGACGTCTCGCATTGGATCGGCGCAAGTTCCAATCCGCCAATGCGCCCCGGTTTCGCAGCGGACCGAAAAGACAAGACGGAACCGCAGAGACACAGAGGCGCAGAGACGCGGAAATTGCGCCGCAGGAGCGGCCTCTGTGCCTCTGTGTCTCTGCAGCGAATCTTTCTTCATCACAGCTGCGGCGAGAAGAGGCGGGCGCAGGCGACGAACAGGCGGCGGCCGAGCGGCGCGTCGGATTCGTAGTTGAGCTTCAGCGTCGCCTTGGCGCGGAACTCGTCGAACAGCGCCGCCAGTTCCTCGACCGCCGGCCCGCCGTAGAACACGGCCGCGGCCTCGAAGTTCAGCTTCATGCTGCGGTCGTCGATGTTGGCGCTGCCGACGATCGCGAGATTGTCGTCGACGATCGCGGTCTTCGCGTGCAGCAGCGGCGGGCCGAACAGGTAGATGCGGACGCCGGCGGCAATGAGCTGGTCGTGGGTGGAGGCGCCGGCCGCGTCGACGACGCGCCAATCGCTCTTGGTTGGAACGATCACGTGCACTTCCACGCCGCGCGCGGCGGCCACGGTCAGCGCGGTCGTCAGCGCCTCGTCGGGCACGAAATAGGGCGCCACGAGCCAGATGCGCTTCCGCGCCAGCCCCATCGCGGCGAGCAGGAACGCGTAGATCGCGCGATGCTCGTTGTCGGGCCCCGACGGCACGAAATGCATGAGCTGCGTGCCGGCGGGCGGCGCCGCCGGGAAGTAGCGGTCGAGACCGTCGTCGCCGAGCTTCTCCTCCGACGCGAACAGCCAGTTCTCGAAGAAGGTGTTCTGGAGGCCCTGCACGACCTCGCCGCGCAGCTCCACGTCGGTGTCGCGGCGCGCGGCCTCGCCCGCATGGGCGGCGCAGTGGTCGGAGCAGATGTTGGTGCTGCCGCAGAAGCCGACCGCGCCGTCGACGACGAGGATCTTGC
>DDTA01000066.1:0-7843 GCA_002344285.1 Myxococcales bacterium UBA2376
GCACGGGTCCCGCCGGCGCGGTAGAGCGGTCCGTCATAGACCACCACGTCGCGCGTGGCGCGGCCGTCGGCGCCCAGGGTCATGACACGCAGCCGGTGCGTGCCCTCGACGTAGGCGACCATCTTGCCGTCGGGCGAATAGAGCGGCGCGGCGTGGAGGCCCGCCGGCTGGGTGAGCGGCCGCGCCTTCTGGGTGGCGAAGTCGTACTCCATGATCTGGCTCTGACGGCCGGTCTCGGCCACGTAGGCCAGGCGGCGGCTGTCGGCGGACCAGGCCAGGTCGCTCTCGGCGCCGGGGGTGTCGGTGATCCGCTGGGCCGGGCCGCCGTCCTTGGTGGAGGCGGCGAACACCTCGCCGTGGGCGATGGCGGCCAGCTTCTTGCCGTCGGGCGAGACGGCGAGGCCGCCGGGCGCCTGGACGTCGCGCGCGGCGATGCGATCGGCGGAGGTCGAGCCGTCGGCGGGGAAGCGCGCGTGGATGCCGTCGCGTGCCGCGTAGTACAGCGCGCCGGCGGTGCCGAAGTCGGCGCGCCCCCCGAGCGCGCCGTCGAGATCGAGGCAGCGCAGGGCGCCGCGGCGATCGAGATCGACGAGGCAGACGTCGGCCGGGCGCGAGCGCGTGCTGCCGGCGACGGCGATCCAGCGCTCGTCGGGAGAGGTGGCGAGGGCGCGCGGCGTCATGCCGGTGAGGCGCGCGGCCAGCTGGTCGACCTTGTCGCGGAAGCGGCGGAGCTCGCTGCCGCTCTCGGGGACGTAATAGTAGGCGCCGCGCGCCGCCGTGGCGGCGAGCATCGCGCCGGGGGCGACGTCGCGCGGCTCGGTCGCGTCGAGGTCGCGCGCGACGAACGCGCTGCGTGCGCTGTTGTCGGGGTCGGTGACGAGGTAGACGACCTCGCCGGCCTCGAGGCCGGGCGCGGGCCGCCACTCCCACGCCGGGGCGCGGGTGAGCTGCTGCATCGTGCCGTCGCCGAGCGCGAGCAGGTGGACGTCGGGGGCGGCGCCGGGCAGCGTCAGCTCGAACGCGACGGTGTCCTCGTCGAGGAAGGCGGGCGCGGCGGCGCAACCGCCGAGCTGCGTCAGGCGCACCGGCGCGCGCGGGCCGGTGACGCCGCCGCCGTCGTCACCGAGCGGGTCGCCGTCGCCGGCGTCGGCCGGCCCGGGGAGCGCGACCGTGGCGTCGGCCGCGATGGCGGCGCGCGTCCCGCCGCGGGTCAGCTGCATGGCGCCGAGGGCGCCGGCGGTCGCGACCACGGCGACGCCGACGCCGACCAGCGCGCGGCGGCGCCGGCGCGGGGCCGCGCTGGCCTCGGCGAGCTGCGCGAGCATCGCCGTCACCGACGGCGTGCGGTCGTCGCGATCGGCGCGCAGCGCGTGCTCGATCACCGCGTCGAGCTCGCTGGGCAACGACGGCACGAGCTCGCGGGCGCGCTTGTACCGCTCGTGCGCGACGGCCTCGCGCACGGTCGCGAACGTGACGCCGCTGAACGGGCGGCTCCCGGTGAGCAGCTCGTAGAGCACGATGCCGAGCGAGTACACGTCGGCCCGCGCGTCGGCCTCGAGGCCGTCCATCAGCTCGAGCGCCGAGTAGCCGGGCGTGCCCATCGCCGAGCCCTCGACGGTGAGGTCGTCGCTCGACGGCGCGGGGCGGCGCTGCGCGAGCGACGCCTCGGTCGGGCCGGTCGCGTCGACGTCGTGCTGCGGCATCGACGGCGGGCGGCCGCCGAGGACACCGCTGCCCGGGCGCGTCGCGGCGTCGGCGGGCACCGCGGCGACCTCGCCGCCGGCTGCGGCGAGCCGCGCGGCGACGCCCTTGCGCATCCCGACGGTGTCGGGCTCGGCGCGCGGCGCGGCGATGCCGCCGCCGTTGTCGCCCTTGCCGCCGTTGCCATCCGGGCCGCGGCGCACGCGCTTCGACAGCCCGAAGTCGAGCACCTTCACGTGCCCGCTGGTCGTCACCATCAGGTTCGACGACTTGATGTCGCGGTGGACGAAGCCCTGCTGGTGCGCGAACTCGAGCGCGCTGGCGACCGGCCGGATGAGCCGCAGCGCCTCGCGGGGCTCGAGCTTGCCGCGCTTCGTGATCACCTGCGTGAACGTCTCGCCCTCGACGTGCTCCATCACGAAGAAGACGCGGCCCTCGTGCTCGTCGACCTCGTGCACCGTGACGATGCCGGGGTGCACGAGCGCGCTGGCGGCGCGCGCCTCGCGCAGCATGCGGGCGCGCGCGTCCTCGTTCCGCTCCATGATCTGCGGCAGCACCTTGATGGCGACCGGCCGCTCGAGCTTCTCGTCGAACGCGCGGAAGACCTCGCCCATGCCGCCGGCGCCGAGCCGCTTCTCGATCAGGTAGTGGCCGATCCGCTGGCCCGGCGCGATCACCTGCGCATAAGAGCGGACTTTCGGTCGCGCGACAAGTCGTTCAGAACCAGCGCGCCAGGGCGACGAGCACGGCGGCGGTCACGGCGACGGCCAGCGCAACCACGACGTGACGCCAGCGCCGCAGCGTGGACGCGGGGGCGGGCGCGAGCGCGCGGGTGCCGCTGCCCTCGGCGGTCGCGGCGACCACGCCGGCCAGCTGCCAGCGGTTCGAGACGGCGGCGAGATCGACCCCGAACGGCGGGATCGCGAGCTCGTTGCTCGCCAGGAGGCGCTCGATCTCGTCGGCGACGTCGGACATCCGCTCGTGGCGCTCGGCCGCGGGCTTGGCGAGGCAGCGCATCACCACGCCGTCGATCGCGCCGCCGAGGAACGGCAGGACGATCGACGGCGGGGTCGGGGTCTCGTAGAGGTGCATGGCCAGGACCGCGCCGTGCGCGTCGGCGACGAACGGCGGGCGCCCGATCAGCAGGTGATAGAGCAGGCAGCCGAGCGCGTAGATGTCGGCGCGGTGATCGATGTCGCCGGTGCCGCGGCACTGCTCGGGTGACGCGTACAGCGGCGAGCTGGTGATCGGATCGCCCGACGTGGCGGGCTCCAGCAGCTCGACGCGCTCGCCGCCGGCCGCCTCGGCGTCGCGCGCGAGGAAGACGTTGTGGGGCGTGAGCGCGCGGTGGACGGCGCCGCGCGCGTGGAGCCCGGCGAGGAGCGTCGCGAGCTGGGCGGCGATGCGTAGCGCGTCGAGCGCGGGCAGGCGGCCGTGGCGCTCGAGGCGCCGCGCCAGGGTCTCGCCCGCGAGCGCGTCGATGGGCTGGCGCGGGCCGAGCAGCGCGGCGTGGGCGGTGTTCGACCCCATCACGTCGTCTGTCTGGCGACGCCGGGGACCACCCCACGACGGTGATCGGTGAGGAAAACGGTGGCAGCCCGACACGGACGCTCGGGCGTCCGATCTGTCGACAAGCTGCGACAAGTGCCGCTCCGCGTTGACGGCGAAACCGCCGGGTCGCTAGAGTGCGTCGGTGCGACTCGGACTAGTGGGATGTGGAGCCATCGCGCGCGAGGCGCATCTGCCCGTGATCACCGCAGAACGGCGGGTCGAGGTCACGGTCCTGTGCGACCTCGACCGGGACAACGCCACGCTGGCCGCGCGCGAGAGTGGGCTCGACGTCGCGATCACCACGAACCTCGCTGATCTCGCCGGCAAGGTCGACGCGGCCGTGGTGTGTGTGCCGCACCGGTTCCACGCCCCGGTCTCGCTCCAGCTCTTCGAGATGGGGATCGACGTCCTGTGCGAGAAGCCGCTCGCGCCCACGGTCGCCGACTGCGTGAAGATGGACGAGGCCGCGCGCCGGACCGGGCGCGTGCTCGCCGTCGCGCTCATGATGCGGTTCTTCCCGCACAACCGGTGGCTCGTCGACCTTATCGAGGAAGGCGAGATCGGCCTTGTCCGCGAGGTGATCGTCGAGGACGGCGCGCCGCTCGACTGGCCGATGGCGGGCAACAGCTACTTCGATCGCAACGCGACGGGTGGCGGCGTCCTCCTCGACAGCGGCGTCCACCTCCTCGACCGCGTGCTCTGGCTCTTCGGCGATCTCGCCGACCTCGCCTACGAGGACGACTCGTTCGGCGGCGTCGAGACCAACGCCAGGCTGTCGGGCACGCTGACGATCGGCGGGCGCGCCGTGCCCGCGCGTCTGGAGTTCAGCTGGTCGCACCGCCTGCGCCGGAGCATCCGGGTGGTCGGCGAGCGCGGCACGCTCGAGGCCTTCACCTCGAGCCCCCGGACCTTGACCCTCCACCGCCCCACGCGTCGGGGCATCACCGAGATGCAGGTCTCGTGCGCCGACAAGTGGGACGCGCGCAGTCACTACCGGGCGCAGCTCACCGACTTCATCGGCGCCGTGCGCGACCGGCGCGCGCCGTTCGTGACCGCGGCGTCGGCCACGCGCTCGCTCGCGGTGATCGAGGCCGCCTACGCCAGGCGCACGCCGATGGCGCAACCCTGGCTGGCGTGGAAGGGGAGTCGCTCGTGAAGCCCACCAAGATCCTGGTGACCGGCGCCACCGGGTTCATCGGCTCGCGCCTCTGCGAGCTCCTGAGCCTCGAGCACCGCATTCCCTACCGCGCGCTGGTCCGCAACTTCTCGCGCGCCGCACGGATCGCGCGGCTCGACGCCGAGCTGGTCGCGGGCGACATGGGCGACATCGAGAGCCTGGCGCGGGCCGTGGAGGGTTGCGACGTCGTGTTCAACCTGGCCCACGCCGAGGACTCGACCGCCGAGAAGGAGACCGCCCAGCTGATCGAGGTGTGCGCGCGCGCGAAGGTCCGGCGCGTCGTCCACATGAGCTCGATGGCGGTGCACGGACCGTCGCCGAAGCCGGCGGTGCTCACCGAGAGCACGGCGACGATCGAGCGATGGAACGAGGGCTACTCCGACGCCAAGGCCGCCGCCGAGGGCCTGATGATGGCCGCCGCCAGGCGCGGCACGCTCGCCACCGTCGCCCTGCGCCCGACCATCGTCTACGGTCCCTACAGCTTCTTCGTCACGCCGATCGTCCAGGACGCGCGTCGGGGCGTGGTCAGCCTGATCGACGGAGGTCGCGGCGTCTGCAACGCGGTCTACGTCGACGACGTCTGCGACGCGGTCATGGCGGCCCTGGATCGCGACGACGTCGTCGGCTCGGCGTTCCTGGTGAACGGCGACACCCGCCTCACGTGGAAGGACTTCATCAGCGCGTTCGCCGACCTGGTCGAGGGCGAGAAGCAGGTGTACGACCACTCGCTCGACGAGATCTCGGCCCACTGGGCGTCGAAGCGGCCGCGCAAGCGGGACAGCATCACCGCCGCGGTCCGGCTCGCCGCATCCCCGGCGTTCCACGCCCAGCTCGCAACGATCCCGCCGGTCGGTCAGCTGATCCGCGGCGCCAAGGAGCTGGTCTCCCGCCGGATCACCGCCGAGCGGAAGATGATGCTCAAGTCCCGACTCCAGGGCCGCGGTGGCGGCGGCGCGCCCGAGCCGGATGCGCCGCCGGTCAAGATGCCCAACCCGGGACGCGTCGTGCGTGAGGCGTACCGATCGTGGATCGCGAACGATCTGGCGAAGGCGAAGCTCGGCTGGGCGCCCGCCCACTCGTTCGAGCTCGGCGCGCGCCGCACCGGCGAGTGGCTGCGCTTCGCCCGGTTCGTTTGATTCAGCTGCGGCTTCCGACGCGCTGGAGGCGCTCGCGCATGGCGGTGCGCGCCTCGGGTGGATCGACGATCCAGGCGTGGCGGCCGAAGCCGAGGACCCAGCCGGTCACCCACTCGAACCCCTCGCAGTCGATCAGGATCTCGGCGGAGCCGTCGTCGTTGACGGCGACCTCGCCCACGGGCCACGAGGCGCCGACGCGCGTGACCGCGAGCGGATCGAGGTGGACCTTGACCGTGACGGCGTCGGCCGAGGGGACGTAGAGGCGCTCGCGGCGATAGGCCTCGAGGTCGAAGTCGGCGGGCGCCTGGAAGCGCTCGGTGGTCTCGGCGAGCGCCGCGATGCGGTCGATGCGGAAGGTGCGGACGTCGCCGCGCGTGTGGCAGTGGCCGACGACGTACCACTCGCCGGCGTGGTGCACGATGCCGTACGGATCGATGCGTCGCTTCTGCGCGGCGTGGCGCGACGCGGAGACGTAGTCGATCTCGATCGTCGCGTTGCGGCGCGCGGCGGTGACCAGGCGGCGCAGGTGGTTGGAGACGACCGAGTCGGGCTCGGCGACGACGGTGCCGGTAGCGAGCGTCTCGGCCTCGCCCGCGTCGCGGCCGAGCGCGGCGAGGAGCTTCTTCTCGGCGGCCGCCATCGACGTGTCGAAGGGGACGACGCCGCTCTGGCGGAGCGCGCGGATGCCGAGGAGGAGCGAGCAGCCCTCCGCGGGCGTGAGCCGCAGCGGACGCGTGAGGCGGTGGGCCAGGTCGACGAAGACGCGGCCGTCCTCGACGGAGACCAGCAGGTACTCGCCGGGATCGCCGTCGGGCGGGCCGACCTGGGTGAGCAGGTCGAGGTCGGCGACCATCTCGTCGCGATCGACGCCGAGCTTCTTCGCCAGCTCCTCGACGGGCACGCCCTCGGGGTGCTTGGCGACGTACGGCACGACGAAGAGGAGGCGCCGCAGCTTCTGGCCGACGTCCCTCAAGACGCGTACCTCGCGGCGATGGCGTCGAGCTCGGCGGCCAGGCGCGCCTTCAGGCGGTCGCCCTGCTCGACGACGATGGCGCCCTTGGCGGCGAGCACGCGCGACACCGCGAACTCGGGGTTGCCGCAGCGGAAGCGGACGACGTGCGCGTTGCCGCGCTGGGTCATCTCGGCGCCGGGCCCGAAGTCCTCGTTGGCGGTGTCGGCGGCCTCGGGCTCGAGGCGGAGCACGACCTCCTCGACCGGCTCGGTGGTGAACGTCCACGGCGAGCGGTTGACGAACGCGCGCACGTCGAAGCCGGCCGGCCGCTCGAAGTCGGGGCTCTTGGGCTTGGGCGCCATCGCCGCCTCGGCGATGCGATCGACGCGGAAGCTGCGCACCTCGCGGCGGAGGTGGCACCAGCCGACCAGGTACCAGGCGCTCTCGCGGTAGACGAGGCCGTAGGGATCGACCTCGCGGCGCGAGGTCATGCCGTTGCCGGCCGCCTGGTACGTCATGGTCACGCGCTTGCGGAAGCGCGTGGCGGCCTCGAGCGTGGCGAAGACCTCGCCGAGGTGCTTGGCCCGCGACGCCTGCTGCTGGCTGACGTCGGGGAAGTGGACCAGCACCGGCGACGGGCCGCGACCGGCGTCGAAGAGCTCGGTCGGCGTGTCGGGCTTCTCGGGCAGATCGAAGGCGAGCTTGCGCAGCGCCAGGTCGACGATCTTGGGGTACGTGCCGCCGGGGATGGCGCGCGCGACGCTGGCGGCGAGGACGAGCGCGGAGACCTCGTCGGCGGTGAGCCGCACCTCGGGGAGGCGGAAGCGCTTGAGGTCGATCACGTAGCCGCCGTCCTCGAGCGAGTCGTCCTCCTCGGGCGTGACGTAGCGGATGGGCACGCCGAGCTCGAGCAGGTCGGCCTTGTCGCGCTCGAACGCGCGCAGGCCGGCCTCGGCGTTGTGGGTCTGGTAGCCGGGGAACTGCTCGCGGATCTCGCGGTAGGTGACCGGCGTTCGCGCGCGCAGGAGCAGCATGACGAGGTCGAGCAGGCGCTTGCTGCGGTCGCCGCGCGCGTGGGCGTCGTCGGTCGGGGCCGCGACGCTCTTCGAGCGCGGCTTTGCGGCGCGTGCGGCCGGTTGCTTCCCCGGGGCGGCCGCCTTCTTGGCGCGAGCCTTGGTCACCGTCCTTCTCGTATCACGGATTTTGGCGCGCGCGTGCGCGCTCGGGTAGCCTCGCGCCCATGCGAGTCGCTCCGTCCACCGCCGCCATGTCCGTCGCCGCCGTGCTCCTCCTTGCCGGCGCGGCCGCCGCCGAGGATCTGACGGA
>DDTA01000066.1:7887-24827 GCA_002344285.1 Myxococcales bacterium UBA2376
CTCTCGTTCATCGGCGGCGGCTTCCACGTGCACGCCGACTACGTGTTCCACCCGTGGATCCTCGAGGAGCGCGAGGCGTTCACGCTCCCGGCCTACGTCGGGGGTGGCGTCCGCGCCATGCAGCACGCGGCGGGGCGCGACGGCGACGACGACTTCCGCATCGGCCCGCGCGCCGTGGCCGGCCTCCTCTTCGACTTCAAGGAGATCCCGCTCGACGTCTTCGTCGAGGTCGCCGGCATCGTCGAGTACCGCTTCGGGAGCGAGGATCCCAACATCAACGGCCTCGGGCTCGCGCTCAACGGCGGGCTGGGCGCCCGCTACTACTTCTGACCGTGGAGCCGGAGGCTGTCAGCGCCGTCACCGCCGACGGCGTGAGGCTGACGCTGAGGCGGTTCGCGCCGGCGGGCGGCGGGAGTGGTCGCGGCGCGGTGCTGTGCACGCACGCGATGATGGTGCACGGGCGGTACTTCCATGGAAAGCGCGGCGGGTTCGCGGCGGCGCTGGCGGGGCAGGGGCTCGACGTGTTCGTGCTCGACTGGCGCGGGCATGGGGACAGCAAGCCGCCGTCGCCGAGGAGCGGCACGTGGACGTTCGACGACTACGTGACGCTCGATCTGCCGGCGGCGCTCGCGGCGGTCGGCGGCGCGGCGGGGTGCCGGCCCGAGGACGTCGCGGTGCTCGGGCACTCGCTCGGCGGGCTGGTGACGCTGGCGGCGCTCGGGACAGGGGTGGTGCGCGTGCGCCGGCTCGTGCTCGCGGCGACGTCGGTGTGGCTGTCGGGGCCGCGCGGGCCGTGGCGGAGGCGGGCGACCATGCGGGCCTACGATGGCGTCGCGCGGATGCTGGGCTACGCGCCGATCCGGCGGCTCGGATTCGGCAGCGAGGACGAGCCGGCGAGCTACGTCGCGCAGCTCGCCGGGTGGGCGCGCACGGGGAGATGGACGAGCCAGGACGGCGTCGACTATCTGGCGGCGCTGGCGCAGGTCGACGTGCCGGCGTGGGCGATCGTCGGCGCCGGCGATCGGCTGTGCGCGCCGGCGGACGCGGCGGTGCTGACGCGGAGGTTGAAGGGGGACGTGAGGATGCGCATCGTGTCGCGCGCGGCGGGTGACGCGATCGATCCGGATCACTTCACGCTGTTCACGCGCGAGGAGCTGGCGCCGGTGTGGCGGGAGATCGCGGATGAGCTCGGATAGGGCAGGTGAGGCGCGTGATAGGGTCGGGGCCTCGGGAGGAACGACGATGACGCGTGCGCTGACGACGAGATCGATCGCGGTGGTGCTGATGATCGCGGTGGGTGGGTGCGGCGGGAAGAAGAAGGAGGAAGCCGCCGGATCGGGCACGGGCACGGGCACGGGCACGGCGACGGCGGCCGGATCGGGCACGGGCACGGGCACGGGCACGGGCACGGGATCAGCGGTCGCCGCTGGCGGGGACGAACGGTGCCAGGCACCGTGTCGGTTCCTCGTCGACACCGCGCTTGCGGACGTCGGCGCGGCGTTCGAGAAGGCGTGCGGCAAGCCGTGGGCGGCGCCGGTCGACACCGACTGCGACGCGCTCGACTACCAGCGCAACTGCATCTACGCGCACCACGGTTACAGCTTCAAGAAGGCGAAGTACCAGGAGGCCTTCGGCAAGGAGCCCTGGTACAAGGCGCGCGCGGACTTCAAGGAGTCGGATCTGTCGCGCGTCGCGAGCGACAACGTGCGCGACCTGAAGGGGCTGGCCGCGACGTGTCGCGGCGAGGAGCCGTCGCCGATCCCGGCGACGTTCACGGCGTCGAAGGTGAGCAAGGCCGACCTGGCGCTCGTCGTGGGCTGGTTCACGCAGAAGGCGGCGGGCACGCCGCCGCTGCCGAAGAAGCTCGAGGCCGACGGCAACCCGGCGACCGAGGCCGACATCCAGGGCTGGCTGGCGCAGAAGAACCTGTTCACGCTGGAGGCGTGGACGCCGATCGAGTACGAGGGTGGCAAGGGCACGGGACACCGCCGCATCACGGCGTCGACCGGCGCGCCGTCGCCCGACTGCAAGGGGGAGGACGAGGCGTGCGAGGGCTTCGAGTGGATCACGTTCGAGATCGACGAGAAGAACCAGATCATCGGGCTCTCGGTCGGCGCGGCGGCTTGCCCGCTCGTGTACGTCGAGGGTGAAGGCGGCGCGCTCACGTACGAGGGCGAGATCCTGCGCGACCTCGTGCGCGCGGGGCGCGAGGCGACACAGCACCTCACGCTCGACGCCGCCGGCGGATGCCGCGACGTCGTGCGCGTGCAGCTGGTCGAGGCCAAGGACGAGATCACGTACCTCGACGACGTCGCGCTCGTCGTCGACGGGGTCGCCCTCGCGCCGCGCGCATGCGCCGACGGCGCGGGGCTCGCGTACTGCGCGAACGACGGCCGGTATCTCACGCTCCGCCGCGGCGAGACGCTGCGGCTCGAGTTCGACGTGCCAGCGGGCGCCCGGTGCGCGACGCCGGCGCTGCGCGCCGACGGCTACTACGTCCCGCTCGCGCCGACGTACACGCAGCGCTGAGGGCGTCGCTGCCAGTTTGGCAACGCGATCGCGCGGTCGCGCGCCCAACTGCGCGTGCTCATTCGGGGCCGCGCGGCACGTGGGCTGCACCGTTGCCGGCGCATGGCCGCGATCGACTCACTCCTGCGTGTCATGGCGCTCCGCGACGCCGAGGCGATGACGCTGACGGCTGGACAGGTGCCGTCGCTGCGACGGGCGGGGAACGCAGAGCCGATGGCGATGCCAGCGCTCGATCGGGCGCTCGTCGCCGGGTTCGTCGAGGAGATCGTGCCCGCCGACGCGCGCGCCGCGCTGGCCGAGCGCGGCTCCGGCGAGTACGTCTACCGCACGAGCGGAGGCGAGACGGTCGCCGTGCTCGTCGAGGTGAACGGCACGGGCCACCGGCTCGTGGTGCGGCGGCCGGGGCGGAGCGGGTCCTTCGACTCGCGCGCGCGTTCGCTCGCGCTCGCTCAGGACGAACGGAAAGGGCCGAGTCCGAATCCGAATCCGAGTCCAAATCCGAGTCCGAGTCCGAGTCCGAGTCCGAGTCCGAGTCCGTCACCGTTTCCGTCTGCGTCGGCGTCGGCGTCGGCGTCTGCGTCGGCGTCTGCGTCGGCGTCTGCGTCTGCGTCTGCGTCTGCGTCACCGCCTCCGGTCCCCGACACCATCCGCCATCTCCTCTCCGTCGCCGCCGACCACCGCGCCTCCGATCTCCTGCTCTCGCAGGACCTCGCGCCGCGCCTGCGCGTCGACGGCGACGTCGTCGACCTTGACGAGTCGCCGTGTGCCGCCGTCGACCTCCACCAGCTGCTCGCGGCGTGCGGCGCGCGCCTCGGCGACGCGGGCAGCGTCGACTTCGGCGCGACGATCGACGGCCACCGCCTGCGCGGCCACGGGTTCCAGCACGAGCGCGGCGTCGGCGTCGCGCTCCGGCTCATCCGGCGCGACGTGCCGACCCTCGAACGGCTCGGCCTGCCCGCCGACCTCGGCGACCTGGTGAAGCTGCGCTCCGGCCTCGTCCTGGTCGCGGGCCCGACCGGCTCCGGCAAGTCGACGACCCTGGTCGCGCTCGTCGCCCAGCTCGAGCGCACGCGCGCCGCCCACGTCGTCACGCTCGAGGATCCGATCGAGTACCTCCACGAGACCTCGCGCTGCCTCGTCCACCAGCGCGAGGTCGGGCACCACGTCGCCACCTTCGCCGACGGGCTGCGCGCCGCCTTGCGCGAGGCGCCCGACGTGATCGTCGTCGGCGAGCTGCGCGATCGCGAGACCATCGCCGTGGCGCTCTCCGCCGCCGAGACCGGGCACCTCGTGCTGGGCACGGTGCACGCGCCGGGCGCCGCCGTCGCGGTCGATCGCCTGATCGACGCCTTCCCCGAGCACCAGCAGCGCCAGGCGCGCACGCAGCTCGCGGCCGTGCTCCGCGCGGTCGTCACGCAGCACCTCCTGCCCACGAAGCGAGGTGGCCGCGTCGTCGCGCTCGAGCGCGTGCCGGTGACCACGGCGGTCGCGTCGCTCATCCGCAAGAACGAGCTGCACATGCTGGGCACGCACATCCAGACCGGTCGCGACGCCGGCATGATCCCGCTCGAGAAGAGCCTCGCGCGCCTCGTGCGCGGCCAGCAGGTCGACGCCGCGGTCGCGCGCGCCGTGGCCGCCGACCTCGACTTCTTCGACTCCTCGTTGCGCACCGCGTGAGCGCGCTCAGTCGAACTCGACGCTCACCAGCGTCACCGGCGAGCTCACGGTCAGGACGCAGGTCCGCCCCATGCCCATGCAGTTGGGCGTCGTCCAGTCGACGAACCGGTTGTTGCCCGGGCCGTCCATCGCGGTGAGGGTCACGGTCGTGCCCGGCGCGACGCTGAACGAGCAGTCCCCCGGCGGCGCCTGGCAGTTCACGCCCGGCTGGTCGGTGGCGACGCTGCCGCGCCCGGAGATGACGATGCGCAGGGCGGCGCCGGCGTCGATCATCATCGGCGCGTCGAGCGGCGTCATGCCGTCGCCGTCGCTGCCGTCGGTGGCGGCGCCGTCGACGCCCGCCGCATCCGGATCGAGCGAGCACGCGACGTCGGGGGCCGCGCACCAGCCGCTCGCCCCGCACACCTGATCGCCGGCGCAATCCGATGCGCTCGCGCAGCTCACGGTGCAGTCGCGCACGCTCGGCTCGTAGCACGCGACGAGCAACGTCGCGGCGCCGAGCGCCGTGACGCCACGCAGCGTCCGGGCTAGAAGCGCCATGACACCGCCATCTGCGCACCGCCCGCGCGCGGCGTCACCGTCACCACGCGCTGCGCGCGCTCGTCGGCGCGGCGGCCGAGCACGTAGAGCGTCGCACCCGAGGCGATCGCGACCGCGCCCAGGCCGAGGCTGACCCGGGCGACCAGCTCCGAGCGCCGACCGCGCTCGTCCGCGTCGGCGACGTCCTGCCACGCGCCGCCGCGCTCGTAGAGCGCGCTCACCTCGTCGGCCTGGCGCGCGGCGTCGACGGCAAAGTACGCGCCCGCGACGACGAGCATCCCGCCGGCGGCAGTCGCGCCCACGCCGGCGCGCCGCAGCCGGCGGCCCTCGTCCTCGGGTGGAGGCGGTGGAGGCGGCGCCGCGGCGGCGACCTCGGCGGCTTGCTTGCGCTCCGCGCGCCGCTTCGCCGCGGCCTCGGCGTCGCGGGCGCACACGTCGGCGGCGGCGAGGTTCTGCTCGGCGGTCGCGCGGTAGGGCGACTCGGGGACGAGGCGCAGGTACTCGCGGTAGGCCTCGGCCGCCTCGGCGCACGCGCCGAGCAAGCGGTACGCCTGGCCGAGGTTGTAGAGCAGGCCGGGGCTCGGCACGAGCCGGTACGCTTCGCGGTAGGCCTCGACGGCGACGGCGTAGTCGCCGCGATCGAAGGCCGCCTTGGCGTGCGCGGCCTGCGCCTTGGCCGCATGCTCCGCGCCGGCGGGCGGGACCGGCGTGGGTTGCGCCCCGGCCGCGCTCGTCATCGCCGTGACGAGCGCGAGTGCGATCGCGAGCCGCTTCATCAGAACGGCTCGATGGTCCCGTTGGGATCGATCTTGCGCTCGACCGGCGCCGATTCGGCCGCTGCGTTCGGTGGCGCGACGGGTGCGTGTGCGCGCGCGCGATCGCGGCGGGAGCGGGAGACCTTGGTGAGCTCGAGGTCGAGCACGGTCGCCGCGTGCACCTCAATCTCCCGACGGTACGGTTCGTACCCCCTGGCCTCGACGCGGATCACGTGGCGACCCGGCGCGACGGTCCCGCTCACGATCCCGCCGCGTGGCGTCGCCGACGTCGCGTCGATCCACACCCGCGCGCCGCGCGGCATGCCGCGCACCTCGAGTCGCAGCGTGGGCGCCGGCTCGAGCGCGACGGTGCCCGCGGCGTCGGGGGTGACGGCTGGCGCGACCGGCTCGGTCGCGACCGGCGTGGCCTCCTCGGCGGCGGTGGCCGCGGGCGACGCCACGCGTGACGACGTCGACGAGCGCAGGGCGGTGACGAGGAGCACCGCGGTTGCGGCCGCGACGACGCCGACGCCGACGACCGCCCAGCGCCGAGACGGGCGCCGGGCCGGCTCCTCGACGACCGCGTAGCCGCCGGAGCCGGTCGGCACGACGGGGACCGGCGTCGGTCGGGACGCGTCGGCGGTCGCGAGCCGGGCGGCGGCGTCGGTGCCGACGGGCGGCGGCAGGCTGCCGGTCGCGAACCGCATGCGCGCCTGCGTCGTCCGCAGCGCCAGCGCCGTCCGCACGGCGCGGAGCGTGTCCATGATGTCGGCGAGCGACGGACGCTCCTCGGCCTGCTTGGCGAGCATCGCGAGCAGGAGCGTCTCGAGCGGCGCCGGGATGTCGGGCCAGACGTCGGACGGCGGCGGCGGCGGCTCGCGCAGGTGCATCGCGACCATGTCGGCGACGCTCTCGGCGACGAACGGCGGCCCCTCGAGGAACATCTCGTACGCGATCACGCCGAGCGAGTAGATGTCGCTGCGCTCGTCGAGGCTCTTGCCGCGCGCCTGCTCGGGCGAGGCGTACTGCGGCGTCCCCAGGATCACGCCGCTCGTGGTGAGCGACACGCTGCGCGGCGTGTCGTCGTCGCGCAGCTTGGCGATGCCCCAGTCGACGATCTTGACCGCGACTGCGCCGACGGCGCCGGTGCCGGCGGCGTCGTTCAGGTAGATGTTGTCGGGCTTGAGATCGCGGTGCACGACGCCGCGCGCGTGGGCGGCGACGAGCGTGTCGGCGATCTGCAGGAGCACGTCGATCGCCTCAAGCGGGCTCATGCGGCCCTGCTCCATGCGATCGCCGAGCGTGCGGCCGCGCAGGAGCTCCATCACCAGGTACGGCCGACCGTCGGGGAGCTGCCCGATGTCGAAGATGTCGACGACGCTCGGGTGCCCGATCTGGTTGGCGGCGCGCGCCTCCTGCACGAAGCGCTCGGCCATGCCCGGCGAGCGCACCATCTCCGCGCGCACCACCTTGATCGCGGCGCGCTTGCCGATGAGCGGGTGCGTGGCGGCGTGGACGCTGCCCATGCCGCCCTCGCCGATCTTGCCGTCGATGAGCCAGTCGCCCACCTTGCTGCCGGGTGCGAGTCCTACCGAGGCCCCGGATCCGGTCACCACGATCTCCCGCGCCACCTTGCCATCGGTGGCGAAGGGCAGGGTCTCACCCTGCAGGTCTGCGCGGGCGCGGGCGCCGATGTCGCGTGGGTCGGTCATCTGGTGCCGAAGTGCCGAAACCTCGGTGGGCAGGCACCGCAGGTTAACCAGCTAGGGGCGAATCTTACAACCTCAAAAGAACGACCGGCCGCAGTGGACGGACCAGGAAAAGGTCGCGAATTCGCTAGGGAATGGTAGGTTCTGCGCGTCAGCGTGACCAGATCTTCCGAGGCGACGGCGGCGTTGCGACCGGTGGTCGACGAGCTGCGCCGGCGGGCGACGATGCACGTCACAGAGATCGTCGCCGCGCTCCTGCGCGTCTGTCGCGCGCACGCCGCCTACATCGACCAGCACAAGACCGAGCCGGGGGTGCACCGTCCGTTGCTCGCGCTCGAGGCTCGCCTGCGAGCCCGGTTCGAGGCGTGGCGTCGCCCGCGCTGGGTCGCCAGCCGGCTGAACGAGCTGGCCGGCGAGCTGGAGCGGGCGTGCGTCGAGGCGCCGGCGGCGCTCGTCGCGTGGCAGGCGTCGCGCTGGCTCGAGCGGCGGTCGGCGCGTCACCTCGTCGGCTTCTTCGCGGGCGTCGATCGCCAGGTGGCGAGCGGCGATGCGTGGCCCATCGTCGAGTCACCGGCCCACTGCTACGACGTGCCGACGGGCAATCCGGCCAGCCGCGGGCGCGCCGCGGATCGCGGCGAGTGGCTGACGCTGGTCCCCGACGACACCGCGGGCGTCGACGTGCGCCTGCGGTGGTGCGGCGCGTGGTTGCCGTCGGTGAAGCGGGGGACGCGGATCGCCGTCGGGGTGCTCGCGCGCTCGACGGACGACTTCGCGTTCGACCGCCTCGAGCCCGACGCGGCGCCGCGCTTCTACAACGTGCGGCCGCACGCGCCCGACTATCGCGCGCGCATCGACGCGGTGCTTTCGCACGCGATCGCCGCGGGCGCCGAGGTGCTGGTCCTGCCGGAGCTCTCGCTCACCGACGAGCTGCACGCCTGGTTCGTCGCGGATCCGCGCGTCGCGAAGGTGCCGCTGGTGGTCGCGGGATCGCGCCACGTCGGCGCGACGTCGGAGGTGCCCGGGCGGAACGTGACGACGGTGCTGGCGTACGGGCGCGTGCTCGCCGAGCACGACAAGATGTCCGACTTCTTCTTCCAGGACGGCGCGATCACCCGGCACGAGCACGTCCGGCCCGGGACCTCCATGCAGGTGCTGCTCGGGGAGCGGTCGAGCTTGCTCGTGCTCATCTGCAAGGACGCCTTGCGCGAGGACTGGCAGGGCCTGGTGCAACGACTCGCGCCGCGGCTGTTGCTGGTCCCGGCGATGTCTCGCGAATCCGCCGATTTCACGGCGTTCGCCGAGCGTCTTGCGCGCAGTCCGCAGGCGATCACGGTGGTAGCAAACATCGGCGAGAAGTGTGCGATCGTGGGCCGTCCAAGACGGGAAAATACTGTGATCGTTGGAGATGTTGCGGTCGGGACGTGCTACGTCTACGTGGTCGGGGGAAGCCAATCCGTAGGAGATGTGGGTTGATGACAACCAATGTGGAATTATCCTGTTGACGGTAACGTAAACTACTTGCCACACTGGCCTAGAACAGCCCGTCATCTCGGTCCTCACGTCACGATCCAGGCCGTCCCTGTGGATGAAAGGGGGCTCCGATGCACCCGTCCGAGCAGCTCATCGAACTTCTCGCTTCAGGCAACGAGCAGGACCTGGCCGAGGCGGCGTGGATGCTGGGCGGCGAGCTCGCCGGGCGGCGGCACGAGACCGTGGGCGCCGTGCGCCGGTACCTCGCCGAGGCCGGGGCCGCGCCGCCGGCGGGTGGTGGGGGCAACGAGCTCCTGCGCGGCTTTGCGCTGGCGGTCGAGCAGCTGACGAGCGGTCATGCGGCGGCCGAACCGGAGGTCGACGAGCTGGCGCCGCTCACGCGCGCCGTGCAGCTGCGCGCGGGCTGGCGCAAGGTGCTCGAGGCGCTGTCGCCGGGGCCGATGCGTCCGTCGGAGATCGCGGCGACGGCGTCCCTGTCGCGCGGGCGCGTGAGCCACGTGCTCGCGGCGCTCGAGCGCGCCGGGCTGGTCGAGCGGACCCGCAGCGAGGGCGACGGCCGCGAGCGGTGGGCGGGCCTGTCGCCGCTCGGCGGCGTCGTGCTCGGCGAGCTCGCGCATGCGCGCGCGCCGGTCGGCAGTGCGATCGATCTCGACGCGGCGGTCGTGGCGACCACGTACATGCTCGCCAAGCTGCTCGCGCGCGGGCGCGCGTCGCGGGCGGCGCTCGAGGACGCGCTCGCGGAGCACCTCGAGCGGCCGGCGGTGGCGCGCGTCGTCGACGCGGCGCTGCGCGCGGCGCGCAACGCGGGGCTCGCGGTGGTCAGCGACGACCAGGCGGTGACGCTCGCCGAGCTGCACCTCCGCGACGTGCTGGGCGACGCGCTCGAGCATGCGCTCGACCCCGAGGGTCCGGCGGTGCCGGTGATCGATCTGGCGCGCGAGCACGTGCCGCGCGGCGGGATCGCGATCGTGCGCTCCGAGTCGCACCGGCAGCGGTGGGACATCGCGATCGCGCGACGGCGCTTCGACGATCTGCGGCTGCTCGCGTCGGCCGACTGGCTGACCGGCGAGGTCGAGCGCATCGTCGAGCGCGGCCGGCCGTTCGTGCTGGTGTACGACAGCCCGCCGCTGGTGCGCGCCGAGCGCGCGAGCGAGTCACCGGTGCGCGCGCTTCTCGGGCGCGCCGAGCAGGTCTACTGCTACAGCGTGCCCGGCACGGTCCTCCCCGAGGGCGTGAAGGCGCTCGAGGTCGCGTGATGCGGTCGTCGCCGCGGGTCGCCACGGAAACGGAGATCCGCGACGTCGTCGTCGCCCAGCCGCGGACGGGCCTCCCCGATCTGATCGAGCGCGCGCTCGTCGCGTCGGGGGCGCTCCTGCGCGGGCACTTCGGCCTGCAGGTGGGCAAGCACACCGAGTACTTCATCCGCTTCCGCGCGCTCGCGCGCGACGCCGACGTGCTCGCGGCGATCGCGGGCCACCTGCTCGCGACGATCACCGTCCCCGACGACGCGGTCATCCTCGTGCCCGAGTCCGCCGGCTACTTCCTCGGCGAGGCGATCCGCGCGCGCGCGGGCGCGCGCACCACGCTCGCGGTCGCGCGCACCGACATCGAGCGCCGCCCGGCGCGCTCCCTCCTCCACGGCGCGCTCCCCACCGGCCGCCCCGTCGTCGTCGTCAACGACGTCGTCACCACCGGCGCCTCGCTCGAGCCCCTCCTCGATCTCGTCGGCGATCAAGGCGGCACCGTCGCCGCCGCCCTCGTCTTCGGCGCCCTCGACGGCACCGGCTTCCGCGCGATGCTCTCGCGCCGCCGCATCGCCGGCGACCACCTCATCGAGGCCGGCCCCGCCTGGGCCGTCATGGATCCCGACCGCTGCACCGCCTGCGCCGCCGGCACCCTGCCGCTCCTCCCCGCGGCCGAGCTGAACTGACGAGGCTTGGAATCGGGCGAGCCACAGCGCCCATTACGCAAGGAAGGCGTCAGGCATCAGGCGTCAGGTCCCAGAAGAAGAAGGGGGACAGGCTCCGGGGTCCCATCCCCTCTCAACTCCTCGCCTTTTCGACCGAGGCGCGACTGGTGCGTCCGACGTCTCCCAGTCGGGGACAGGCTCCTGGGCCCATCCCCCCTCAACTCCTCGCCTTTTCGAGCGAGGCGCGACTGGTGCGTCCGACGTCTCCCAGTCGCGGTTGGACAGAATTCGCTTGAGGTTTAGGTATGTTGAGACCCCGGAGCCTGTCCCCTATCGGAGGAGGCGGGCGAGCTTGTTGCGGCTGATGCCGAGGGCGCGGGCGGCGGCGGACTGGTTGCCGTCGTGGCGTGCGAGGGTGGCCTGGGCGTAGGCGCGCTCGGCCTCGGCGAGGGTGAGGCCGGGCGGGATGGTGTCGGCCGGGGCGGGCGTGGGCGCGCGATCGAGGCCGAGGGCGCGCGCGTCGATCGTCTGGCTGCGGGCGAGGACGACGGCGCGCTCGATCGCGTGCTCGAGCTCGCGCACGTTGCCGGGCCAGGGGTGGGCGAGGAGCGCGGCGTGGGCGTCGTCGGAGATGGTGGTGACCGACTTGCGGTGGCGGCGGGCGTAGACGCCGAGGAAGTGCTCGGCGAGGCCGATGATGTCGCCGTCGCCGCGCGCGCGCAGGGGCGGTAGCTCGATCTCGACCACGCGCACGCGAAAGTAGAGGTCGCTGCGGAAGGCGCCGGCCTTCACCATCGCGCCGAGGTCGCGGTTGGTGGCGGCGACGAGGCGCACGTCGCTCTCGATCGTCTCGCGGCCACCCACGCGCTCGAAGCGACGCTCCTGCACCCAGCGCAGGAGCTTGCCCTGCAGCTCGAGCGGGATCTCGCCCAGCTCGTCGAGGAACAGCGTGCCGCCCGCCGCCGCCTCGACCTTGCCGATCACGCGCGCGTCGGCGCCGGTGAACGCGCCGCGCTCGTGGCCGAAGAGCTCGCTCTCGACCAGGTTCGCCGGCAACGTCGTGCAGTCGACGTGCACGAACGGCGCGTCGCGCCGGTCGCTGTTGACGTGGATGGCGCGCGCGAACAGCCCTTTGCCGGTGCCGGTCTCGCCGTGCAGCAGGACCGTCGCGTCGGTCTGCGCCGCCGACACGATCACCTCGTACACCGCCTGCATCACCGCCGAGCGGCCGACGACGTGGTTGAAGCGCCCGCGCACCGCGACGCCCGGCCGCTCCCTGTCGCCACGCAGTGTCGTGTACTCGAGCGCGCGCCCGATCTGCTCGGCCAGCGCCGCCACGAACACCTGATCGCGCGCCGAGAACCCGCCCGGCTTGTTGAGCACCTGGATCACGCCTCGCCGCGCGCCGTTCGCCTCGACCGGCGCCGACAGCATCGAGCGCGTGCGATAGCCCGTGCGCTCGTCGGCCTCGGGCGACCAGCGCGGATCCGCGGTCACGTCGGCGAGCGACAGCGTCTCGCCGGTGCGCGCCACGTGGCCCGCGATGCCGCGCCCGATCGGCAGGCGCAGATCCTCGGGGTCGACCTGATCGGCTACGCGCGCCCGCAGCTCGCCCGACGCGCCGTCGATGAGCCACAGGCTCGCGCGATCGGCGCCCATCGCGCGCGCGACCCGCTCGGCGAACGACGCCAGGAGCTCGTCGAGCTCGACCTCGCGCGCGATCATCGCGCCCAGGTCGGCAAGCAGCTCGAAGCGCCGTTCGTCGTCGCTCATCTGGCGGTGCGCCGCCAGCATACTCCCCCCGATGGCCGCGATGGCGGTTACGCCGCCTTGCGCGTCGAGCGCGGCTCGACCTGCAGGATCGCGCCCTCGCGCGCCGCGACCGTCCCCGGGAACGCCGCCTGTGCCCGCGCCTCGAGCACGTCGACGGCGTCGTCGGAGCGCCGCGGATCGTGGTGGTAGAGCACGAGCTGGCGCACGCCCGCCGTCCGCGCCAGCGTGACCGCCGCCTCCCACGTCGAGTGGCCCCAGCCGACCTTGCCGGGATACTCCTCGGGCGTGTACTGCGCGTCGTAGATGAGGACGTCGGCGCCGCTCGCCAGCCGCGCGAGCGCCGGATCGACACACGCGAAGTGCTCGGTGTCGGTCGCGTACACGATCGACACGCCGCGATGCTCGAGGCGATAGCCGTACACCGGGTCCGGGTGGTTGAGCTTCGCCATCGTGACGCGCACGTCGCCGATCGCGAACGGCTCGCCCACGCGCGGCTCGCGCGCGCGCACCTGGCGCGACACGTCCTCGAAGTCGACCGGGAAGAACGGCGCCGACATCTGCCGGCGCAGCGCCGCCTCGAGCGGCATCGTGCCGTTCGGTCCGCTCACCACCTCGATCCAGTTGCCGCTCACGTAGATCGGCGTGAAGAACGGCAGGCCCTGGATGTGATCCCAGTGCACGTGCGAGAGCAGGATGTGGTGACGACGCTGCACGCCCTCGCGCGCGAGCTTCTGGCCGAGCGCGCGCAGGCCGGTGCCGGCGTCGACGATGAGCGAGCTCCCGCTCGACGTCCTCACCTCCACGCACGACGTCTGACCGCCGTAGCGGATCGTCGCGCGCCCGGGCACCGGGTAGGACCCCCGGACGCCCCAGAAGGTGATTTCCATCGCCCGAAAATTCTATCGTGTGTTGGGGCGGAACCGAAACAGACCGCGCACTTCTATAACGGCCAGGCCGCGCTAGAACGGGTCGTGCGGGCGGGTCGCGGCCTGGATCTCGGCGAAGACACCGAAGTGATCCGACGGCCAGACGCCGCCGGCTGGTTCGTTCAGGCAGACCCGGGCAGACAGCGGCTCACCCCGCAGGTGGCGGTCGGGGCCGCGGACGTAGATGTAGTCGATGCGCCGGGACGGCTCGCGCGAGCGGAGCGCATAGGTGTTGCGCCGGTCGTACGTCCATCCCGGCCCGGCGTCCCGCGCCTGCCCCGCGGTCGCGAGCCACGCATCGGCGAAGTAGACGCTCTCGCCGCCGAGCGGGGTCAGGCCGCGCAGGAAGCGCATCTCGTCGGAGTCGGGATCAGCGTTGAAGTCCCCCATCAGGATCGGCGGCGGTCCATCGGTGACCGCGAGCGTCTTCACGTGATCGGTGAGCGCGCGGACCTGCTGGCAGCGGGCGCTGCCCAGGTGATGCTGGTAGGTCAGGTGCGTCACGAACACCGGGAACGGACCGTGGGGCGCGTCGACGCGCGCGAACGCGGCGGTGCGCGTGTCGTAGCCGGGCGGCGACGGCAGGGGCAGGCTGTGCGGGTCGAGCAGCGGGTGGCGGCTGAGGATCGCGTTGCCGAACGTCAGCCCGCCGCCGACGTTCCACGCCGGCACGTGGTGCACGTGCCAGCCCAGAGGCGCCGCGATCTCGTGCGCCTGGCTCGGCATCCCGGGGAAGCCGAGCACCTCCTGCAGACCGACCACGTCGGGCTCGAGCGCGGCGAGGCCGTCGCGAATGAGCGGGAGCCGCTCGGGCCACGGCCCCTGGCGGTTCCAGATGTTGAGGGTGACGGCGCGCAGGACGTCGGAAGCCATGAGCCGCGAGTATGGCCTCGCGCGAGCCCCCGACGAACCGGCCAGCGAGCGCATAATGCAGCCATGTGGAGCCCGGAGAAGTACGTCGAGGCGTTGCAGTTCGCGGCCGATCGTCACGCCGGGCAGAAGCTGCCGGGCAGCGAGCGGCCGTACCTGGTGCACCTGACGTCGGTGGCGGCGGAGGTGATGCGTGGCATCGCGCTCGAGCCGGTGCCGGATCCCGATCTCGCGGTGGTGTGCGCGCTCCTCCACGACGTCGTCGAGGACACCGGCACGTCAGCCGCGGAGGTGGCGCGGAGGTTCGGCGACGCGGTGGCGCGCGGCGTGGCGGCGCTCAGCAAGGATCCCGGGCTGCCCAAGGGCGAGCAGCTCGACGACAGTCTGCGCCGCATCCACGCGTGCCCGCGCGAGGTGTGGGTGGTGAAGCTCGCCGATCGCATCAACAACCTCGAGGAGCCGCCGCACTACTGGACGCCGGAGAAGCGGAGGAGCTACCAGGAGGAGGCGCGGCAGATCCACGCGGCGCTGGCGGCGGCGCACGAGCTGCTCGGGGCGCGGCTGGCGGAGCGGATCGAGCGGTACGGCCAGTTCGTCGGCGGATAACCGGCGCGCGGGCGGGCACCGGCGCGGGCGCGGGGGTAAAACCGCGCCGTGGACGTGGACGCAGAGCCAGCTGAACGGGTGCGGGTGCTCGTCATGGGCGCCGGCGGCATCGGCGGCATCGTCGCCGGCACGCTCGCCGAGGTCGGCGCGGCCGTCACCGCGGTCTCGACCAACGCCGACATCCGCGCCGCCGTGGCGCGTGATGGCTTCCGCCTGCGCGAGGAGGGCGAGGACCGCGCCGTGCCCGGCCGCGTCGTCGCCGCGCCGCCGCCGGGCGAGCGCTTCGACCTCGTCGTGCTCGCGACGCAGCCGCCGCAGGTCGAGGACGCGGCGCGAACCGCACTGCCGGCGCTCGCCGACGACGGCAACATGATCGTCCTGCAGAACGGCCTGTGCGAGGCGCGCATCGCCCGCATCGCCGGCGCCGAGCGCGTGATCGGCGCGATCGTCTCGTGGGGCGCGTCGATGCCCGAGCCCGGGCTCTACGACCGGACGGCGATGGGCGGCTTCACGATCGGCCGCATGCACGGCGACCCCGACGACGCGTGCCGGAAGGTGGGCGCGCTGCTCGAGGCGATCGGGCCGGTGGCGATGACCAGCAACCTGCTGGGCGCGCGCTGGAGCAAGCTCGCGCTCAACTGCGCGATCTCGTCGCTGGGCACGATCGGCGGCGAGCGGCTCGGCCCGCTGTCGCGCGTGCGCCGCGTGCGTCGCCTCGCGCTCGAGATCATGACCGAGGTGGTCGCGGTCGCGCGCAAGGAGCAGATCCGGCTCGAGAAGGTCGCCGGCACGATCGACCTCGACTGGATCGCGCTCACCGACGCCGAGAAGAAGAAGGTCGGCTCGCCCGGGCTGACCGCCAAGCACGCGCTCCTGCTGGCCATCGGCGTGCGCTACCGCCGCATGCGCAGCTCGATGCTGGCCGCCATCGAGCGCGGCCGGGTGCCGGCGATCGACTTCCTGAACGGTGAGGTCGTCGACCGCGGCAAGCTGCACGGTGTGCCGACGCCGGTGAACGCGCACGTGGTCGCGCTGGTCCACGCCATCGCCCGCGGCGAGGAGCGCTCCAGCCGGGCGCTGCTCGACAAGCTGTTCGACGAAACGCGCGCGCCCTGACGCCGGGCCGTAGTAACGTTCCGTTACGTGGGGTCCGTCGACTTCGATCGGGACGAACGGATCTCGCCGAGTTGCGCGTCGGCACGGCGCTTGATGTACGGAGGGGCGCCGTGACCCGTGTGCTCGTTGTCGATGACGATCGGTCGATCCGCCGCAGCCTGGAGAAGTTCCTGGCCAGCGAGGGCCTCGACGTCGTCACCGCGGCCGACGGCCCCGAGGCGATGCGCGTCGCGCCCGGCGCCGACGTGATCCTCCTCGACCTCGGCTTGCCCGGCGCCGACGGGTTCGACGTGCTGCGCGAGGTGCGGGCGGCGCCGCATCCGCCGCCGGTGATCGTCGTGACCGCGCGCGACGACATGCAGTCGACGGTGAAGGCGATCCAGCTCGGCGCGTACGAGTACCTGGTGAAGCCGATCGACATCGATCGCCTGCGGCTGGTCGTGCGTCGCGCCGCCGAGTCGCGCGACGCCGAGCGCGCGCTCGGCCAGTTCGTCGCGCGCGAGAGCGAGAGCTTCCAGGTCGGCAACATCATCGGCAAGAGCGCCGCGATCCGCGAGGTGTACAAGCAGATCGGCGCGGTCTCGACGAGCAAGGCCAGCGTGCTCATGCTCGGCGAGAGCGGCACCGGCAAGGAGCTCGTCGCCAAGGCGATCCACTACGCGTCGGCCGATCGCGACAAGCCGTTCGTCGCGATCAACTGCACCGCGTTCGCGCCGGGCGTGCTCGAGAGCGAGCTCTTCGGCCACGTCAAGGGCGCGTTCACCGGCGCGATCGGCGACAAGGTCGGCCGCTTCGAGCTGGCCGGCGCCGGCACGCTGTTCCTCGACGAGATCGGCGAGCTGCCGCTGGAGCTGCAGGCCAAGCTCCTGCGGGTCATCCAGGAGCGCACCTTCGAGCGCGTCGGCGACGGGCGCGCGGTGCCGCTGCGCGCCCGCATCATCGCCGCGACCCACCGCGATCTCACCGCGATGGTCGAGCGCGGCGAGTTCCGCGAGGACCTGTACTACCGCCTGCGCGTCGTCGAGATCCGGCTGCCGCC
>DDTA01000066.1:24836-62473 GCA_002344285.1 Myxococcales bacterium UBA2376
GCGCGCTACCCGTGGCCCGGCAACGTGCGCGAGCTGGAGAACGCGCTCACGCGCGCGGTCGTGCTCTCGCAAGGCGAGGTGCTGGAGGCGCGCCACCTGCCGATGATCCAGAGCGCGGCGCCCGCCGCCGCCGGACACGCACCACCCGCGTCCCCCGCGACCACGCCACGCACCGCGGAGAGCGACCTGCTCCCGCTGCGCGAGATGGAGCGCCGCCACGTCGAGCGCGTGCTCACCGCCGTCGGCTGGAACAAGCGCAAGGCCTGCGCCGTCCTCGAGATCAGCCGGCCGACGCTCGACCGCAAGATCGACGACTTCGGCCTCGTGCGCCCGGCCGGCCGCGGCGCCGAGGAGGACGAGCCATGACCCAAACGATGAACGGCGTCCTGTTCATCCTCATCGGCTCGCTCGGGGTCGGATTCGCCGCGCTCATCCTGCGCGCCGATCCCCGCCGCCACGACAACCGGACGTTCTTCGTCCTCGGGCTGCTCGACGCCACGATGGCGATCTTCCGCGGCACGTCGGTGCTGAGCGGCTACGAGATCGCCGAGACCTCGGTGCTCCTGCCGTGCGCGACGATCGCGCCGTTCCTCGGCTGGGCGACGCTCGAGTTCGCGTGGTCGTTCCCGTTCAACCGGCCGCTGCCGTGGCGCTTCCGCGTCCCGCTCGTCGCCGCGACGATCCTGACCTCGGTCATGCTCGTGATCGATCGCGATCGCGCGTCGCACGCCTCCAACGCCCTCTTCTTCATCCCGGCGACGATCTTCATGATCAGCTTCCAGATGCGCAACCTGCGCCGCGTCGCCGGCGACCGGCTCGGCGTGAAGCTGGTCGTCGCGGCCCTGATGATGCGCTGGATCACGGCGAACATCGTCTACAGCCTCTACGGCGAGGTCTCGACCGACACGTGGGGCACGATCCTCTGGCTCGAGTCGTCGGTCGCCGTCCTCCTGTCGTTCGTGATGATCGGCATGGGCATCGTGCGCTCGAACCTCTTCACCACGCGCAGCGCGCTCGGCGAGCTCGCGATCGAGGCCGCGTTCTTCCTCGCCGGGCTCGGGCTCACCGGGCTCGCGCTCTACGGCGCGCTCGAGGTCCGCCTCCGCTATCCCGTGCTCGGCCTGGCGCTCCTCCTCCTCGCGTCGCTCATCCCGCTCCTGGTGTTCGCGATCACCAACTGGCTGCGGCCGCGCGTCGAGGCGGGCGTCGACCCGCGCCGCGCCCGGCGGCGCGAGCTGCTCGACGAGGCAGTGGCCGCCGAGACCGGCGATCCGGCGAAGATGGCCGAGCTCGCGACCCGGACGCTCGCCGCGATCAGCGAGGGCGGCACGGCGCGCTTCCTGCCAATGGCGGCCCTCGCGAGCGAGGACCGGGAGGGGCTCGCCGCCGGCACGCGGCGCGACGAGACCTCGCTGCTGGTGCCGGTGCGCACGGGCGCGCAGCTCCACGGCGCGCTCGAGATCCACCGCGGCGTCCGCGATCGCGAGACCTTGCTCGCCGCCGAGAGCCTCGCCGACCGCCTCGCCTCGGCCTGCGAGCTGCGCCGCCTCGCCGGCGAGCTCGAGGAGAAGAGCCGGCTCGCCGCGCTCGGCTCGTTCGCGGCGGCGATCGCCCACGACATCCGCACGCCGCTGACCAGCGTGCAGATGAACGTGCAGATGCTCCGCCGCAAGGTGCGGCTGCCGCCCGACGACATGGAGCACTTCGACATCGCGCTCGAGGAGCTGCGCCGCCTCGACGACCACGTGAAGGAGCTGCTCGACTACGCCAAGCCGCTCGCGCTGCACCGCGAGACCATCGAGCTCCGGGACGTCGCCGACGACGCGGCGCGGGTGATCGAGCCGCTGCTCGGCGAACGCCAGCAGACGCTCGCGCGCGAGCACGGCGACGACGTGCCGCCGGTCGCCGTCGATCCGCAGCGGCTGCGCCAGGTCCTGTGGAACCTGCTCGACAACGCGGCCAAGGCCTCGCCCGAGGGCGCGACCATCGCGTTGCGCACGCGCCGCGACGGCGACCACGTCGCCATCGACGTCGTCGATCACGGCGCCGGGATCGCGCCGGCCGACCTCGCGCGCATCTTCGAGCCGTTCTTCACCACGCGCCCCGACGGCACCGGGCTAGGCCTCGCGATCTGCCAGAAGGTGGTGCGCGGCCACGGCGGCGACATCGCCGTGCGCTCGCAGCCGGGCGAGGGCTCGACGTTCACGATCGTGCTGCCGGCGCAGGCGCGCGCCGCCGCGTAACGCTTCGTTACCCGGGTAACACTTCGTTACTCGTGGCAAACGCCGGAAGCCGAGCCGCCACGCGCACTTGCCGCGCGAGACGATCGGGCACGGCGGGTGCTCTCAGTCCCCATCGTGTGGACGCTCGCTCGCAAGATCCTCCTCCACGACCGGATCAAGTTCTCGGTCGCCGCGGCCGGCGTCTCGATCAGCGTGATGCTGGTCCTGGTCCAGATCGGGCTCTTCCTCGGGTTCATGCAGAACGCGTCGAACCTGATCGATCACGCGACCGCCGACGTCTGGGTCACGGGTGAGGGCAGCGAGAACTTCGACTTCTCGGCGCCGATCGACGATCGCTCGTTCTACAAGGTCGCGTCGACCCCGGGCGTCGCGCACGCCGAGCGCATGCTGCTCGCGTTCGGTCAGTTCCGGCTCGCCGACGGCGGCACCCAGGGCGTGCAGGTGGTCGGCCTCGAGCCGGGAGGGCGCCTCCTGCGGCCGTGGCACGTGGTCGACGGTGATCCACGCCGCATCCACGAGCCGGGCGGCATCGTCGTCGACGTCTCGGAGGCGGCCAAGCTCAAGGTCGACAAGGTCGGCGAGCGCCGCGAGATCTTCGGCGCGCGCGCCGAGGTCGTCGCGCTGACCAAGGGCATCCGCAGCTTCACCACGTCGCCCTTCGTGTGGGCCGACCTCGACAGCGCGCGCGCGTACGCGCTCTACCCCGCCGACCGCTTCAACTACGTGATGGTCGAGGCCGCGCCCGGCGTCGATCGCGAGGCGCTCGCGCGGCGGCTCTCGGAGCTGCCCGGGCTCGACGCGTACACCGGGCCGACGATGTCGGCGCGCGCGCGCGACTACTGGTCGTCGCGCACCGGCGTCGGCGCCGGCTTCTTCACCACGGCGGCGCTCGGCGTCATCGTCGGCCTCGTCGTCGTCGGGCAGATCCTCTACAACGGCACGCTCGAGCACCTGAAGGAGTACGGGACGCTCAAGGCGATGGGCGCGCGCAACAGCGCCATCCTGCGCGTCATCGTCTACCAGGCGCTCATCTCGGCGGTCGTCGGCATGGTGCTCGGCGGCGGCCTGGCGCTCGCGTCGAAGGCCGCGATGGCCGGCGCCAACCTGAACGTCCTGCTCACGCAGAACCTCGTCATCACGACGGCAGTGCTCACCGCGGTGATGTGCTGCCTCGCGTCCCTGCTCTCGGTGATCAAGGTCCTCCGCCTCGACCCGGCCTCCGTCTTCAAGGGGTGAACACGATGAACCAGCCAGCTCCCATCGCGACGCTCTCCGGGGTCACCAAGATCTACGGCAGCGGCGAGACCCAGGTGAACGCGCTCGAGGACGCCGATCTGTCGGTCTACCCCGGCGAGATCCTCCTCATCGAGGGTCCGTCGGGCTCGGGCAAGACCACGCTCATCTCGATCCTCGGGCTGCTCCTGCGCCCGACGCGCGGCGACGTGTTCGTGCGCGGCGAGCGGGTGACCGCGCTGCCCCAGCGCGCGCTGCCGCCGATCCGCGCCGGCACGTTCGGCTTCATCTTCCAGGGCTTCAACCTGTTCCCGGCGCTCACCGCCGAGGAGAACGTGGCGATCGCCATCAAGATGAAGGACCCGCGCGCCAGGAACGCGAACGCCGAGGCGCGCCGGCTGCTCGCGTCGGTCGGCCTCGAGAACCGGATGCACCACAAGCCCGGCGACCTGTCGGGCGGCCAGAAGCAGCGCGTCGCGATCGCGCGCGCGCTCGGCGGCAACCCGCCGATGATCATCGGTGACGAGCCGACCGCGGCGCTCGACACCAAGACCGCGCTCGGCGTGATGGCGCTCCTGCGCGAGCTCGCGACCGTGCAGGGCCGCGCGGTCGTCGTCGTCACCCACGACCCGCGGCTCGCGAAGTTCGCGGACCGGGTGGCGCGCGTCGAGGACGGCCGCGTCGTCGCCGTCGAGAAGATCGAACACCCCCAGGCTGCGTGAAGGAGTCCCGCTCATGTCGATGTCGATGAAGTCCAAGCTCGGTGCCGCGCTCTTGCTCTCCGCCGTCGCGATCGGCGGCGTCGCGTGGTCCCGCTCGAGCGCGCCGGCGGCTCCCGCCGTGACCGCGCCGGCGGCCACCGTGCTCGTCGCGCCCGGCCTCGTCGAGGCCGAGGGTGATCGCGTCGAGCTCGGCTTCGAGACGAGCGGCCGGATCGCGGAGCTCACCGTGGACGAGGGCGACCGCGTCGCCGCGGGCCAGGTGCTCGGCCGCCTCGACGACCGCATCGCCCAGGCGCGGATGACGCGCGCCGAGGCCGCGGTGGCGGCCGCGAAGGCGCGCCACGACGCCGCGGTGCGCGGCGCGCGCTCCGACGAGATCAAGGCGGCGAACGCCGAGGCCGAGGCCGCCGCCGCGCAGGCGAAGGAGCGCGGCATCGCGCGCGACCGGGCCGAAGCGCTCCTCGCGGCCAACCCCGGCGCCATCCCGCTGGCCGAGGTGGACACGGCGCGCGGGCTCGCCGACGCCAGCGCCGCGCAGGCCCGCGCCGCCGCCGCACGCGCGTCGCTCCTGCGCTCGGGCTCCCGCGCCGAGGTGATCGCCGAGGCCCGCGCGGCGCACGACGCCGCCCGGGCCGAGCTCGAGGAAGCGCGCGCGTTCCTGGCGCAGCACGAGCTGCGGGCGCCACGCGCCGGCACCGTGATCCGCCGGCTGCACGAGGCCGGAGAGCACGTGACGACGATGCCGCCGACGACCGTGCTCGTCATCGCCGACACCTCGCGCCTCGAGCTGCGGGTCGAGGTCGACGAGGTCGACGTGTCGCGCGTCGCGGTCGGCCAGGTCGCGTGGGCGACGGCGCTGGCCTACGGCGACCGGCGCTTCCCGGGCAAGGTCACGCGCGTGGTCGGCGAGCTCGGCCGCAAGACCCAGCGCCTCGATGATCCGCGGGCGCGCATCGACACCCGCGTGCTCGAGGTCGTGGTCGCGCTCGATGACGCGCCGGCCTTGCCGCTCGGCCTGCGCATGGACGTGCACCTGGAGCCGGGAGCGACGCCGTGACACGACTCGCCGTCCTCTTCTCCGTGCTCGCCGTCCCCGCCGTCGCGGCGGCCGACACGCGCCCGATCTCGCTCGACGAGGCCGTCGCCATCGCGCGCGACGGCAATGACACCCGCGCCGCACAGGCGGTCGCGGTCGAGCGAGCCCGGGCGCAGGTCGGCGCCGCCGCCGGCGTCGACGACTGGGTGATCGACGCGCACGTCGAGGGACTCACCCGCTCGACCGAGCCGACGATGGGCCCGTTCTTCCAGGAGACCGACCTCGACACGATCGTGGCGCGCGTCGGCGTGTGGAAGCCGCTCGCGTGGGGCGGACGCCTCGGCGTCCAGGTCTCCGACGGCGTGAGCCGCACCGAGGCGCTGCTCGCCGCCGGCGGCCCGCCGACCGACCTCGCGTACACCGTGCACAACCCGCGCGCCGAGCTGGTGTGGCAGCAGCCGCTCCTGCGCGGGCGGGGGCGCGCCGTCCACGACGCCGGCCGCCGCAGCGCCCGCGCCGGCGCCGACGCCGAGGCCGCCATGCTCACGCTCGCCGACACCCGGCTCGTCCTCGACGTGTCGCGCGCGTACTGGGAGCTCGCCTACGCCACCCGCGAGCTCGCGATCCGGCAGAGCGCGCTGGCGCTGGCCGGCGAGCAGCTCGCGATCACGCGCGCGCGCGTCGGCGCCGGCACGGGCGCGGAGCTCGAGGTGCTCGCGGTCGAGCAGGCGATCGCCGCGCGCGAGGCCGCGCTGGTCGCGGCGGAGCAGGCACTCGGCGAGCGCGCGCTCGAGCTGCGCGTGCTGATGGCGCTCGAGGATGGCGATCCGCGGCCGCTCGCCGCCGCCGACGCGCTCGACGCGCCGACGCCGCCGGCGCCCGCCGCGACCGACGCGCTGGCCCGGACGCTCGGCTTCTCTCCCGAGCTCAAGGCGATCGACTTCCGGTCACGCGCCGCCGACGCGCGCACCCGCGCGGCCGACGGCAGCACCGGCCCGCAGCTCGACCTGCTCGTGCGCGGCGGTCCGACCGGCAACGCCGCCGTGGCGGGCGACGCGTGGAGCCAGCTGGCGCGCTTCGACGGCTACCAGGCCGGCGCCTCGCTATCGCTGGTCCTGCCGGTGGGCGACCGCGCGGCGCGCGGCGAGCGCGAGATGGCGCGGCTCGAGGAGAAGCAGCTCGCGCACCTGCGCGAGGCGAGCCGCGGCCGCCTGACCGCCGAGGTGCAGCGCGCCGTCGACGCGGTCGTCCTCTCGGACAAGCGGATCGCCGCCGCGAGGCGCGCCGCCGAGCTCGCCGAGAAGAACGTGAAGCTCGAGATCGACCGATGGAAGGCCGGGGCGGGTACGAACTTCGACGTCCTGACCCGCCAGGACCAGCAGGCCGCGGCCGACGCAGCCCTTGCGCGGGCGCACGCGGATCGACACATCGCGGTGGCCGCGCTGGCCGCGCTCACTGGCCCCTGAGCCCAGCGGGATTATGTTGATCGGGCAACCCCGGAGGTGCCCCATGCACATCGAACTGAACGAGCCCGAGGTGCGGCTGCTTGCCGAGATCGTGACCACCCAGCGCAGGTCACTGCTCAACGAGATCGCCCACACCGACGATCGCAGGTACCGGACCGAGCTGCAGGCGCGCTACGACCGCCTGGAACGGATCGAGGCGGCGATCGCGTGTCCGAGCGGAGACGCAGGCCTCCATCCGCTCCCGTAGCGCCGCTCACGCGCGCGCCCGCCGTGATAGCGTCGCCGCGTGCTGACCGCGAAGCCGTCGTATCACGTGGTCCTCTTGCCTGGCGACGGGATCGGCGCCGAGGTCGCCGCCGACGCGCGCATGCTGCTCGAGGCGATCGCGCCGAAGCTGGGCGTCGGCTTCGAGCTCGACGAGATCCCCTGCGGGGGGCGCTACTACCAGCAGCACGGACGGCGCGACTGGCCCGACGGCGCCGAGCAGCGCTGCAAGGACGCCGACGTCATCTTGCTCGGCGCGGTCGGGTGGAACGGACCCGACGGCCAGCCGGTGACGATGGCCGACGGCAAGATGGCGGGCTGGTCGCCGGTCATCGGCAACCGCATGCGGCTGGGCCTCTACGCCAACATCCGGCCGATCCGGCTGCTCAAGGGCGTCAAGCACGGCCTGTCGGGCCGCTTCGCGCAGGTGTGGGAGCCGGGCATGGTCGACATGATCATCCTGCGCGAGAACACCGAGGGCCTCTACAGCGGCATCGGCGGCGTGGTCGGTGACGCCGCGATCGACACGCGCGTCATCACGCGCGCCGCGTCGCGCCGCGTGATCAAGAAGGCGTTCGAGACGAGCCGGGCCCGCGGCACCGGCGCGCCGGTCGACGGCAAGAAGCGCGTCACCTGCGTGGTGAAGAACAACGTCCTCTACGGCTGCAAGCTCTTCCTCGAGGTGTTCAAGGAGATCGGCGCCGACTTCCCCGACATCGAGAAGGACGTGGCGATCGTCGACTCGTTCGCCATGTTCGTCCTCACCCGCCCCGAGCACTACGACGTCGTCGTCACCACCAACATGTTCGGCGACATCCTCACCGACCTCGGCTCCGTCCTCCAGGGCGGCATGGGCATGGCCGTCGGCTGCAACGTCGGCGACGACCACGCGATGTTCGAGCCGATCCACGGGTCGGCCCCGCCGCTCGCCGGCAAGGACCTCGCCAACCCGCTCGCGATGCTGCTCGCCACCGCCGAGGCCCTCCTCTGGCTCGGCCGCCGCCGCGGCGACGACCGCCTCGTGCGCGCCCACCGCGCCATCGACGACGCCGTGACGACGATCGTCGCCCGCGGCAAGCCGCTCACCACCGACCTCGTCGGCGCCGAGCGCGCGGCCCCGCGCTCCGTCGTCGCCGCCGCCGTCCGCGACGAGACCCTCGCCCGCCTCTGACCGGGGACAGGCTCCGGGGTCGCAACCAACCGCGATCACGAGGGAATTCGCTCCGAGCGCGACTGGCGCCCCGCGACCGCATCTTTTCGCGCTCCCCGGCCGTCGTGGAGGCATGTGCCCGCGCGCCCTCGCCTCCTCCATCGTCTCGCTCGTCCTCCTCCTGATCGTCGCCACGCCCACCGCCGCGGCGCCGCGCACCCACGACGGCGTCTATCTCCGCGTCGGGATCGGTCCCGGCTACCCGCTCGCGACGTTCTCGCCCGCCGCCGGCGCCGACAGCGACGCCCGCGGCCCGAGCGTCAACACCGAGCTCGCCGCCGGCGTCACCGTGCGCCCGCGCCTCGTCGTCGGCGGCGGCACCTTTCCGATGGTCTCGCCCTCGCCCTCCTACGACGGCGCCGACCCCGGCGGCCAGCACGTCTCCGGCACCGGACCGTTCGTCGCCTACTGGCTCGACGCGCGCGGCGGACTCCAGCTCCAGGGCGGGCTCCTCTTCGCCGCCGGCTATCTCGATGGCAGCGACACGCGCGCGTCGCAGGTCGGCTTCGGATACGGGGCGATGGTCGGCGTCGGCTACGACCGCTTCGTCGCGGCCGAGTGGAGCGTCGGCGCGCTCGCCCGCCTCACCGCGTATCGCCTGTACGGCGTCGACGATTCGATCCGCATCGCCGCGCCCGCGCTGCTCGTCACCTTGACCTACCACTGAGCATCCGGAGGAACCATGACCACCAACGCACTCGTCATCGGCGCGGGCAGCGGCATCGGCCGCGCGACCGTGCTCGAGCTCCTCGCGCAGGGCGCGCGTGTCACCGCCGTCGGCCGCGATGCCGCACGGCTCCACGGGCTCGACGGCGCCGTCCCGCGCGCCGGCGACGCGACCGATCCCGACACCGTCCGCGCGCTCCTCGCCGACGGGCCCGAGCTCGTCGTCGTCGCCGCCGGCGTGCGTCCGCCGATGGACCCGGTCGACCGCCTGAGCTGGGAGGACTTCTCCGCGGCCTGGAACAGCGACGTGAAGCTCGCGTACGAGATCGGACGCGCCGCGCTCGCGCGACCGCTTCGCCCGGGCAGCACCGTCATCATCGTCTCGAGCGGCGCGGGCCTCGCCGGTTCACCGCTCTCCGGCGGCTACGCCGGCGCCAAGCGCATGCAGATGTTCCTCGCGAGCTACCTGCAGCGCGAGTCCACCGCGCGCGAGCTCGGCATCCGCTTCGTCGCGCTCGCGCCCAGGCAGCTCCTCGTCGACACCGCGCTCGGCGCCGCCGCCGCGACCCGCTACGCCGCCGAGAGCGGCATCACCGTCGCCAGGTTCATGGAGCGCTTCCCGGCCCCGCTCGACGCGGCGGGCGTCGCACGTGCGATCGTGGCGATCGCGCGCGGCGAGGCCGGCGCCGGCGCGACCGTGCTGGGCTTGACCGGCAAGGGCCTCGAGGTGTTGTGATCGCGCCGTGACCCCCGACGAGATCCAGGCCCTGCGTCCCGAGCTCCACCGCTACTGCGCGCGGCTCATGGGCTCGATCATCGACGGCGAGGACATCGTCCAGGAGGCGCTCGCGCGCGCGCTCGGCGCCACGCCCGGAGGCAGCGACATGTCTCGACCGCTCCTCTTCCGGATCGCGCACAACGCCGCGATCGACGCGCTCCGCCGCCACGAGCGACGCTTCGCCGACTCCGTCGCCGACCTCCCCGGCGACGACGCCGCCGACGAGGGGCTCGACCCGGCGATCGTCCACGTCGCCCTCGCCGCCTTCCAGCGCCTCCCGGTCGCGCAGCGGAGCGCCGTGATCCTGAAGGACGTGCTCGGCTGCACGCTCGACGAGATCGTCGAGAGCACCGGGCTCACGCTCCTCGCCGTCAAGGCGGCGCTCGTCCGCGGCCGCGCCACGCTGCGCGCCCACGCCGACGACCGCGCGCCCGCCGCGCCACCTGCGCCCGAGGAGCGCGCCCGGCTCCACGCGTACGCGGCGCGGTTCAACGCGCGCGACTGGGACGGCCTGCGCGCGCTGCTCTCGGACGAGGCGCGCCTCGAGCTCGTCGCGCGCGCCGAGCGGCGCGGCAAGGCCGTGGGCGAGTACTTCGCGCGGTACGCGGCGCTGCCGGAGCTCCGCGCCGTCCCCGGCCTGCTCGACGGCCGGCCGGCGCTCGCCGTCTACTCGCCTCCCGACGCGGCCGCGCCGGGCAGCTTCGTCGTGCTGACGTGGGACGGCGATCGCGTCGCGCTCATCCGCGACTTCCGGTACGCGCCATACGCGATGGAGCTCGCGGCGACCTCGTTCACGCCCGACGGCGGTCCGTGAGGCGCCAGTCGCGGTGCGCGCGAAAAGCCGGGGTGTGGCGCCAGGTTGCGACCTAGGAGCCTGTCCCCGGTTCGAGGAGGACGGGGGTGGCGGGGGTGCCGCGCATGACGCGGGCGACGCCGCCGTCGCGGTAGCTGGCGAGGGCGGGGACGGGCTCGTCGGTGATGGTGCCGGCCACGCGCACGCTCTCGCCGGCGAGGATGGAGGTGACGTGGAGGACGCCGCCGAGGCGCCAGGTCGGCGGGACGCCGAGGGCCGCGAGGCGGGGGTCGGCGCCGGTGACCTCGGGCGCGGCGCCGGTGCGGTAGCGGAGCAGCGGCGGCATGAAGCGGACGGTGCCGAGGACGACGAGGTCGCCGCCGGGCGCGGTCACCACGAACGGCGCCACCGCGGTCGCGCGCAGGAAGAGGCCGCCGATCCAGCGGACCGACAGCTCGGCGGCGACGCTCGAGCCGTCGTCCCACGCGTGACGCGCGGGCGCGTGGAGCGGGTGCACGACGCCGCTCACGGTCACGGCGGCGGGCGCGACCGGTAGACGGGTGTCGGCGATCGCCGCGATCGGCTGCAGATCGCGCGCGCGTCGCTGGCGGCGCGCCTGCAGCCCGGCGGCGCCGAGGGTGAGGAGCGAGATCGGCAGGAGGAACGGCATGACGATGCTGCCGCCTGCGAGCAACGCCGAGATGAGCCACATGTCGCGTTCCGCCACGAGGTTCATGTCGCGGTAGGACAGGAGCTCACGCAGACCTTCCATGGGCGCCACCATGGCCGCGCCGCACTCGGCGCACTCGCGCGCCGACGCCTGCACGAGCCGGCAGCCGAGACAGCAGTGCATCGGGCGACAGGATAGACTCCTTCGGTGGACATCGGTCGCTACCGCGTGACCGGCGTGCTCGGCACCGGCGCCATGGGCGAGGTGCTGCGCGCGCGCGACGAGAAGCTCGGCCGCGACGTCGCCATCAAGCGCGTCAAGAACGTCCTCGGCATCGTCGCCCACACGTTCCACGATCGGTTCGCCGCCGAGGCGCGCGCCCTCGCCGCCCTCGCCCACCCCGGCGTCGTCCAGGTCTTCGACCTCGGCGTCGACGAGGACGAGCCCTACCTGGTCATGGAGCTGGTCGAGGGGCCGACCCTCAAGTCGGTCATCGCCGAGCGCGGGCCGCTGTCCCACCAGGAGGTCTGCGCCCTCGGCATCCAGCTCGCACGCGCGCTCGAGGCGGCCCACGCCCGCGGCATCGTCCATCGCGACGTCAAGCCGGGCAACGTGCTGCGTGGCGCCGGCGGTCTGTGGAAGCTCGCCGACTTCGGCGTCGCCCACATGCCCGACTCCGAGGTCACGATCTCCGGCCAGTTCCTCGGCACGCCGGCCTACGCCGCGCCCGAGGCGCTCACGCTCGGGCAGTTCTCGCCGGCGTCGGACGTCTACGGCCTCGCGGCCACGCTCTACGAGGCGGCGACCGGCGCGCGTCCCCACGGCGACGCGACCATGGCCGAGCTCATCCGGCTCGCCGACCAGCCCGTGATCGATCCGAGCTCGATCCCACCGTCGCTCGGCGTGCTCGGGCCGATCCTCGCCGCCGGGCTCGCCGTCTCGCCCGCGGCACGGCCGAGCGCGACGCACATGGCCGAGCTCCTCGCCGGCTCGGGCTCGACGGAGACGCGCGCCACCCGGGGCTCGCCGGCGGCGTCGGCCGCGAACGTCGCGCACGCCGTCTCGCTCACGCCGGCCCCGGCCGCCGCGCCCGCCGAGGCGCCGGCCCGCGGCCACACGCCACGCTGGCCGATCGCGGTCGCGGTGGTCCTCGCGCTCCTCGGACTCGTCGTCGTCCTCGCCGGCCGCGGCGACGGCGGCGACCGGTCGTCGAGCCCGGGCGCGCTGCCGTCGGCGGGCCCGTCGTGGACCGCGCCGGCGCCCGACGACCAGCCCCGGTCGTTCTCACCGCCGCCCGACCTCGACGGGCGCAGCGCCAAGGACTGGCGCAAGGTCGCCGACAAGGTCCACAAGGGCGACTTCGGCGAGGCGCTCGACAAGCTCCGCGAGTTCGAGCGCAAGCACGGCGCCTCGCGCGAGAGCGCCGCGCTCCGCCAGTGGCTCGAGCGCCACCCGGACACGCGCTACGACGACTGAGACGACTGACCGACCGACACCCCGGCGCGGACGCGCTACGAGACGCTGAGGAACGCGTCGTCGAGGCAGGCCCGCATCGCGGCGGCGCCGGCGAAGCGGTCGTCGGGCTTCTTGGCCAGCGCGCCCCCGACCAGCGCCTCCATCGCCGGCGTCGCGAACGGCGCGCCCGGCGCGACGTCACCGAGCGCCGGTGGCGGCGTCGCGACGTGGGCGCGCAGGAGCCGGCCGGGATCGGACTCGACGAACGGCAGCCGCCCCGTCAGCATCTCGAACAGCATCACGCCGATCGCGTACAGGTCGGCGCGCCCGTCGATCGGCCGGCCCTGTGCGCTCTCGGGCGCGATGTACGCCGGCGTGCCGAACGCGATCCCGGTCCGCGTCAGCTTGGACCCGCCGATGAGCGCCGCCGCGTCGTCGAGCAGCTTGACCAGCCCGAAGTCGAGGAGCTTGACCCGCTCGAACGGGTTCTCCGGCGTGCCGGCCGTCGTGACGATCACGTTGTCGGGCTTGAGGTCGCGGTGGACGACGCCGCGCCCGTGCGCGTGCTCGACGCCTTCCAGCATCTGACGCGCGAGCACCAGCGCGCGCCGCGGCGCGAGCGGCCCGCGCATCACGATCTGCGAGAGCGGCAGGCCGCGCGCCAGCTCCATGACGACGTAGAGCCGACCGCCCTCGAGGAGCTGGTCGACCGCGCCGATGATGTGGGGGTGCTCGAGGAGCTGGAGCGCGTTGCCCTCGCGCGCCAGCCGCCTCGCGGCCTCGCCGCCGTCCTCGAGATCGGGCAACGCCGCCTTCATCGCGTGGCGCGCACCGCCGGCCCCCTCGACTTCGTACACGGCGCCCATCGCGCCGTGCCCGAGCACACCGCGAACGACGTAGCGATCGGCGATGCGGTGTCCGATCGCGAGGATCTCCTGTGGCACCCGTCGAGGCTACAACAGCTCGATCACGAGGCGGCCGTTTCGCTGCCGGATCACGTAGCGACGCTCGGCTCTGGGCTCATGTCGGGTGACGTAACCGTCGCCATTGTAGGCGTAGCGGTGCGCCAGGTTGCGCGCGAGCCGCTGCTCGGCGGTGCCCATGATCCAGAGGAACGGCGCGAGGAGCGCGAGCTGGAACATGCCGGCGGCGAGGCCGACGACCACGAAGCCGACCGCCACCACGCGCGCGACCATCACCGACACGTCGGTCGCGCGGACGAAGTCCATCCAGCGCGTGAGGAGGGCGCGCAGGATCCGGCCGCCGTCCATGGGCAGCGCGGGGATGAGGTTGAAGAGCGCGATCGTGAGGTTGATCCATCCCACGATCGAGACCATCCAGCTCCCGGACAGCGCGCCCAGACCGAGGCCCAGCCCCGCGAGCACGAACGAGACGGCCGGGCCTGCCGCCGCGATGGCGATCTCGTGGTTGGCCGAGCGCGGCATCTCGATCATCTTGGCCGCGCCGCCGAAGAAGTGGAGCTCGATGCCGGAGACGTTGACGCCGAGCTGGCGCGCGACGACGGCGTGCCCCAGCTCGTGCAGGAGCACCGAGCCGAACGCGATCGCCACGACGACGAGACCCGCGACGCCGCCCAGCCAGATGAAGACGACCCCGAGGAGGAGCAGGAAGGTCAGGTTGATCTCGACGGGAAACCCGAGGAGGGTTCCGATCCGCCAGCGCTTGTCGAACATGGGTTCCAAGGTGGGTCCGGTCAGACCCGTTCGCAATGGCCCGCGGACCGCATCCCGTGCGGCTAAGTGTCCGAGCCTGCGCGGCCTCGCTCGACGACCTCCCCGATCCGCCGGGCGATCTCCTCGCGATCACCGCGCGACACCCAAGGCAGCGACACGTGCGCGAGGTCGTCGCCGGCGGGCGTCGTGAAGCGGACGTAATCGCCGATCACCGAGCAGGTGAACCGGCCCGCGCACATGACCCGCACCTCGCCGGCCGGGGTCGGGATGACGATCCTCCCGTCCTCGTGGGCGTCGAGCAGGCGGCGCGCGCGCGTGTGGAACAGCGATCGGCGGTAGACCGTCACGTGGTCGCCGAAGTCGGCGAGGAGCACCTTGTCGAGGCCGCGGTCGGCCGCCGGCCCGATCTCGAGCGCCTCCCGGACGCCGTGCCCGACGGAGGAGAGCGCGTTCGCGAGGCGCCGGACCAGCCGGTCGAGCTGGCGCAACGCGGCCAGGCCATCCTCGTTGACGATGAGGTCACGCGGCTCGGCGCCGAACACGCGCTCGACCTCCCCCGGCCTGGGCTCGAGCCAGATGCCGACGCCCTCGCTGGGCAGGCCGCGCGCGACGATGAGCCGCGCGCCGATCGGGCGGACGACGCGGCGCACGCGGCGGCGCGCGGCGCGCGTGATGATGAGGCGCCCCTCGGACACCGCGAGGCGCACGTCAGCGAGCGCGACGACGACGTGACGCGGCGCGACCTCGAGCGACAGCGTGCCGGCGCTCGTCGGTGACGTCATCACCTCGTCGGCGAGCGCATCGCGAAACGGCGCCATACAGAAAGCGTAGCATCCTCAAACGCCCTTGAAACGCAGGAAGACCGGCAGGACCACGACGGCGAACGCGGCGCACGCGCCGACGATGACGACGAGGTCGCGGCTGGTGATCTGGACGTCGAAGTCGGGCTTGTGGTGGCGAACCATCGAGACCCACGCCCCGCCCAGCCCGAGGTAGATCCAGAGCACGCTGTGGTAGCTGAACGACAGCGTGTTGATCGAGAACAGCATCCCGGCGAACGAGGACAGGAGCGCCATCGCCCACACCTGCGCCGGGCGCGCTCCCGGGACGCCCTCGAGCTGGATCACCCCCATCACCAGCGTCTTCACCGTCAGGTAGAGCAGGCAGATGAAGAGCACGAGCCCGACGAAGCCGAGCTCGGCGAGCGCGAGCACGTACGAGTTGTGCGCGGTCATGTAGTGGTGCTCGGAGAACTGGCGCTGGCCGACGCCGAACACCGGGCTCTGCTTGAACATCTGCAGGCCCGCGTGCCAGGCCTCGTAGCGCAGGCGCGTCGACATGTCGGCGGCCTCGCCGCTGCGCCCGCCGAGGGCGACGAGCGGGAGCGCCGCCATGCCGGCGGCGATGACGCCGCCGATGCCGAACCGCCGGATCGCGTAGACCGAGACCACCAGCGCGAACACGAGGATCGCGCCGCGCGACTGCGTGAGCCGGACACACCAGAGCACCACGAGGGCACCGACGATCGCCGTGACGATCGTGAACGGCCGCCGCCGCTGGTTGGCGAACGCGATGAGCAGCGCGAACGCGCTGATGCACACGGTCATGCCGAGCTCGTTGGGATCGTGGAGCTCGCCGCGGTAACGCACGCGATCGTCGATCGAGTACGTGCCGAACATGCCGGCCTTCTCGCAGCGATACTCGGCGCCGGGCTCGGCGTCGGTCTCGTAACAGTTGCTCGCCATCTCGCAGGGCCGGCCGTCGGGCGTGCCTTCGCCCGGGTGCTCTGGGTCGGTGACGATGCACGAGCGGTCCTGGATGCCCTGGTGGATGCAGACGAACGCCAGGAAGAACCCCACGAGCATCACGGTCGCGGCGATGATGCGGAACGCGCGCAAGGTCTGCGCCCCGTGCGCGATGGTCGCGAACAGGATGAACAGGATCCCGACCTCGATCAGGTTCCGCTGGAAGGCCGGCCCGGCCTTCACCGCGCTGCAGATCGTGGCCCAGAGGAGGAAGGCGATCACCCAGCGCAGGATGGGCACCGGCCGCGGATCGTTGCGTCGCAGCTTGACGTCGAGGATGAAGCCGCCGACCGCGCCGGCGCAGAACAGGTACAGCATCGGCAGCCGCTGCAGCACCTCCACGTACTCCTGCGGGCGCGCCAGGATGAACACCAGCAGGCCGCAGATGCCGAAGATGCCGAACACCGGGGATCATTGTATTCGTTCGCGCCTACTCGCGCTGCGCGCTCGTGCCGCTTCGTCGCGGGTGCTACCCCGGAGCTCGCTTTCGCTCGCTGGCCCCACTCCTCGCGGCCGGCGCTCACCGGGTAGCGCGGGGCAGCGCTAGGCCGCGTGGGGCTTACGGAAGAGATGGAGCGCGAGGAGCTCGGGGGCGAAGCGGCCGCGGGCGTCGGTGATGGTCTCGCCGGTGAAGCCGACCCGTCCGAGGACGCCGGGGCCGGCGCCACCGGCGGCGGGCAGCTCGGGGACGCTCGTGAACAGGAGCTGGTAGCCGGCGGCGTGGGCGCGGGCGACGATCGCCGCGTCGTGGGCGCCGTGAGGGAACGACATCGTGGCCGGCGGCGCGGACCGGCCGCCGAGGCGCTCGGCGATGACCGTCCGGGCACCGGACAGCTCGGCGTCCAGATCCGCGGCGCGGGTCATGGGCGTGTGCGACTTGCCGTGGGCGCCGATCGCGACGAAGTGGCCGGCGAGGTTCTTGAGCTGATCACTCGTCACCATGTAGCGGACGCCGTCGTCGAGGACCGGCGCCAGCTCGGCGAGGAGCGCGGCGCGCGGCGCGGCGTCGAGCCGCTCGAGCTGCGTGATGACGGCGCGCAGCGGCTCGAGGTCGTCCCGGCCGGCGCGCGCGAGCGGCGGCGTCCGCGCCGGATCGCCGCCCGCGTCGCGCCACAGCCGCCCGGCGCGGTCGGCGTCGAGGCGACCCGCGCGCCAGGCGCCGACCAGGCGCTCCTGGAAGAAGGGCTCGGGGCGACCGATCACGTCGGCCACGACGAACAGCACCGACGGCAGCCCGGCGCGGCGCAGGTGGGCGAGCGCGAACTCCTCGTTGTCGCTCCAGCCGTCGTCGAAGGTGATGAGCAGCGGCCGCGGGGGCAGGCGACGACCGCCCGCGCGCGCGGCGAGCACGTCGTCGAGGGAGACGACGTGGTAGTGCCGCTTGAAGAACCCGAGGCAGGCGGCGAACAGGTCGTCGCGCAGGCTGTACTCGGGATCGGCGGTGCGCCAGCGCGGATCGCTCGGCGCGAGCACGCGGTGGAACATGATCACCGTCAACCGGTCGCGGTTACGGGCGCGGTGGTACGCGTCGAGCGCGCCGCTGTAGTAGAGCGCGCGCTTCACGGCGGGCGCGGCGTTGGCCTTCAGCGTGGTGACAGCACTCATGAACGCCCATTGGTAGCAAACCGGGGGCGGAGTAGACAAGAATGCCGGAGTGACGCCGCTGGTCTCCGCCGTCATTCCCACCTACAACCGCTCGGGCTTCGTGCGCATCGCGGTCGGCACGGCCGTGGCGCAGACGTATCCGGCGGCCGGGCTCGAGATCATCGTCGTCGACGACGGCGGCAGCGACGACACCGAGGCCGTGCTGGCGCGCGAGCACGGCTCACGCGTCCGCTACCTGAAGAAGGCGAACGGCGGCGTGTCCGAGGCGCGCAACTTCGGCATGAAGGCGGCGCGCGGCGCGTACATCGCGCTCCTCGACGACGACGACGAGTGGCTGCCGACGAAGATCGAGCGCCAGGTCGAGCTGCTCGAGCGGCGGCCCGAGATCGGCATGGTGCTCACCGACGTCGAGCGCATGGACGAGGATCGCCGCGGCTTCGAGATCTTCCGCCGCCGCGAGTTCATCCCCGAGGACGGCTGGGTGCTGCGCCACGTCGTGCGCAACCCGGCGCTCGCGCCCGCCTCCGCGATGTTCCGGCGCGAGGTGTTCGAGACCGTCGGCGGGTTCGACCGGAAGCTGCGCACCGCCGAGGACCTCGACTTCCACCTGCGGGTCGCGCTCCGCTACCAGGAGGCCGTCATCGCCGAGCCGCTCACGCGCGCGATGCGCGGCCACCAGGGACTCTCGGCGCTGGCGCGCACGAACCGCGACTACCTCGACGTGATCGAGGGCTTCCTCGCCGCGCACCCCGACGCGGTGACGCCCGCCGACCGCGACGCCGCGCTGTTCTGGGCGTACGCCCGCAACGCGCGCGGCCTCCTGTGGGGCGACGGCGCCCTCGGCGACGCGCTCGCGCTCGCCGGCAAGGCGGCGCGCCGGGCCCGCGCGCGGCGCGAGCTGACGGAGCTGGCGCGGCTCGGCGCCGACGTCGCCAGGAACGCCGCCGTGCGGGCTCGCCGGCGCGTGCGCGGCAAGTAGCTCCGCTCTCAGCGCGACGCGGCGCCCTTCCACCAGACCGCGACCCACTCGGTGTCGCGGTAGCGGAAGCTCGTCTTCTGCGCGCCGGGCATCGCCATGCACTCGGCCTCGACCTTGCGCGCCGCGGGCGCGAAGTAGGTCACGAGGCAGTGCTTGCCGAGCCCGTCGATCGTCTGGAGGAACTTCGGGCGATCGCTCATGTAGTAGATGACCTCGCACGCGGTGACGAGGTCGAAGCGACCGCGCTCGTTCGCCCACGGCATGGCGTGGACGTCGCCGGCGGCGAACGTGGCGTCCGGCAGCCGGCGGCGCGCCCGCTCGATCGCCTTGGGCGACACGTCGAGGCCGGTGAGGGCGTCGCACACCTCGCGCAGCGCCTCGCTCTGGTGGCCCTCGCCGCAGCCGATCTCGAGCAGCGAGCCGACGCGCGGCGCGATGCGCTCGCGGATCACGCGGTTGGTCTCGGCGAAGCGGTGGCGCTCCTGGTCGGAGTCCATGTGCCACGGATCGGGGACGCTGTACGCGAGGTCGAGGCGATCGTGCGCGTCGTTCTGGCGCACGCCGCGGAGCGCGTACTTCATCCAGGTGCGGCGCACGGCCTGCTCGGCGCGCGCGCGGGCGCGCCGGCGCATGCGGCCGGCGGTGGCGAGGAGCTCGAAGAGGATGCTCATGGCAGGCGGTGACTCACTGACGTTGATAGCCCAGCTGCGGGATCGCGAGCTGCGCGAGGAACATGTCGTCGGACATCGAGCGATCGAGCGCGACCCGCCCGACGTCGAGGTGATCGAGCTGCTTGCGCTTCCACAGCGGCACCACGCCGCTCGCGTTGGTGAGGCCGCAGCGATAGCCGGCTGCCGCGACCGCCGCGCGCACCTTGGGGTACGGCGCGATCGTGCGGCCGACCGGGTACGCGATGACCCGCGCCGGGCGCCCCATCTCGCGGGCGAGATCGGCGCGCGCGCCGTCGAGCTCGTCGCGCAGCCCCTCGTCGTCGAGCGTCTGCAGGACGCGGTGCCCGCGCGAGTGCGACTCGATGTCCATGCCCGCGTCGCGCAGCTGCCGGACCTCGTCCCACGTCATGATCAGCTCGTCGGCGAGCCGGCGCTCGACCTCGCGCGTCCACGGCACGCCGGCCGCGTCCGCGACGCCGGTCAGGTAGCGCTCGAGATCGAGCCCGTGCTCGTCCTTGATGACCGCGACCAGCGCGGCGCGCGCGGCCGCCCGGTCCCCGAGCGCGACGGTCATCGGCCGCGGGTACGTGAGCTCGAGCGTGCCGCGGGTGCTGGTCGCGACGAGGTACGCGATGCGATCCCACCAGTAGAGGCGACGCTCGGTGACGAAGCTGGTCGCGATGAAGAACACCGCGCGCAGGCCGAGATCGCGCAGGACGGGCAGCGCGACGTCGAGGTTCGAGCGGTAGCCGTCGTCGAACGTGACGAGGCACGGGTTGGGCGGCAGCCGGGCGCCGTCGAGGCCGGCGAGCAGCTCGTCGACGCCGATCGCGGTGAAGTGCCGCTTGACCAGCTCCATCTGGCGGCGGAACTGCGCCGGCGCGACGTCGGCGACGTCGGGATCGAAGAGGTAGCCCGACCCCGGATCGCAGACGTGGTGGTAGGTCAGGATCGACAGGACCGGCAGCCGCAGCCGGGCGCGCGCGGCGAGGATCGCGGTCGTGCCGCCGGCGCGGCGGAGCAGGGAAGCGAGCTGTTCACGTCGAGCCATCGATCGGACGCGACACCTTATCAGAAGGAGCCCGGGCCCACGGGTACCGGACAGGCAGGCTGCCATGTCGCCCGCGACGACACCCGCCGCGCGGGCAGCGTGAAGGAACTCGCGCACTTCGGCGCCGGCGGCCCCGGCCCGCCGGTTGCTGAACGCGCATCCATGCGCGCGCTCGCGACGATCGTGGTGCTCCTCGCGGTGACGGTGGCCGGCTGTGGCCTCGAGACCGAGCCGGCGGACGGCGAGGCCGAGGACGTCGCCGAGGTCGCGGGCGACGACCCGGCGGCGACCGACGACGGCAAGGACGACAGCGCGACCAGCCTGCCGCTCCGCTTCCTCCCCGGCGAGCTGTTCCTGCCGACGGCGAAGATCCAGACCGAGGTCCGGCGCGTGTTCCGCACCGAGGCCGCGCTCGAGGAGGCGCTCGGCATCGACAACCCCGGGATCGACTTCTCGCGCGAGTGGGCCGTCTTCTACACGCCCGGCATGTCGCGCACCGACCTGTTGCCCGGCTTCATGGCGCGCATCGACACCGTGCGCATCTCGTCCACCGGGCTGACGATCATGGTGACCACGTCGCTCGAGCAGAACGGCGATTGCCCCGGCCGCCGCTCGCGGCCCTTCCTGCTCGTCGCCGTGCCCCGCCCGGAGACGCCGCCGCCGTACACCCGCTTCTATCGCAACGACCGCACGCGCTCGTGCCCGACCGACGTCACGTACCTGGACGGCGTGCCGTTCACGGCCGCGCAGCTCGCGGCGTCCCTGCGCGCCGCCAACCTCGCGACCGACACGCAGCTCGCGGGCGCCGGCATCACCGGCACGCAGCGCTCGATCATCACGGGCGGGCGCACCTGGCCGAGCCTCGCGCGGGTCGCCGGCACCACCGGCATCGGCGCGACCACGATGACGCGGCTGCGCACGCTCGGCGAATCCTTCTGAGACGCGCTCACTTCCCGCGGAACTGTCCGGGGCGCCGCGCCATGAACGCGCGCATGCCTTCCTGCACGTCCTCGGTGCCCATGATGGGGACCAGGTCGGGCATGAGGCGCGCGGCGGCGGCGTGCTCGGCGTTGGGGATCGCGGCGCGCGACGACGCGAGCGAGGCGTAGACCCCGAGCGGCGCCTGGGCCGCGACGATCTCGGCCAGCGACGCGGCGATCGTGAGCTGCTCGCCGTGGGGCACGACCTCCTGGACGAGGCCCATGCGGTGCGCTTCCGTCGCCGGGAACTCGTCGCCGGTGAGCAACCACCGCATCGCGTTCGACCAGCCGACCTCGCGCGGGAAGCGCAGCGTCGCGCCGCCGACCGGATAGATGCCGCGCTTGATCTCGATCTGCGCGAAGCGCGTCGACTCGGCGGCGATGCGGATGTCGGTCGCGAGCAGGAGCTCGATGCCGATCGTCAGGCAGATGCCCTGCACGGCGGCGACGACCGGCTTGGACACGCGCTTGCCGGTGAGCCCGAGCGGATCGATGCCGTCGTCGGGGATCGCCCACCTGCCCGACTGGAACACCGGGACCCACGACGGCAGATCGAGCCCGCCGGTGAAGTGATCGCCGTGGGCGAAGAGCACGCCACAGCGCAGCTCGGGGTCGCGTTCGAGCTCGCCGTACGCGCGACACAGGTCGTCCCACATCGCGAGATCGAACGCGTTGCGCTTGGCGGCGCGATCCAGGCCGACGAGCAGGACGTTGCCGCGCCGCTCGCGAGTGACTCTTCCCGTGCTGGTGCTCATACCCGACCCTACCTCCGTCCCGGGCGACGCAGCGCCGCCGCCGGATCCAAGGACGTGTCCGCGCCGCGCGCGGGCCGTGTCGCTGCGCCCACGCTCGCCGCCAACTGCCCGCGGTGGCTGGGGTTTCGCCATGGCATCGGCGCTGCAATCCGCAGGGGTATGAGGAAGCTCCCGTTCGTGATGTTCGCCGCCGCCCTGGCGCTGGCCGGGTCGCACGCCGCGGCCACGCCCCGCCCGGCGCCGCGGCTGACGCTGGTGGAGGGCGAGCGCGAGCCCGCGGGCGCGCGCGCCAGGGTCGGTGAGAGCGACCTCGCCGCGCTCCGCGCCGCCGTGGCCGCCGATCCCAAGGACCGCGCGGCGCGCTTCGCGCTGGTGCGCGGGCTGCACCGCGCCGGCAAGCTCGACGAGGCGATCACCGCCGCGCGCGCGTGGCGCGCCGTCGACGCCTACAACCTCGTCGTCGTGCGCCTGCTCGGCGATCTCTACGCCGAGCTGGGCCAGCGCGCGCAGGCGCGGCGCGCGTACTCGGCGGTGGTCGAGCTCCTGCCCGGCGACGCCAGCGCCCAGCGCGCGCTCGCGAGCGCGCTCAAGCAGGCCGGCGATCTCGAGGCCGCGTACGAGCGCCTCACCGCCGCCGCCGCGCTCGCGCCCGGCGACCGCCGCCTCGCGTTCGAGCTCGCCGACGTCGCCCAGCGCCTGGGCCGCGAGGCCGAGGCCCGCGAGCGGCTCGGCGCGATCGCCGGCGACGACGCGGCGCCCGAGGCGATCCGCTATCCGGCGCGCCAGCGTCTCGCGGCCATGGACCGGACCGCGCAGCACGACATCAAGGTGTACCTGACGTGGGACACCGACCGCAGCGACGTCGATCTCTGGGTCACCAACCCGGTCGGCGAGCGCGTCTACTACCAGAAGAAGCAGGGCTCGCTCGGCGACGCGCTGCACGACGACATCACGACCGGCTACGGCCCCGAGACCTACGCCGCCCCGCACGCGAAGCCCGGCACGTACCTCGTGCAGGTGAACTACTTCGGCGTGGGCCGCGGGAACATCTCCGAGGCGCGCGGCGAGGTCGTGGTCGTGCTCGACGAGGGCAAGCCCTCCGAGCAGCGCCACGTCCTGCCCTATCGCCTGTTCAACAAGGACGACACCGTCACCGTCGCCCGCATCGAAGTGAAGGGAGGCTCGCGATGAGCCCGCGCTGGACCGCTCCGTCGATCAGCCTGTTCGCCGCCGTCACCCTCCTCGCCGCCTGCAACACCGGCGACAAGCGCCGCGCCGCCGACCCGAGCGGCAGCGCGCGGGCGCACGCGCCGTCGGGACCGCTGCGCCTGCCCGTCGAGCTGGTCAAGGCGCGCGGCGCCGTGCGCGTGCGCACCGGCAACGACCGGACGTGGAAGCCGCTCGCGCCGGGCACGGCGATGGCGTCCGTGCGCGAGATCGAGGTGGCGCGCCAGGGCGCGGTCGTCTCGATCGGCCACGGTGACGCCGCTGGTCGCCTGTGGCTCCGGGCCGGCGCTCACGTGCGCCTCGGCCAGGACGACGGCGGCGTGCACCTCGAGGCGCTCGCCGGCAAGAGCCGCCTGCGCCGCGCGTCGGCGGCCGCGATCCCGGTGACGGTCGCGAGCCGCGACGGCATGCTCGACATCACCGGCGACGTGCTGCTCGGCGCGCGCGCCGACGGCACGACCGAGGTGCTCGCGACCGGCGCGCGCCCCGAGCTCGCCGACTGGAGCCTCGTGCTCGAGCGCGACGCGGAGGGCGCCGGCGTGGGCCGGCTCGAGGCGCGCGGCGCGGGAGAGCATGCGGAGCCGCTGGCGCTGCGCAAGCTCGACGTGCGCGTGACCACCGCCGGCGACCTGGCGATGACCGAGGTCGAGCACGTCTTCTACAACCCGTCGGCCGAGATGCGTGAGGGCACCTTCCGCTTCCCGGTGCCCGACGGCGCCGTCCTCACCGGCATGGCGATGGAGATCGCCGGCCGCATGATGGAAGGCGAGATCGTCGAGCGCGAGAAGGCGCGCGCGGTCTACGAGAAGATCGTCGACGAGATGCAGGATCCGGCGCTGCTCGAGTGGGAGCAGGGCAACTGGTTCAAGCTGCGCGTGTTCCCGATCGAGGCGACGTCGGAGAAGCGGGTCGTCATCCGCTACACGACGCCGCTCGCGCGCGACGCCGGCGGCTGGACCTACGACTACATGGTCGGCTTCCCCGAGGACGGCGCGGCGACGACGACGATCGGCGCGCTGACCGTGACCGTCGACGGCAAGGTCGCGGCGCGCGAGACCGACGTGCAGAGCGGGCTCGACCTGAGCGTGCCGGTGGCGGCGACGCTCGCGCCCGTGATGCGCGAGGTGAAGGCCGACGGCACGTACACCGCGGTGCGGGTGGCGCCCGATCCGGCGCGCTTCGGCGGGCACGGGGCGCTGGCGCACGGGCCGCGGCGAATCGCGGTCGTCTTCGACACCTCGCGCTCGTCGCTCGAGGGCCGGCCGCTGCAGCTCGAGCTCCTGACCGCGACGCTCGGCGAGCTGCGGACGGACGACCGCTTCGTGGTGCTGGCCTCCGACGTCACGGTGACGCCGCACGCGACCGAGATGATCGCCGCCAGCGCCGCGGCGGTGACCGACGCGGTCGCGTTCCTCGAGGGCATCGAGCCCGACGGCGCGAGCGACCTCGGCGCGGCGCTGACCGCGGCCGCGGCGATGAAGCCGACCGACGTCATCTACATCGGCGACGGCGTGCCCACGTGGGGCGAGCTCGACAAGGCGGCGCTCGCCACGCGGGCGACCGCGGCCGGCGCGCCGATCCACGCCGCGCTCGTCGGCAAGGGCGCGTCGAGCGAGCTGTGGGCCGACCTGGCGGGCACGAGCGGTGGGCGCGCGATGATGGTGCGCCGGCCGATCGAGGCCGCGCGCTTCGCCCTGGCCGCCGCCCACGGCGGCGACGGCGCGCGCCTGCGCAACGCGCGCGTGGCGCTGGCCGCGGGCGAGCCCGGCGGCACGCTCTACCCGTCGACCGCGACCACGCTCTGGGACGGCGACGCCATGGTCGCGATCGTCCACACGCCGGCGGGCGCGCCGGTGCCGGCGGCGCTGACCTTGACCGGCGACATCGCCGGCACGCCGGTGGTGCAGGCGGTGACGCTCGCCGGCGCCGTCGACACCGCCGGGGTCGCGCGCCGCTGGGCGGTGCACCACCTCGCCGCGCTCGAGGCGGCAGGGGCGCCGAAGGAGACGATCGTGAAGGCCAGCCGCGATCACGGCGTCCTGTCGCGCCACACGTCGCTGCTCGTGCTCGAGAGCGAGGAGGCCTACAAGCTCCACGACATCGAGCGCAAGCAGGCCGAGGAGGCGCGGCTCGCGCAGGCGCCGCAGGTGACCGGCGGGGACCTCGACACGCTCGGCGCGCGCCAGGCGAGCCTCTCCCCCGACGAGATCCAGCCCGGCGACCCCGAGATCAAGATCCCGGCGCCGCGCGACGCCCGCTCGGTGATCGTGAGCTTCCCCTGGGGCGAGACCAAGGTCGCCGAGTGGGATCGCGACGTCGATGCGTGGATGGTCCGCTTCCTCGTCGACAAGGACACGCCGGACGGCGACTACCAGGCGCGCGTCACGATCACGCACGCCGACGGCCGCATCGAGGTGCTGCACCTCGGCTACACCGTCGACACGGTCGCGCCGGTGATGAAGCTCGCCGCGACCTGGACCGGCGACGGCTACCGCATCACGGCGCGGCAGCAGGCGAGCGCGGACGGTTCGCGGCGCAAGGACGCCGATCGCGTCGAGGTGGTGCTGCCCGACGGTGAGGTGCTGTTGCTCGCGCAGACGGCGTGGGGCAAGTTCGAGGGCGAGTGGAAGACCGGCCGCGTCGCGGCGGTGAGCCTGCGCGTCGTCGTCCGCGACCACGCGCTCAACCAGGCGACCGCGGAGCTGGTGATCCCGTGAAGCCGGTCGTCGCCCTCGGCGCGCTCGCCATCGCCGCGAGCGCCGGCGCGGCCGCCGCCGAACCGGCCGTGCACACGCACACCGACGAGGTCCGCGCGTGCGCCCCGCTCGCCGGCGGCGCGCTCGTCGGCACCGGCGGCGGCCTCGTGCGCGTCGACGAGCGCGGCGCGGCCCGGGCGGTGTGGACGGCGCAGGACGGCCTGCCCGGCACGCGCATCGAGGCCATCGTGCGGGACGGCGACGGCTGGTGGATCGGCACCGACGCCGGCGGCGCCCGGGTCCGGATCGTCGACGGCGCGCTCGCGGTCGATCGCGCCGTGGAGAGCGCGGCGATGCGCGACGTCGTCCGCCACGGCGGCGTGCGCTACGCGGCGACGGCGAACGGCGTGGTGAGGCTCGGCGCGCGCGGCAAGGGCACGACGGTGGCGATGAAGGGCGGCGTGCGCGGTCCCCGCGCGCGCGTCGCCGCGCTGGCCTCGCACGGTGGCGCCCTGTGGGCAGGCACGGCGGCGGGACTGTACGTGCTGCGTGGCGCACGGCTCGAGCCGGTCGCGCTCGACGGCGCGCACGCCTCGGCGGGCGTCACGTCGCTCCTCGCCGATGGCGAGCGGCTGTGGATCGCCACCAGCGACGGCCTGTTCGTGCGCGACGGGCGCGGCGTGCGCCGCATCGGCGGCAACGAGCTCGCCCACGTGACCGCCTTCGACGGCGAGATCGTCGTGGCCGCGCTCGGCGCCGGGCTCGAGCGGGTCGACCGCGGCCGGCTGGTCGCGCTCGACGGCGCGCCGCGCGGCCTGGCGCTGGCGCAGGCGGTGAGCGAGCACGACGGTGCGGCGTGCGCCGGCGGCCTCGACGGCCTCTGGCTGCGCCCGCGCGCGGACGCCGCGTGGATCGCCGCGCCGCGCTCCGCCGGGCCGCCGTCGAACGACGTCTCCGCGCTCGCCGCCGACGGCTCGCGCCTCTGGGTCGGCACCTTCGACCGAGGGCTCGCCGTCCACGAGCGCGGCGCGTGGCGCACGATCGCGCACCCCGATCTCGACGGTCGCATCAACGCCCTGCTCGTCGAGCCGCGCGCCGGAAGACCCGCGCGCGTGTGGGTCGCGACCGCCGCCGGTCTCATGGCGCTCGACGGCCCCGACGACGCCGACGTCGCGCGCCTCACGCGCCGCGACGGCCTGCCCGGCCGCGGCGTGCTGGCGCTCGCGCGCCTGCGCGACGGGCGGATCGTCGCCGGCACGTCCACGGGCGCGGCGATCGTCGGCGACGGTCAGCCGGTGCCGGTCGGCCCGGCGGGCACCGACATCGGCAACGTGTGGGCCGTGGCGGAGGACGCCGACGGCATGCTGTGGCTCGGCACCACGACCGGCGTGTGGCGCGGCCCGAGCGCCGCCGCCGGCAAGACGCCGCGCGGTGACGGCTGGACGCGCCTGTCGGTCGCGAGCGGTCACCTCGACGACGACTGGGTGATGGGGCTCGCGGCCCGCGGCCGCTCGGTCTGGGTCGGCTCGTACAAGACCGGCATCGTGCGGCTCGATCTCGACGATCTCTCGACCGCGACGCGCCTCGGCGGCGGCTGGGTCAACCCGAGCGGCCTCGCGTGGATCGGCGACACCCTCTTCGCGTCGACGCAGGAGGGGCTGCGCGCCGGCGACGGCGCGAGCGCGACGTGGACGGGCGTGGCCGGCCTGCCGGGCCGGGACGTGACCGTGATCGCGCGCGTCGGCGACGCACGCTGGGTGGCGACGCGCCGCGGCCTCGCGCGGCTCTCACCCTGAATCAGCGCGGGCGGGCGCGTGCGATCGCGGCGACCAGCAGCACGAACTGGAAGACGAGGATCGCGATCATGCCCAGCTCGCCGACGAGCAGACCGCCCTGCTCCCGGCGATCGACGAGCGCGTGGCCGACGAACACGTTGGCCACCGGGTGGTGATGGATGCCGGCCGGGCCGCCGGCCGCGGTGACGAGGTTGGGCACGAGCGCCCACACGCCCAGCGCGTACGCCGCCAGGAGCATGCGCCCCACGGGGCGCGCGAGCGGCGCGCGCGCGAGCCACGCCCGCGCCACCGGCAGGACCGTCACCGCCGTGCCGATCGCCATGCCCGCGGCCATGTGGAAGTTGGCGTGCGCCACTACGCCTCCTCGCCCTCGCCCTCGCCCTCACGCTCGCGCTGCGAGAGCTCGCGCCACGCGACGGCGAGCACCGACGCCGCCGCCAGCACGAAGAGCACCGGGAACAGCATCGAGCTGTCGACGGCGTCGCGGCGATCGATCGCGCAGTGGAACCACCACACGTCGCAGTACGAGCGGTGGTGCAGCTCGACGTAGTAGACGAGGTCACCCCACAGCCGCGGCGTGTCCGGGACGATCGACCAGACGCTCGACACGAGGCACGCGAGGGCCAGGGTCACCAGCGCGCGCGGCGACGTCCGCCGCCCGCGTGTCCACCACACGGCGAAGAACACCGCCAGCGGCAAGGACGACGCGAGCAGGACGTGGATCACCGCGCGCTACTTAGCACAGGCTGGCGCCAGGTCAGCGCCGGCGCAGCTTCACGTCGACCTTCTGGCCGCTCTTGCCGGCGTACACGCGCTGGGTGGTGGTGCGACCACCGTGCACGAGATCGATCGAGGTCGTCTCGTAGCCGGGCAGCGTGATCGTCACCGGCGTCTTGCCGACGGTCTCTCCGCCGACCCTCACCGTCGCGCGCGACGGACGCGACGTGACCCGTACCTTGAACGGCGGTCGCTCGAGTCGGACCTCGAGGCTCGGCGCGCCCGCCGCGACCTCCGCGGTCACGCTCGCGTACTTGTCGCGGCGAAACGTCACCTCGTAGGCGGTGCACGGGCCCTCGCGCTCGAACGGTGTCGTACCGATCACCTCGCCGTCGAGCACGACCTCGGCGGCGTCGGGGCTCGAGGTGAACGCGACGCGGCAGCGCCCGGGCGCCGCCGCCGGCTCGGCGACCGAGGGCGAACCCGCCGCCGCCGTTCCGTTCGCCGCCGCCGTTCCGTTCGCCGCCGCCGCTCCGTTCGCCGTCGCCGCCGCGGGCGATCCGGCGGACGCCGGCGGCGCGCTCGTGGCGGCGCTGCCGCCGTCTCCGCCTCGGGCCGCCAGCACCACCATCACCGCCACGCCCATCACGATCACGCCCGACGTCGCGAGGATCACCGGCCAGCGGCTGCGCGCGGCCGGCCGCCCGAGCTGCACCATCTCGGTCAGGTCGTCGTCGCGCTCGACCATCATCGGCGCGACCGCCGGCGGCCCGGGATACGGCGTCGGGTAGTACGGCTGCGCCGGATACGGGGCGACCGGCACCAGCGGCGGCGCTGGCTGCGCCGGCCATCCCGGCGACGATCCGGCCGCGGCGTAGGCGGGCGCTGGCACTGGCGCTGGCGCCGGCGCCGGCGCCGGCGCCGTCACAGGCGGCTCGACGATCGGATCGAGGTAGTCGCCCGACGGAAGATCCGGCAGCGCGACGCTCACGTCGGTGACGACGTCGTCGGTGGGCGCCGTCGGCACCGTCGGGCCGTCGTCGACCGGCCCCGAAGGCGCGGCCGCGATCGCGCGCGCCGCCGCCGCGACCGCGGGGGAAGCGACGCCGGCGCGACGCGTCGGCCTGGTCGGCCCGGTCTCCCGCGGCTCGACGTTGCCCGCCGGCACCGGCGCGCTCTCGGCGAGCCCGACGGGCGGCGTCCCCATCGCCACCACGGGCGTCGTCGTCGCGCCCGACGACGGCTGCGGACCGATCACCGCGGGCGCAGCCGCCACCGGCGCGATCACACCGGGGGGCACGCTCGCCGGCTTGCTGCGCGACGCCGACAGCGTGGGCATGCCCATCAGCGTCTTCTGCGCCTCGCGCTTCGGCTTCTCCGGCGCAGCCGCCATCGCAGCTCCCGGCGCGACGACGTCGCGGATGGTGGGCGGCGCGGGCTGGCGCGGCGCCGCGGCGCGCGCGGTGATCGCGAGGTCGGGCACGCTCGGACCGGACGGCGGGCGATGACCGCCGGCGCCCATCGGCTCGAACACACACTTCGCCATCGACGCGTCGCCCCGCGCGCTCGCCGCCGTCCCGGCCGCGGCGCCGAGCGGGATCAGGTGCCGCGGCACGGGTGGGGGCGCCTCCGCGTCGCGGTGCTCGAGCATGTGGGCGAGCAGCCCCTTGCCGCGCGCCTCGAGCCTCGTCCACGACACGGTGACGGTCCCGGCGTCGCGCGTCACGAGCGCGTCACCGTCCAGCACCGCCGCCTTCGTCGACAGCGCCAGCACCAGGCGCACCTGACTCCCGCCGCCCGGCCCGATGCCCGACACGGGGATACGCTCCAGCCCCTCCCCCTTGGCGAGGGTGCGGAACACCCGGACGAGGTCTTCCACCGTCGCGCACTGGCTGACCAGGCGCCATGCGGTTCCGTCGGCCACCGCGATCAAGTGTAGGCAATTCCTGCGGGTGTAACCAGACCGAACCGCCAACGCCGGGTCACGGCCGGTGCCGACCGTTGACGCCGCTTGACTGCCACCGTGGTCTTTGTCCACAGGTGGCCGGACCTTCGCCTGGCACCCAGCTTGCGATGTCCCCTCGTCATGCGGACCAAGCCCTTTCTCGCCTCGCTCACCATGTGTGCCCTTCCCCTCCTCGCTGGCGCGAAGGGCGACGGGTGCGCGGCCAACTCGCGCTCGCCGGCGCCCGACGTGACGGGCTGGTGGGACGTCACCTACGACGATCGCCTGGACGTCGAGATCACGATCGGCGGCTCGGTGTACACGGCCGAGACCGGCGCGCAGGGCGGCAGCGTGACCATCACGCACCAGGGCCGACCGCTCACGTTCGATCTCGACTGCGCGCGCCCCGAGATCCTGTGCCCGAGCGAAGCGTGGCCGCGCCAGGTGCTCGCCGAGCAGCGCGACGTCGGGTTCGAGCACCGCATGTACGTCACGCTGCCGGTGCAGACGTGCAACGGACCGCTCGTGTCCCCGGCGCCCGGCTCGTGCGGCGCCGGCACCAACAACCCCGCGTGCGATCAGGTCTGCGACGGCGAGATCTCCACGCGCAACGAGGAGCGCTTCGGCGTGATCGGCGAGAGCGGCCGCACGTTCCGCCTCTACCTCGGCGCCGGGATCGCCACCAACGGCATCAACTGCGCGCTCGTCGGCTGGTCGGTCGCCGATGCCGAGCTCGAGAACGTGGGCAGCGCGGCCGACGGCGACTGGGAGTCGATCGCCATGAACGCCGGGCTCGTCACCGTCGGCTACTCGGGCGGGTGTCTGTGGGCCGGCGATCCGGACATGGACGGCGAGCTCGAGGCGCTGGTCCTCGGCGCCACCGTCAAGTTCACGACGGGCTTCACGGCAGATCGCCGGTAGGTGCCGAAAAAACCGTCCCCAGGCCCTTTCCTCGACGATCGGCCGGTGCCATGAATTCGCATCCGACCAATCGGAGGAGAGATCAAGATGGCCAAGGCTAAGGGCAAGCCCGCGAAGGGCGCCAACAAGGAAGTTCTGCTGATCGCGTCGAAGGTTCGTCAGGCGGTCAAGGACGCCGACTGCAACTTCGCCGGCGACGCGCTCGACGGGCTCAACGCGTACGTGCACTGGCTCGTGCAGCAGGCGACGGCGCGCGCCAAGGAGAACGGTCGCAAGACGGTTCGTGCGCACGACTTCATCCTCGGCTGATCACCGGATCCAGCGACGAGGTGACGGGCGCCGGCACGGCGCCCGTCGTCGTTTTCGGCGCGCCTCAGCGCAACGGCTCGTCGGAGAGCGGGTACGCCGACCAGCCCGCCGCGTCGTAGTGCCACCATTCGGTCGCCATCGGCGCGAAGCCGGCGGCGACCATCGCCGCGCGCAGGGCCGCGTGGTTCGCCCGCGCCTCGCCGGTCGCCGAGGCGCCGCTCGCCTCCGGGCCGAAGGCGTCGTGCGCGGTCGGCATCACGCGCGGCGCGCCCGCGCGATCGGCGAGGCTCACGTCGACGGCGGCGCCGCGGCTATGCTTGCTGCCGCCGATCGGTGCGCCCGCCTCGTCGAACGTCGGCTCGGCGACGTAGCGGGGATCGGGAACGAGGCGCCAGAGCTCGCGCTGGATCGAGGCCGGGCGATAGCAGTCCCACAAGACGAGCCGGTGGCCCTGCGCGCGCAGCGTGTCGGCCGCCGCGGCCAGGCGCTCGGCGACCGCGGCGCGGACGAGACAGCGCGCGACCGGGTAGAGCACCGCCCCGGTGAAGTTGTCGGCGGTGGCGTAGCGCAGGTCGATGACGGCGTCCGGAATGCGGACAGACACGTCGACCCACCCCGGCGGCGCCGTGGGCGGCGGCGGTGACGGCGAGCGCGGCGACGGCGCGGGTGCGGCCCCGCCGCACGTCGCCACGAGGACGGCAACCAGCCAGGCCAGCCCGTGCGATAACGACGCCATGACCGCTGGTGAAGATAGCACCGGGCTCGTACATGCCTTCGTCCTCGACGGCAACGGCGGCGGCGCTCGGCTCGACTGGGAAGGCGTCGAGCGCTGGCAGCCCGAGGACGGCGTGCTCTGGCTCAACCTCGACTACGCCGGCGCCGACGCGCAACAGTGGCTCGCGCAGCGCTCCGGCCTGGACCCGGTCGTGCGCGACGCGCTCCTCGAGCGCGATCCCCGGCCGCGGGCGCTCGCGCTGGGCGACGCGCTGCTCGTCATCATCCGCGCCATCAACCTGAACCAGGGCGCCCACCCGGAGGACATGGTCTCGCTGCGCTGCTGGATCGACGGGCACCGCATCATCACCATGCGGCACCGCATGGTGCGCGCCGCCAAGCTGGTCGCGGCCTCGATCGATCGCGGCGGCGGCCCGGTGAGCCCGGCCACGTTCCTCGCCGAGGTCGTCGAGCACGTCATCGAGCCGGTGGTCACGCTGGTCGACGCGATCGACGACGAGGTCGCCGTGCTCGAGGAGAACCTCCTCGACAACGCCGCCACCGAGCAGCGCGCCCGCATCGCCGACCTGCGCCGCCGCGCGATCGGCGTGCGCCGCTTCCTCGCGCCGCAGCGCGATGCGCTGTCGCGGCTGGGCGGCATGACCCAGCGCTGGCTCGACGAGACGACGCGCGCCCGCCTGCGCGAGGCCGCCGATCGCATGACGCGATCGATCGAGGAGCTCGACGCCGCCCGCGAGCGGGCCGCGGTCACCCAGGAGGAGCTCACCAGCCGCAACGACGAGCTCGCCAACCGGCGCCTCTACATCCTGTCGCTCGTCACCGCCGTGTTCCTGCCGCTGTCGTTCATCACCGGCCTGCTCGGCGTCAACGTCGGCGGGGTCCCGGCACAGCAGATCGAGTGGGCGTTCTGGGCGCTCTGTGCGATCCTCGCCGGTGGCTCGGGAGGGCTCCTGCTCCTCTTCCGCCGCTGGAGATGGCTATGAGCGCCGCACGCTGGGGATTCGTCGCGCTCGGCGCGGTCGTCACGCTGGCCGCCGGCGTCGTCCTCGGGCTCTTCGTCGTGAAGCGCCTCGAGAGCGGCGAGTGGAAGATGATCGATCGCGACGACCTGACCAAGGTGCGCGAGCGGCTGTCGCTGGTCCGGCCGTCGGGTCCGAGCCGCATCATCTACCTCGCGCGCGGTCCGCTGGAGATCGCGCCCGGCGAGGACGACGCGCCGGCCGGTGTCTCGAGCGTGGTCGCGGCCAAGAAGAACGCGCCGGTGAAGGTGCCGGGCTGGAAGGGCACGGAGAAGGGCTGGAAGCAGGTCGTCGCCTGCGTGCAGAAGCTGTGGGCGCCGTTCGACGTCGAGGTCACCGACCAGCGCCCGGAGCGCGGCGACTTCGTGCTCGTCGCGGTCGGCGGCCGACCGACGGACATCGGCGAGACCAACAAGCGCGTCGGCGGGCTCGCGCCGTTCTCCGGCGACGTCATCCCCAAGGCCGTCGTGTTCGTCTTCTCGCAGCAGCTCGGTAACCAGGTGACGCCGGTGTGCGAGACCATCGGCATGGAGGTCGCGCACGCGTACGGGCTCGATCACGGCTACGACTGCAAGGACGTGATGACGTACCTGAAGCCGTGCGGCGCCAAGAAGTTCCTCGACAAGGACATCCCCTGCGGCGAGACCAAGAAGCGCCCCTGCATGGGCGGCGCCGCCTCGCAGAACTCGCACCAGCGGTTGCTCGCGATCCTGGGCGCGCGCAAGCCGGGTACGGCCGCGGCGCCGGCGCCTGACGCGCCCTGACCGTCAGAACCGACCGCGGACCGTGAGCGCGGCGCCGTCGCGCGTGGGCACGAGCGACACCGATGGCTCGCGGCGTCGGCCGTCGTGCGTGGCGAAGCGGTAGAGACCGCCGCCGAGGAGCGCCGCGCCCGCGCCCGCGACGATGAGCGACGTGAGGCGGAGCGTCTTGGCGCGTTCCTCGGCGTCGAGGTACTCGTCGTACGTCAGCTCCGTGCACACCGGATCACCGCACTGCGCGCCGCGCGCCTGCACGTAGAGCACGACGGCTGCGCCCCCGGCGACCGCGCCGCCGACGAGGAGCGTCATGCCCAGCTTGTCGCTGGTGAACGAGCGCGAGCCTTCACCGGCGCGGGCGGCGCCCGCGGGTGGGGTCGCGCCGATCGCGGCCGAGGCGCCGTCGCCGGTCCGGTGCGTCATCGTTCCCGCCGTGGTGTCGCCGCCGCCCGTCCCGCCGCCGCCCGCGGGTGGCCGCTGCGCGTCGAGCGTCGCCTTGCACTTCGCGATCTCGGCCTGCGCCGCGTCGGCCTGGGTCTGGCCGGGGCCGGTCGCGAGGTAGCGATGGAACGAGTCGATCGCCTTCGCACACTCCTTGCGCTCCGCGTGGAGCCGGCCGATCACGTAGAGCAGGTCGGCGCGCTGCGTGTCGGCGTGAGCGGCCTCGAACTCGCGGAGCGCGGTGTCGAGATCGCCGGCCTCGTACGCGGCGGTGGCGGCGGCCTCGTGCGGCGACGTCGGCTGTGCGACGGCCGAAGACGCGGCGAGCCCGAGTCCGAGGATGAGGATCAACGTGGCGAGGTGGACGCGCGTCTTCATGGATCGGTCCCCCGTCAGTCGCACGGTGGATAGAGGCCGCCGCACTTCGCCGGCGGCTTCCTGGGCTTGTCGGGCGGCGCGGTCGTCGTCGTGCGCGGCGGCTTCGGGCGCGTGCGGGTGGTCGACGGCGGTGTCGTGCGCGTCGTCGGGACCTGCTGCCGGGTGACGGGCGGCGACGAGCGCGTGGGTGGCGGCGGCTGGCGCGTGACCGGCGGCGGCTCGTCGCGCACGGGCGGAGGCGAATCGGGGATCGCCGTCGTGGCCGCGTCGATCACGGGTGGCGGCACGTCGACGACGGCCGTCGGCTGGGTCGGTGGTGGCTGCGGATCCAGATCTGGATCCGGATCCGGATCCGCCGACGGCTGCACCTCGGCCTCGTCGGCGGTCGGGCCNNGTCGGGCCCGCCGACGGCGCCGGCGTCCCTTCGTCGTCGCCGCCGCTCGCCGCCAGCACGATGACGACCACGCCGATCACGACCGCCGCGATCGCGCTCCACAGCACCCAGGGCCGACGCGGCCGCAGATCGATCGCGGAGACACCGCTCGCGCTCCCGGCGCTCCACGACGGATCGCGCTCGTTGCTCCACGACGGCTCGCGATCGGGCGTGTCGCGCACGACCGGCATGTCCTGGAGCACCAGCGGCCCCGTCACCGGGCCGACGATGGTCGGCGCGTTCGCGAGGTCGTCGGGGTCAGGGTCCGGGGTCTCCAGCTCCGGCGGCGGCAACGGCAGCCGCACGGGGGCGATCCCTCCGGTGGGACGCTCCGCGCGCGTCGCCGGCAGGACCGGCGGGTTCGGGATCGGCCGCGCCGGATCCATCACGGTCGGCGCCTCGGCGGCGTTCTGATCACCGTCGACGTCGTCCTCCATCTCCTCGGGCACGGACTCCGCCGCCAGCGCCGGACCCGAGGGCTCGAGCACCGACACCGCCGAGACCACGGCCGCGCCCGAGCCCGGCAACCACTCGCGCCCGTGACCGAGCCCGGCGGTCCACTGACCGCGCGTCGAGCTCGCACCGAACGCCTCGGGCGGAAGATCCTCCGGNNCTCGTCGTCTCGATGGTCACGAGCCCGGTGTGCTCGCCCGCCGCCTCGAGCTCGTACCATGGCTCGGGCCGCTCGCCGAAGAGCTCGCGGATGTAGCGCCCGAGCGACGTCGACGACAGCGAGAGCCGTTCGCGCGCCGCCAGATCCTCGATGGCCTCGAGCAGCTCCTCCGCCGTCTGGAAGCGCTCGTCGGGCTTCTTCGCCAGGCAGCGCAGGATGATGGTCTCGAGCTCGCGCGGCAGGTCGGCACGACGACTCGTCGGCGCCGGCACGTCCTTGTTGACGATGTGGGTCATCGTCTCGAAGTCGGTCGGGNNTCGTAGAGCACGATGCCGAGCGAGAAGATGTCGCTGCGCCGGTCGAGCGTCGCGCCGGTGCACTGCTCGGGCGACATGTACGCGACCTTGCCCTTCACCGCGCCCGAGCGCGTCTCGGTCATGCGGTGCGCGGCCTTGGCGATGCCGAAGTCGACGAGCTTGACCGCGCCCTCGTACGAGACCATCAGGTTCGACGGCGACACGTCGCGGTGCACGATGCCGAGCGGCTGGCGATCGATGCCCCGCTTCTCGTGCGCGTAGTGCAACCCGGCGGCCGCGCCCGCGATGACCGCCAGCGTGTGCTCGACCGGGATCTGGCGCTTGAGCGCCGCGACGCGCTGCAGGAGATCACGGCAGTTCTCGCCGTGCACGTACTCGAGCGTGAAGAAGTACGAGTCGCTGACGCGGCCGATGTCGTGGACCTGCGCGATGTTGGGATGATGGAGCTGCGCGGCGAGCCTCGCCTCGTCGAGGAACATGGTGACGAAGCGATGGTTGCGCGAGTGCTCCGCCATGATGCGCTTGAGCACGACGTATCGCTCGAACCCCGCGATCCCGACCGAGCGCGCCAGGTACAGCTCCGCCATACCCCCCGTCGCCAGGTGCCCGAGGATCTGGTACTGGTTGGACGCGGCGCCGGCGCTCGCTGCCCCAACGGAGCTCACGTCCGAAAGGATCCCAATGCGGCGAGGCGAGCGCAAGTCGGATCCGCGGCCACATCTCCCGCCGAGTGGGTCCTCTCCTCACGGCGGCGGACAACCGCGCGACATGGCCGACAGGCCGGGCGCGCCTGGAATCGCGGACAGCCCACCGGCGCCGCCGCTGCCGGGTGAGAGCGTCGTGCTCGTCAGCTGGAGGCCGACCGTGCCGACGCAGACCACCGCGATCGACGGACCGCCGCCGCCGCCGCCGCCGTCGCCGCCGGGACCACCCGCGCCACCGGCGCCGCCGCGCCCGCCCATGCCGCCGTCGTCTTGCTCGCCCGAGCCGCCGTAGGGTCCACCGGCGCCGAAGCCGCCACCGCCGCCGCCCAGACCGCCGCTGCCGCCGCGTCCGCCTTGACCGCCGATGCCGCCGGCGAGCATCGAGTCGCGGACCGTCACCGTCGAGCCGTTGACGTAGAGCGCGAACGAGCCGCCGCCGCCGCGTCCGCCCGTGCCGCGTCCGCCGCCGCAACCGCCGCCGCCGCCGCCGCCGCCGCTCGAGCCGTACGAGTTGCAGCTGTCGTCGCCGCCGCCGCCGCCGCCACCACCACC
>DDTA01000140.1 GCA_002344285.1 Myxococcales bacterium UBA2376
GGAGCTGGGGCTGATGCTGGAGGGTATCGAGCTTCGTGGCGCCGTGAAGCGCACGCGTTGGCGCAAAGAATGTGTGGTTCAGAGCAAACAATGATGGTGTTTTCCGGGCGGGTTTGCTATGCTCAGCCGCATGAGCGAGGGCGAGGACCAGCCGAAGAAGGAGAGCAGGATGGAGCGGCGGAAGGCCGACTTCAAGGCTGCGATCGCCACGCGTGGGCTCGATGCTGCGCTCGACGACCTTCTCATTCAGCTGCAGTACTCCGAGCTGAAGCTGGAGGATTTGCAGCGACAGCTGCAAGGCAAGGACCTCGGGCGTAGTGGCTCGGGCTCGGAGCGGCTGCGCGCGATTCTCACGGTCAATATGTTTGGCGACGACGACGCTGGCGACGCGCCCACCAGCGATGCGGGCGCGGCGCAGACCGGCACCGCGTCGGAGGCCGCCTCCGAGCCCGGCGCCGGGAACGCCGACGACGACAACGACCACGATGACGGCCCTGGTGCGCCGGAGCGCGCGGCGCTGGATGGTCTCCGGGAGCAGGGGCGGAAACTCGACAAGGAGATCGCCGAGAAGAAGGCAGGCCTCCACAAGGCGCGCCGCGCCCGCGCCGAGCTGGACGCGATGCTCGGCGACGCGAAACCGCAGCGCGAGCGGCCCGTTGTCACGTCGACCAAGCCGATGGATGTGGTCGACCACGGCACCGAACCGCACGCCGAGCGCTGCCCCTGCTGCGGCGAGCTGAACAGGGTGATCGAGCGAAGCGTGCGCACGACCTACGAATGGGTCCCTGGGCATTACGTGAAGCATGTCCGCACGATTCCGACAGTCGTCTGCTCGGCGCGATGCGCGGACGCGAAGCCCGTGACGTCACCATCGCCGCCTGTGTCGTTCCTCCCCGGCTCGTCGCTCGGCCACTCGGTGCCGAGCGCGGCGATCGTGAGCAAGTTCGCCGATCAGATGCCGCTGTACCGCCAAATCGAAGCCCTGAAGCGCCAAGGCGTGGAGATCGCCGAGTCGACACTGCGCCACAACTGTCTGGCGGCGCTCGAAGTGCTCGACGACATGTTTCGCGAGGTGCTCGAGAAGGCGGTCGTCAACGCGACGCTCGTGCAGCTCGACCCGACGAGCTTCCGCGTGCTCGACAGCAAGAAGAAGCCCGGCTCGTCGCACCGCGGCACCGTCACCGGCTTCCTCGGCGACGCCGTGCACCCGTTCCTGAAGTACACCGAGACCGCCTCGCCCGAGGACAGCGCGTGGAAGGTGCTCGACGGCTTCAAGGGCAAGTTGCTGACCGACGGCAGCAATCACTTCAACCGCTTGTCGAACGGCATGGTCGCCAGCGCGCTGCCGTTCGCGTGCAACGCGCACGCGCGGCGGCGCTTCGTCCCCGGCGCGAGGGATGGCGACGTGACGGCGCTGACGGTCCTCGAACTCTACCGCCAGATCGCCCGCGTCGAGACACTCGCCGACCTCTGCGGGGTCGACGCCGCCGGCCGCGCCGCGATGCGCGGCGAGCGCTCCCGGCCGCTGATGGAGCGACTGCGCGAGCTGCTCAACCCCATCGTCCTGACGAGGCCGCCCACCGAGCCGCTCACACGCGCGGCCCAGTACTTCGTCGGCAGGTTCTCCGCGCTCAGCCGGTTCCTCGACCACGGCGACGTGCCACCCGACAACAACCGCGCCGAGCGACTGCTGCGCACCACGCGCCTGCTGGAGAAGAACGCCGTCTTCGCTGGCAACCACGACTCGGCGAAGCTGCACGCGACGGCCTGGTCGCTCATCGCGACCTGCAAGGTCCGCGGCATCGATCCGCTCCGCTGGTTCACGACCGTCCTCGACCGGATCCGCGACGGCTGGCCGAAGAGCGACGCAGCGGCGCTGCTACCCGGAACCCTGGCGCTCCCGGCCTGAGGCGGGGCCGCGGGGCGGCGGTGGAGGCCGGCCGGCAGGGCGAGGCGGTGGGGCCGCGGCGGGGCAGAGCGGCCTGGCGGTCGCATTGCGAGGTTACGTCGCAGACCCCTCCGAGCCGCAGAGGAGAATCACTTGACCCAACTGATCGCCGCGGATTTCCTCGCTCGGACCCTCCGCGCCGCCCGAGGTCGACCGTTCGTGCGCTGTCGACGCGGCGCTGCGCGCTCGCGACGCCTCTTTGGGGTCGATTTGGCTGTTTGCGCACGTGTTTGTCCAGCCACGGGCCGTTTGGACCGTGTTCGAACCTCGCCGTTGTTTCGTCGACCGGCGGCTGCGCGCTACGCTGCGTCAGCCGCCGGCGGTGACGACGCCGCAGCCCGAATGTCGGCCCAGAACGCCGCGAACGCGTCCGGCCGCGCGGCACGCACCACTGCCGCTTGACGCCACAACACGTGCATCGCGCACATGAACTGCCAGATGTGGCGGCGCCGGTAGCTGCGGTCCTTCAACTTGTGGTGCTGATGCGCGAAGTAGCGCTCGACCGCGGTGCGCGTCTTCATCCGCGTGATGAACTCGTCGCTGCCGCGCGGCACCGGCAGGTGCAACCGAGGGTGCTGCTCCGCCGGAACCACCCGGAACGGGCCGCTCGCGCCACCCCGTTCGGCCTCGGCGCACGGCGCACCGAGCGGACAGCGCGTGGCGTCGAAGACGTAGCCGGCCTTGCTGCCAGGGCCGTCTTTGGCGCGCGTCATTCGCTGCGCCGGGCATTGGTAGCGCAGACCATGCGACGCGCGGCTGTGCAGCTGCATCGCGGCGCCACCGGCGCAGGTCGGGCGACCGTCGGAGGCATAGTCGCCGTCGGCCACCGGCAGCGGATTGGCACCTATGGCCACGATCGGATCGGCGCCGCGCGACCGCACGTACGTGTAGAAGGCGGCCGCGTCGAACCCCGCGTCGCCGATGACGCTCCGCAGCTTGTGCTCCGGGAAGTGCTTGCCCATGGCGACGATGAACTGTTCGATGGCCCGCATCGACTCTGGTGTCTCGCCGTGGTGCGGGCGGGCGAAGGCCGAGAACAGCGGTACGTCGGCGTTGCCGACGCGCGTGGTTGCGGCGATGCCGAGGTGACCGAACTCCACCGACCCGGAACCGTTGCTGTAGCGGAACGACGCCGTCGGGTCGCTGAAGACGCGGGGACGCGCCGACGCGCGCGCCGTGGTTCCCGGTGACGCTGGCGCCGTCGATACCGGCGCCGACGTGCCGCGGCGGCGGTCACGATCGCGCTTTCGCTGCGCGGACTTGGCGACCGCGCCCTTGGTTCTGTGCGCAGCACGCTCTGGCGCCGCCGCGCGGTCGGGCGCGGTACGCTCGGCGGCAGTCGCGGTCGGGGCGGCTTCCGCCGGTTCCGGCGTCGGACGAGCCGTGTCGGCGGCATCGACGCGGCGGTGCGACGGGACGCCGAACCGGCACGCGTGCGTGCCGTGCACCGTGCCATCGACCGCGAGGTCGAGGCGCCGAACGAGCAGGTCGGCGTCGACGAGGCAGCGCACGCCGACATCGACCACCCACCCGATGAGCCGCGCGTCGAGCGACCCGGGCAAGCCGCCCGCGTCGATCAGCTTGCGCATGCGCTCGCACGCGCCGTCGATGTTGTCAGCGGCGTCGCGGGGCTCGTCGGCGAGGGAGCGCTCGAAGAGGCCTCCGTGCCCGGCCGCCAGCTCGGGGTCGGCAGCGTCGGGTGTCGACGCTCGCAGCACGCGGCGCATGAACGCGTAGTGGGTACCGATTGCGGGGGCCTTGGCGGTGGCGCCAAGGCCGATGAGCACGCGCAGCAGCGGTTCCGCGGCCAGCCGCCGCCCCCAGGCGTTGAGCCGCCCGCCCCCGACGATGACGCAAAGCAGCAGCGACCGCGCCAGGACGACCTGGTCGAAGGGTTTCCGGCCACCGGGTCGGCGCGGAAGCGCGGCCACGAGGTCGGTCCGCAGTCGCTCCAGGTCGAGCGTGAGCAGCAGCTCCGCGGCACCGCGGTGCTGGCGGAGCTGCGAGAGGGACACGCCGCCGTCGCGCAGAAGTGCTGGCAGCGAGGTCGCGAGGTGGGTAGAGTAGTCCATGCTCGGGCCTTCAGGGTCGAGGAGTCAAGTGATCGCCGCGAAACGACCGCACCTTGTCTCTGAAGCGCCCGGGCGCCTCTTTGTAAAGCCCCAAGATTATGACTACTTGGATGAAGTGATCGGCCTCCCGCACAGGCTATTGATACCAACAGCCCCAGCGACACGTGGGCCACCAGGCCCACAAGTCGCAGACCCCTCCGAGCCGCACAGGCTATTGATACTA
>DDTA01000205.1 GCA_002344285.1 Myxococcales bacterium UBA2376
CTCCCTCTCCCTCTCCCTCTCCTTCTCCCTTGTCCGCGCCGACAACGTTGTCCGGAAGTCGGACGACCTGCGCATCGGACGTCGCTCGCTCGATCTCTCGCCCACGAGAACGCGATGGAGGTGCGATTTCAGTTGACAGCGTTCGCAGCGACGCGAACCTCGTCGTCGAGAACCTCGTCGCGATCTTCGTCCACGACGCGTGTGTTGCCGCCAGACGCACGACGAGGCACGTCGGGTCGATTCGCGATTCCGTACCCGTCCTTGTCGCGCCTCCGCGATTCTGAGGGGCCGAAAAACTCCGTGTTATGTGGAGTCATGCCCGCGTTCGTCTTCGACCACATCTCCGATGACACGTTGCTGGCCGACCTCGCCGCGCTCGTCGCGACCGACCGGCGCACGACCGCCGCGCTGCTCGCGCACCTGGCCGAGGTCGAGAAGCGCGAGCTGTACCTGCCGGCCGCGTGCTCCTCGATGTTCATCTACGCGACGCGCGTCCTCCACCTGTCAGAAGACGCCGCGTTCAAGCGCATCCGCGCCGCGCGCATCGCCCGCCGGTTCCCGCAGATCCTCGACGCCCTCGCCGACGGCCGCGTGCACCTGAGCGGTGTGCTGATGCTCGCGCCGCACCTGAACGAGGACAACGTCGAGGAGATCCTCGCCACGGCCACGCACCGCACCAGGACCGAGCTCGAAGAACTCGTCGCGCGGCTCGCACCCAGGCCCGACGTGCCGACCTCGCTCGTGCGGATCGATCCAGGCACGGGAGAGCTCCCGGAACTGGCCCCGGGGCCACCTCCCGCGCCCGCGGCCGATCCGGAACTGGCCCCGGGGCCACCTCCCGCGCCGGAGAAGACGCGGACCCGGCCGCTGGCGCCGGAGCGGTACGCCCTCGAGGTCACGATCGGCAAGGAGATCCAGGACAAGCTCGTGCGTGCGCAGGCCCTCTTGCGGCACCGGAACCCGGGCGGTGGACTGGCGGAGGTCATCGACCGCGCGCTCGATGCGCTGCTGGCGAAGCTCGAGAAGGAGAAGTTCGGCGAGACGGACAGGCCGCGCAAGGCGAAGGCGCGAGGCGCGGACGCCGACGCCCGGTCCGTGCCGCGCGAGGTGCAGCGCGCCGTGCACGCGCGGGACGGCGAGCAGTGCACGTTCGTCAGCGACGACGGCAGGCGGTGCACCGAGCGCGGGTTCATCGAGCTCGATCACCGCACCCCGGTCGCGCTCGGGGGCAGGTCGACCGTCGAGGGCATCCGCGTCCTCTGCCACGCCCACAACCAGTACGAGGCCGAGCGGCTGCTCGGCGCCGCCTTCGTGCGCGAGAAGCGCGCCAGCCGGCGGCGCCGCGCGGCGAGGACCGTCTCGGCACCGTCGAGCGCGCCGGATCGTGATGCGGGGCCGGAGCCCGAGCGGGCGTGCGGCGATGCGGGAGGTCAGGGACGCGATGACGTGGCGGATGCCGTGGGGCTCGATCTCGAGGTCACGCTCGCGATGCGGGGCATGGGCTCCGGCGCGGGAGAGACCAGCCGGGCCATGGAGAGTGCGAAGGTCGAGGCGAGCACGTTCGAAACGCGACCGCGCGGGGCGCTCGCGTCGTGGCGGACCGCGAGAGGCTCGCGTTGCTCCGAGGGGACGTGCGACGCGGCCGCGGCTCGTCTATCAGGCGTTCTGGCGAGCGCGCAGGTGTCGGGGACGTGCTGACGCTCCGGGCCCGAGGCGGGGACGTCGGGCGCTCGGCCTGTCGCCTCTCTTCACTCTGCTCTCGCCGAGGCCCGAGGCCCGAAGCCCGAGGCCGCTGTGAGGCGATCGCCTCACAGCCCTACAGATCCTTCGCCAGCCGGAACGTGACGTCCTTCTGTCCGGCGAGCGGACGCATCGCGGCCTTGCCCGGGGCGCGCACCGGCGCCTCCTTGCCGACGGCGGGCGAGACCCACTCGAGCTGCGACGGAGATGCGATCACGCCCGGCGTGATGACGGCGGCCTCCCACTCCTCGGCGGTGAGCAGGCGCTTGTTCGCGGTCTGCGCGTAGGCCTTGGCGAAGTTGTAGGGCGCGTTGACCACCGGCTTGTCGCGCATGGCCGCGCTCGGCTTCTTGAGCTTGGGGAACGCCGCCGCGAACTCGGCGCCGGTGATCGGGCGCGCGTCGACGAAGAACCACGGCGCGCCGTCCGGCTTCCTGATGAGGACCATGCCCTCGGGCGGCGTGGGCAGCGGCGGCGGAGGTGGCGCGTCGAGCTCGGCGACGCCCGCGTCGACGATCGCGGCGGAGCCCGTCGCGGTGCCGCCGCCGCCGTTGTCGCCCGACCCCGAGCCGCGCGTCAGATGGACGACGAGGCCGACGCCGAAGACGATCACCGCCAGCCCCGTCACCGCCCAGAGCCAGCCGGGCAGGCCGCGCGGTGGGGCGAGCACCGAGAGGCCCGCATCGGGCGCCGCGTCACGCGAGCGCGTCGCCGCCGCGTCGTCGTCGAAGCCGTGGGGCACCGGGCCGCCGACGAACGGCGTGCGCTCGAGGCGACCCGACGAGCCGTCGATCGAGGCCGGGATGATCGTCTGCGTCGCGCCGCCGCCACCGAGCCGGGCGATGATTCCCTCGAGCCGTCGGATGAGCGCCGGGTAGTCGGGCCGCTCGGCGGGCTTCTTCGCCATCATCTGGCGAGCGAGCTCGGCGAGCTCGCGGTCGGCCGCGGGGTTGCGCTCGCGCGCGTCCGGCGCCGGGCTCTTCAGGTGGCGCGCGACCACCTTCAGGTACTTGTCGTCGGCGGGTACGCCGGTGCGGAAGGGCGGCATGCCGCAGAGGAGGAAGTACAGCGTGCCGCCGAGCGCGTAGATGTCGACGCGCTCGTCGATGGTCTCGCCGCGGGCCTGCTCCGGCGCGATGTAGTCGGGCGTGCCGACGACGACGCCGAGGGCGGTGAGCGACGGCTCGCTTCCCGGGTCGACCGGCTTGGCCAGCCCGAAGTCCGTGACCTTCACCCGCCCGTCGGAGAGCAGCACCAGGTTCGACGGCTTCACGTCGCGATGGATGAGGCCCGCGTTGGCCGCCGCGTTGAGGCCGCGCGCGGCGTCGAAGATCGCCCTGGCGGCGTCGAGCGCCGGCAGCGGGCCCTTGGCGTCGACCGCGCTCGCGAGGTCGGTCCCCTCCAGGAGCTCCATCGCGATGTACGGCCGATCCTCGAAGTTCCCGGTGGCGAACACCTGCACGACGTTGGGGTGCTGGATCGCCGCCACCGCGCGGCCCTCGCGGGTGAAGCGCGCGCGGAGCTCGTTCGAGTCCTTGTGGCGCTCGGACAGGATCTTGACCGCAACCCTGCGATTCAGGCCGACGTCGACCCCGCGGAAGACGTCCCCCATCGAGCCGGCGCCGATGACGCCCTCGATTCGGTACGCACCAATCTCGGTTCCCGGGGTGGGGTTCGGCACAGAGGCGGCTGATAGTATGCCGCTTCGATGTCGGGTGCGCGGCAGTTGCCACACAACCTGGATGCCGAGGCGTCGGTCCTCGGCGGAATCTTCCTACGCAACGACGCGCTCTCCCAGCTCGACACGCTCGAGGTCGAGGACTTCTATAGCCCCAAGCACCAGGCCGTCTTCCAGGCCATGCGCAACCTCGAGTCGGCGGCCAAACCCATCGACCCGATCACGGTCGAGGCGGAGCTCGGCCGCATGGGCCGGATCGAGGCCATCGGCGGCCTCGCGTTCCTGCTCGACCTGACGCTGCGTGTCCCCTCGGTCGAGAACGTCCTCCACTACGCGCAGATCATCCAGGACAAGCACGCCGCGGCCAAGGTCATGCGCGCGGCCAGCGAGATCCTCGAGAAGGGCTACGACGACGACACCGAGGTCGGCGAGTACCTCGACCTGGCCGAGGGCAGGATCTTCGAGGTCACGCAGCGCCGCGAGAAGGCCGGCCCCGAGCCGATCAAGAGCCTCATCAAGAAGGTCTTCAGCTCGCTCGACGAACGCTTCGCGTCGGCCGACGGCATCACCGGCGTGCCCACCGGCTTCCACGACCTCGACCAGAAGACCGCCGGGCTCCAGCCCACCGAGCTCATCATCCTCGCGGCCCGCCCGGCCATGGGCAAGACGTCGTTCGCGCTGTCGATGGCGCAGAACGCCGCGATCGGCGGCGGCTGGCCGGTCCTCGTCTTCTCGCTCGAGATGTCGTCGACCCAGCTCGCCGAGCGCCTCCTGTGCAGCGAGGCGCGCGTCGACTCGACCGCGCTCCGCCGCGGTCAGCTCCAGCGCCAGGACATGACCAACCTGACCTACGCGGCCAACACGCTGTCGAAGGCGCCGATCCTCATCGACGACACGCCCGCCCTCTCGTTGCGCGAGCTGCGCGCCCGCGCGCGCCGCTTCCGCTCGAGCAAGGAGCTCTTCAACGGCCCGGCCGGCCCCAGGAAGACCGGGCTCATCCTCGTCGACTACCTCCAGCTCATGCGCGGCAGCGCACAGGCGGCCAAGGCCAGCCGCGAGCAGGAGATCAGCGAGATCTCCCGCGGCCTCAAGTCGCTCGCCAAGGAGCTCGAGTGCCCCGTCGTCGCGCTCTCGCAGCTCAACCGCTCGCTCGAGTCGCGCACCGACAAGAGACCGCAACTGAGCGATCTGCGCGAATCCGGCGCGATCGAGCAGGACGCCGACGTCATCATGTTCATCTACCGCGACGAGTACTACAACAAGGACAGCAAGGAGCCGGGTGTCGCCGAGATCATCATCGCCAAGCAGCGCAATGGCCCGGTGGGCACGCTGAAGCTGACCTTCCTGAAGCCGCTGACGCGCTTTGACAACCTGGCGCACGGCGGCACTTCGGACTACTGATGGCGGGGTTGTGCATGCTGTATGAAAATACAGCATGTACCCGAGAATCCCGATCATCGCCTCGCCGCCGCAGGATGCTCAGCCGCGCAAGGGCCGTGGCACGACCTGGGATTTGCCGCACCGCTTCACGACGGCGCTGCGCGAGGACTTCGACGACGGTTGGGGCCGGTCCGAACCCGAAGGGCCGGATGCCGCGCAAGGGCCCGCCACGCAGATCGCCGAGGAGCACGCGCGCAGCATCCTCAGCGCCAACGACTCGCCCGACATCGGTTTCGACCTGTCGATCAACCCGTACCGTGGCTGCGAGCACGGCTGCATCTACTGCTATGCGCGGCCCACGCACGCTTTCCTGAGCCTGTCGCCGGGCATCGACTTCGAGACGCGCATCGTGGCCAAGGTCAATGCGGCCGAACGCCTGCGCCAGAGCTTCGCGCGCCAGGGCTACCAGGCGAAGATGCTCAACCTCGGCTCGGTCACCGACGCCTATCAGCCGGCCGAACGGCAGTTGCGCATCACCCGCGGCGTGGTCGAGGTGCTGGCCGAACACCGCCACGCGTTCTCGGTGATCACCAAGTCGACGCTGATCGAGCGCGACCTGGACTTGATCGCGCCCATGGCGCGCGATCGGCTGGTGGCGGTGTACCTGTCGATCACCACGCTCGATGCGCGACTGGCGCGGGTGATGGAGCCGCGCGCCGCGGCGCCGCGGCGGCGGCTGCAGACGATCGAGCGGTTGGCCGCGGCCGGGGTGCCGGTGGGGGTGAGCGTTTCGCCGGTGATTCCGTTCATCAACGAGCCCGAGCTCGAGCGCGTGCTGCAAGCGGCGCGCGATGCGGGCGCGACGCGTGCGTTCAGCATCGTGCTGCGCCTGCCGTGGGAGGTGAGTCCGTTGTTCCAGCACTGGCTGCAGCAGCACTTCCCAGAGCGCGCCCAGCGCGTGATGGCGCGTGTGCGCGAGATGCGCGACGGCCGCGACAACGATCCGCGCTTCGGCACGCGCATGCGCGGGCAGGGCGTGTGGGCCGAGTTGCTGCGCCAGCGCTTCGACAAGGCCTGCGCCCGGCTCGGGTTGAACCGCGAGCGCTTCGAGCTCGACCTGCGCGCTTTCAGGCCGCCGGCCGCGGCGCAGGGCAACCTGTTTGCCGCCGGCTGACGGCGACTGACGGCTACTTGAAGAGGTCCTTCACGCGGTCGGCCCAACTCTTCTCGCCCGGCGAATGGCGCTCGCCGCCCTTGCGCAGCGAATCGTCGAGTTCCTTCAGCAGCTTGCGCTGGTGCTCGGTGAGCTTGACCGGCGTTTCCACCGCGACGTGCACGTACAGGTCGCCGGGGTAGCTCGAACGCAGGCCCTTGATGCCCTTGCCGCGCAGGCGGAAGGTCTTGCCGTGCTGCGTGCCTTCGGGCAGGTCGATCTCGGCGTTGCCGCCCAGCGTGGGCACCTCGATCGTGCCGCCCAGCGCCGCGGTGGTCAGGCCCACCGGCGCGGTGCAGTGCAGGTCGTCGCCGTCGCGCTCGAAGATCTCGTGCTGCTTGACCCGGATCTCGATGTACAGGTCGCCGCTGGGCCCGCCGTTGGCGCCGGGCTCGCCGTTGCCGGCCGAGCGGATGCGCATGCCTTCGTTGATGCCGGCGGGGATCTTCACTTCCAGCGTCTTTTGTTTCTTGATCTTGCCGGCGCCGCTGCACGCGGTGCAGGGCTCGGGGATGATCTTGCCGCTGCCGCGGCAGTGCGGGCAGGTCTGCTGGATGCTGAAGAAGCCCTGGCGCATGTGCACCGTGCCACCGCCGTTGCAGGTGTTGCAGGTCTTCGGCGCGGTGCCGGGCTTGGCGCCGCTGCCCTTGCAGGTCTCGCAGTTGTCCCAGCTGGGAATGCGGATCTGCGTGTCCTTGCCGCGCGCGGCTTCTTCCAGCGTGATCTCCATCGCGTAGCTCAGGTCGTTGCCGCGATAGACCTGCTGGCCGCCGCGCCGCGCCCCG
>DDTA01000220.1:0-159 GCA_002344285.1 Myxococcales bacterium UBA2376
CAGGTCGTCGGCGGGGACGTAGATCGCCTGCACCGAGGTGATCGAGCCGTCCTTGGTCGAGGTGATGCGCTCCTGGAGGCCGCCCATCTCCGTCGACAAGGTCGGCTGGTAACCGACGGCCGACGGGATGCGGCCGAGGAGCGCCGACACCTCGGAGCC
>DDTA01000220.1:241-4383 GCA_002344285.1 Myxococcales bacterium UBA2376
GGCTCGTTCATCTGGCCGAACACCATCGCCGTCTTCGAGAGCACCGACGAGCCGTCGAACAGCTTGGCGTCCTTGAGCTCGTGGTAGAGGTCGTTGCCCTCGCGCGAGCGCTCGCCGACGCCGGCGAACACCGAGTACGAGCCCGACTTCTTGGCGACGTTGTTGATGAGCTCCTGGATGAGCACCGTCTTGCCGACGCCGGCGCCGCCGAACAGGCCGATCTTGCCGCCGCGGCGGTAGGGCGCGAGGAGGTCGATGACCTTGATGCCGGTCTCGAACATCTCGACGTTCACCGACTGGTCGGTGAACTTGGGCGCCGGGCGGTGGATGGGGCGGGTCTCCTTGGCCGTGACCACGCCGGCCTCGTCGATCGGGTTGCCGACGACGTTGAGGATGCGGCCGAGGACCGCGGCGCCCACCGGCATCGAGATGGGCGCGCCGGTGTTCTTCACCTGCTGGCCGCGGACCAGACCGTCGGTCGTGTCCATGGCGACGCAGCGGACCATCTTCTCGCCCAGGTGCTGGGCGACCTCGATGGTGAGGTTGTCCTCGCGCTTGTCGATCGCCGGATTGGAGAGGAGCAGCGCGGTGTTGATCTCGGGCAGCTCCGCCGAGTCGAAGGCGACGTCGACGACGGGGCCGATCACCTGGACGATGCGGCCGAGCGAAGCGGGGGAGTAGTCGGTAGTGGTGGCCATTGGTGCTTCCTAACCCTTGAGTGCCTCGGCGCCGCCGATGATCTCGAGCAGCTCCTTGGTGATCGATGCCTGACGAGCGCGGTTGTACTGGAGCGTGAGCTTGGCGATCATCTCGCCGGCGTTCTTGGTCGCGCTCTCCATCGCGCTCATGCGCGCGCCGAACTCGCCGGCGATGCTCTCGAGCGCCGCCCGGTAGAGCCCGATCTGGATGAACAGCGGGACCAGGCGCGCGAGCAGCTCTTCCTTGCCCGGCTCGTACGTGTAGTCGACGCTCGAGCCGCTGCCGCCGCCGTCCGCCTTGTCGGGGACCACGGGCAGCACCTGCTTGATCACGACCGTCTGCGAGATCGCGCTCTTGAACTCGTTGTAGACGACGAGCACGCGGTCGACCTTCTTCGCCAGGAAGTCGTCGACGATGCGGTTCGCCGTCTCGCCGGCGACCTGGAGCGCGGTGGCGCTGGTCGGCGCCGCGTCGAAGCTCGTGATGTTGGCGTTGCGGCGCGAGAAGTACTGGTTGGCCTTGCGGCCGATGAGGCGCAGCGAGACCTCGCTGTCGGCCGGCAGCTCGTTGGCGACGAAGGCCTCGACCTTCTTGACCACGTTGGCGTTGAACGCGCCGGCCAGGCCGCGATCGCTGGTGAAGGCGACGATCGCGATCTTCTTGCCCTTGCGGTCCTCGAACAGCGGGTGGGCGTCGGTGCCGGCCACCTCGGCGAGCTCCGACACCACGCTGGACAGGGCCTGCGCGTACGGCCGCGCGGCGATGATGTTGTCCTGGGCGCGGCGCAGCTTGGCCGCCGCGACCAGCTTCATGGCGCGCGTGATCTTGCGGGTGTTCTTGACCGACCCGATACGCTTGCGAATCGCCTTGAGCGACGGCACGGACTCAGTCCTTCTTCTCGGCCGAGAACTGCTTGGCGAACTCGGTCAGCGCCTCGCGCAGGAGCTTGGTGGCCGCATCGTCGAGCTTGCCCGTCGTGCGGATGGTGTCGAGGATCTCCTTCTTGCGCGACTTGATGAAGGACATCATCTCGGTCTCGTAGCGGCCGAGGACCGACACCGGGTAGTCGTCGACGAAGCCGTTGGTGCCGGCGAAGATGACGACGACCTGCTCCTCCATCGACATGGGCGAGTACTGGCCCTGCTTGAGCAACTCGGTCATGCGCTCGCCGCGCTGCAGCTGCATCAGGGTCGCCTTGTCGAGGTCGGAGCCGAACTGGGCGAACGCCGCCTTCTCGCGGTACGCCGCCAGCTCGAGGCGGAGGCGGCCGCCGACCGACTTCATCGCCTTGGTCTGGGCGGCGCCGCCGACGCGCGACACCGAGATGCCGACGTTCACCGCCGGGCGGATGCCCGAGTAGAACAGGTCGGACTCGAGGAAGATCTGGCCGTCGGTGATCGAGATGACGTTGGTGGGGATGTACGCCGAGACGTCGCCGGCCTGGGTCTCGATGATGGGGAGCGCGGTCAGCGACCCGCCGCCCTCCTTGTCGGACAGCTTGGCGGCGCGCTCGAGCAGGCGGCTGTGGATGTAGAACACGTCGCCCGGGTACGCCTCGCGGCCCGGCGGGCGGCGGAGGAGGAGCGACAGCTGGCGATACGCGACCGCCTGCTTGGAGAGATCATCGTAGACGATGAGGGCGTGGCGGCCCGAGTCGCGGAAGTACTCGGCCATCGTGACGCCGGTGTACGGCGCGATGAACTGGAGCGGAGCGGGCTCCGACGCGCCGGCGACGACGACGGTGGTGTACTCCATGGCGCCGGCCTTGGTCAGCTTGTCGACGACCGAGGCGACGGTCGACTGCTTCTGGCCGACGGCCACGTAGAAGCAGAAGACGTTCTGACCCTTCTGGTTGATGATCGTGTCGACCGCGATGGCGGTCTTGCCGACGCCACGGTCGCCGATGATCAGCTCGCGCTGGCCGCGGCCGATCGGGATCATCGAGTCGATCGCCTTGATGCCGGTCTGCAGCGGCTCGTGCACCGACTTGCGCGAGATGATGCCCGGCGCCTTGATCTCGACCTGGCGCTTGTGGGTGCCGACGATCGGCTTGCCGCCGTCGATCGCCTCGCCGGTCGCGTTCACCACGCGGCCGACCAGCTCCTCACCGACCGGGACCTCGACGATGCGCTTGGTGCGGCGGACGACGTCGCCCTCGCGGATCGACTCGTACTTGCCGAGCAGCGCCACGCCGACGTTGTCCTCCTCGAGGTTGAGCACCATCCCCTGGACCTTCTGGCCACCCGCGCCCTCGAACTCGAGCAGCTCGCCGGCCATCGCCCCCGACAGGCCGTAGACGCGGGCGATGCCGTCACCGGCGGTCAGCACCGAGCCGGTCTCCGTGACCTCGACCTTCTTGTCGTAGTTCTCGATCTGCTTGCGGATGATGTCGCTGATCTCTGCGGCGCGGATGTCCATGGCGGTTCCTTACTTGGAGAGCTGGTCGCGCAGGGCGCGGAGCTGAGTGCGGAGGGAGCCGTCGTACACGACGTCGCCGACCTTGGCGACGACGCCACCGAGCAGCTCGGGATCTTGCTTCTTCTCGACGACCACCTTCTTGCCCGAGAGCTTCTCGAGCGTCGTGGTGATCGACGCCAGCTGGGCCGGCGTGAGCGCCACGGCGGAGACGACCTCGGCCTGCACGCGGCCGGCCTTCTCCTCGATCATCGCGTCGATCTCGCGCGAGATGTCGGGGAGCGCGGTGAGCCGCTCCTTGTCGAGGAGCAGGTACGAGAAGGTCTTCACCAGCTCGTGCGCGCCGATGCGCTGGAGCAGCGCGTCGACGATCGCGCGCCGCGAGGCGCGCGGGTGGCTGGTCGAGCCGAGCACGTGGCCGAGCTCCTCGGACGCGGCGAACGCGCCGCGCAGGGCGCGGAGGTCGGCGCCGACCTTGTCGACGATCTTCTTGTCGCTGGCCAGGCCGAACAGGGCCTTGGCGTAACGGCGGGCGAGGCTACCGGCCTGCATCAGACGGCTCCCGTGCCGGCGCGGTGGCCGACGTCGGCGACGAAGGTGTCGACCAGCTTGGTGTGGTCGGCGGGCGTCGCCCTGGACTTGATGATCTGCTCCGCCGCCGAGGCCGCCGCGGCGGCGACCTCGCGGGTGAGCGTGGCGCGCGCCAGCGCGATTTCGGCGGCGATGCGCTGCTCGGCGTCCTTCTTCATCGCGGCGGCCTGGGCCTCCGCGGCGGCGAGGATGCGCGCCTTCTCGGCGGCGGCGTCGGTCCGCATGTTCTCGAGCATGGTCTTCATCTCGGCCTCGGCGGCCGTGAGCTTGCCGTTGTACTCGTCGAGCTTGTCGGCGGCGGCCTTGCGCAGCCGCGCCGCCTCATCGAGCGCGCCCTTGATCTGGTCGCTGCGCGACGCCGCCATGTTCTTCGCCGCCGGCCCGCCGTACTTGGCGAGGATGACGAGGAGCAAGCCGAAGTTGATGAGCGCGAACGC
>DDTA01000114.1 GCA_002344285.1 Myxococcales bacterium UBA2376
CTCGCAGATCCGCAGCTACGTGCTCTTCCCGTACCAGCAGGTCGCCGACCACCGCACCGATCTGAAGACCAGCCGCGTCGACGACGTCCTCGACGGCGACCTCGACGAGTTGATCCGCACGTACCTGCTGCAGAAGTCGGCGACGGCGTAGCGCCTTCACCACGTGTTCAGGGCGGCGGGACGCGACCCGAGTCCACGTCCCAGCCGGCGCGCGCCATGATCGGCGCGAGGTCGACGGCCTCGAAGCTCGACGCCTCGACCGACTGCACCTGGCTGATCGTCTGCGACTGCCACGCCGCGCTCGGCTCGCCCTGGACGTACATGTCCGAGCCGCCGTCGGCGATGTACATGCCGTACGTCTTCATCGCCTGCAGGATCGCGCGGGCCTGCGGCGTGTAGCTCGCCGGGATCTGGTAGCTCGCCTTCAGGCGGAAGAGCTGACCCATCGACGGCAGGCTCGTCGACGTCGTGCCGTTGGAGGTGAGGTGGCGCGCCGGCCACACGTAGCCGATCCGGATCTTGTTCGACTGGATCGTGAAGCGGAGCGCGTGGCGGATGGAGCCGGTCGACGCCTCGTCGGCGCGGAGGAGCAGCGGCAGGATCGGGAAGCCGGCGGCGTCGGCCGAGGTCCAGCCGGCGGGGCGAAGCGCGTTCGAGCGGAGGTCGAACGCCGCCGAGCCGAAGATGTTCCACGCGCCGCCGGTGAAGTACGAGTGATAGGTCTCCCACAGCCAGCACGTCGCCGTGTCGACGACGAGGATGTGGTGATCGCCGTACGGCATGTGGTTCGCGGCGGTGTTGATGCCGCCCTCCACCAGCGGGCTCGCCGGGATCGGGAGGAGCGGCACGGGCGCCGCCGCCGCCGTGCACGGCTGGACGAACGTGTGGCTGGTGCCGGTCGCGCAGTCCGATTCGGGGCGCGGATTCCACGACAGATCGGGATCGGTGGAGGCGTAGGCCACGCTCGGCCACGTGAACGCGCCGCCGTCGACGAGGTTGTACGGGATGCCGTAGTAGTCGGCGGCCTGCGGGTCGGTCTGCGTGCCGAGATCGAGGTGGAGGCGCCGGGTCCCGCCGATCGTCGCGATGAACGCGTCGCTGTCCGGGTGCACGGGGAGCGCGTCGATCCGCGTGTTGAACACGTGGTCCGCGGGCAACGAGGGGCAGGGGCCGATCCGCGGCCCGTCGCCGCCGCCGCTGCACGAGGGGAGGCCGCAGTCGTTCATCGGCCCGTCGATCGGCTCGTCGCCGTCGCCAACCCTTCCGTCGTCGGTCGCGCCGTCGGCGCCGCCGCCGTCGCCGCCGCCCCCGCACGCGTTCATCACGATCACGAGGCCGAGCGAGAGGCGCCGTCGCATGCGGAGAGCATGCGCCTCCCGGTCGGCGGGCTCAACGCGCTTCGAGCGCGGCGCGCAGGTCGGCCGTGAGCTCGTCGGGATCCTCGAGGCCGATCGAGACGCGCAGCAGATCCTTGGGGACCGGCGAGTCAGGCGGCTCGACCGACGCGCGGTGCTCGACGAGCGACTCGACGCCGCCGAGCGAGGTCGCGCGGGCAAAGAGCCGCAGACGTCCGGCCACCGCGAGCGCGGCGGGGGCGCCGCCGTGGACGCGGAGCGAGAGCATGCCGCCGAAGCCGCCCGCCATCTGGCGCGCGGCGACCGCGTGGTGCGGGTGCGAGGGCAGGCCGGGGTAGAGGACGGCCGCGAGGGCGGGGTGGCCCTCGAGCGCGGTCGCGACGTGCATCGCCGACGCGCTCTGGCGGCGGACGCGCACCGCGAGCGTGCGCATGCCGCGGTGGAGGAGCCAGGCCTCGAAGGGGCCGAGCACGGCGCCGGCGGTGCGGCGGTGCGCGCGCAGGCGTTGCCACGGCTCGTCGAGCGCGCGGGTGACGAGCGCGCCGCCGATCACGTCGGAGTGGCCGTTGAGGTACTTCGTCGCCGAGTGCATGACGAGGTCGGCGCCGAGCGCGAGCGGTCGCGTGTGCACGGGCGTCGCGGCCGTCGAGTCGACGGCGAGGCGCGCGCCCGCGTCGTGCGCGAGCTGCGCGGCGGCGGCGATGTCGGTGACGTCCCAGGTGGGGTTGGCCGGCGTCTCGAGCCAGACGAGCCTGGTGGCGCCGGGGCGCACGGCGGCGCGCAGCGCGTCGAGGTCGTGGGTGTCGACGAGGTCGACGGCGACGCCCCAGCGCGCGCCGAAGTCGAGGAGCCAGCCGCGCAACGCCCAGTACATGACCCGGGGCGCGACGACGTGATCACCAGGCGCGAGCGTCTGGAAGACGGCCGCGGCCGCGGCCATGCCCGACGCGAAGGTCAGCGCGCCGGCGCCGCCCTCGAGCGCCGCGAGGAGCGCCTCCGCGGGCTCGGTGGTCGCGTTGTCGTCGCGGCTGTACACGCGCGGCGATGGCAGGCGATACGCCTCGTCGCGCGCGTACGTGGTCGCCGGGTGGATCGCCGGCGCGACGGCGCCGCTCTCGCGGTCGTGGGCGATCGCGCCCTGGGCGAGCAGCGTGTCGATGGAGACCGGCGAGCCCGACGAAGCCGGCGACGACATCAGTTCACCACGCCGGGCGGAGGCGCGGGTGCGTCCATCGCGGCGAGCTCGGCCTTCGCCTTCGCGAGCGCCTCGGGCTGTGCCTGCTCGGGCGGCAGCGACGCGAGCACCTTGACCAGCTCGGTGCGCGCGGCGCGCTCGCCGGCCGCGTCGCCGATCGCCTTCTGCACCTCGACGAGCAGGCCGACGACGCGCACCTTGCGCGCGCCGTACGCGAGCGAGGCCGCCTTCTCCGCCCAGGGGCGCGCCTTCGCCGGCTCGCCCGACTTCATGAGCACCCACGCCAGCCGGTACGGCGGGTCGTACTCCGTCGGGAGATCGGCGGTGCTCTTCTCGAGCGCGGGCACGAGCTCGAGGCCGCGGCCGAGCCACACGTGCACCTCGGCGCGCGGCCAGTTGTGGGTCGACGCCGTCCACGCGTCGGGCGCCCTGGCCGCCGCGTCGGCGAGGTACGCGAGCGAGCGCTCGGCGACCGCCTTGGCCTCCTCCTTCTTGCCGAGCGCGTCGAGCGCGTTGCGCAGGTTCATCATCGCGTCGGCGCGGTCGTCGATCGACAGCGGGGCCGCCGGATCGTCGACCAGCGGCGTGAGCCGCGCGACCGCGAGCTCGCGCACGGCCGTGGCCTTGGCCGGCAGGGCGGCCTCGTCGCCGGCGCACATGAGCGCCCAGACCAGGAAGTCGGTGGCGTTGGCGGTGTTGCCGGTCTCGCCGGCGCGGGCGAGCGCGAGGTCGAGGCACCCCGGCACGTCGTCGGCCTTCCACAGCGCCGAGATGAGCGACACGAGCACGTCGCTGCGCCGCGGCCAGTCGGCCGGCGCGCTGGCGATGACCTCGCGCCAGGCGCCGGCGGCCGCCGGCCAGTCCTTGCGCGTCGCCGCCTGGTTGCCGGCGCGCAGCTGGGCCAGGAGCGGATCGAGCGCGGCGCCGTCGCGCGTCGCGAGGTACGCGGCCTCGCCGTCCTTCAGCAGCGTGCGGAACTGCTCGATCGACGCGGCGCCGAGCCAGCGCTCGTGCACGCTCTCGTCGTCGGGCGAGAGCACGAAGAAGGTCGGCCAGTTCTGCAGCGGCAGCTTGGCGACGACGGCGGCGTTCTGCTCCCGATCGGTGTCGACCGCGAGGAAGACGAAGCGGTCGGCGAACGGCTGCAACGACGCGTCCTGCAGCACGGTCGTCTGCATCGAGATGCACGTGTGGCACCACGGCGCCCACATGTCGATCACGAGCGGCCGCCGCGTCGCCTTCGCGCACGCGAGCGCGGCCGCGTAGTCGTCCTCGAACCAGGCCAGCGGCCCGTGCGCCTTGGCGCCGGTGCACGGCCCGGTCGCGCTCGACGCGGACGCGCCGGACGCGCCGCTTCCGCCCCTGGCGTCGTCGCTCTTCTTCTTGCAGCCGAGCAGGGAGAGCGAGACGGCGAGGGCGACGGCCGCGGTGCGCATGTCCGTCTGATAGCACGGACTTGCACGATCTCGCGGTCCGCACGCAACCGGCGGCGCGCACCCACGATACAGGGCGCATGAACGCTGACAACGCACAGCTCCGCGCCGAGATGACCAAGGAGCTCCGCTCCGCCCGCAACGCGCTCATCGTGGTCGGGATCCTGATGGTCGTCTTCGACGTCCTCCTCATCCAGATCCTCCAGCGCGACGCCTGGGATTCCACCACCCGCAACATCGCCCTCTCCCTCGACGTCTTCATCCTCGGCGTCTTCCTCGGGCTCGCGTACTACGTGCCGCGCAAGCCGCGCCTCTGCCTCACGACCGGCCTCATCTTCTTCTGGGCGATCCAGCTCTTCGGCGCCTACGACGACCCCGCATCGCTCATGAAGGGGATCATCGTGAAGGTGCTGTTCACGCTCGCGCTCGTGAAGGGGCTGCAGAGTGCCGGCAAGGCGCAGGTGATGAAGCGGGAGCTCGAGAGGGTGTTCGAGTAGGGATGCGGATGCGGCGGG
>DDTA01000190.1:0-176 GCA_002344285.1 Myxococcales bacterium UBA2376
GTCCGCCGGCCCGCGCGCCCCGCCGGCGCGAGGAGCGCGCCCTCGTCGAGCGACGGCACCATCCCCGTGGTGTTGGTGCGCGGGAACCGCGGCCGGATCCACTCGCCGAGCTGGAGCGGCGTGGCCAGGTCCGGCGAGTCCTTGATGAGCTCCTCGAGCGCCGCCTGCAGCTGCGC
>DDTA01000190.1:279-4634 GCA_002344285.1 Myxococcales bacterium UBA2376
GACATGTACGCGTACTTGCCCTTGACGATGCCTGGCTGCGTCTCCTCGGCCTTGCTCACCGCCTTGGCGATGCCGAAGTCGACGAGCTTCACCACGCCGTCGAACGAGATCATGATGTTCTGCGGCGAGACATCGCGGTGCACGAGCCCGAGCGGCCGCCCGTCGACGTCCTCCTGCCGGTGCGCGTAGGCGAGCGCGCCGGCGGCGTCGGCGCCGATGCGCGCCACGAGGACGGGCGGGATGGGCTCGGCGGCCGCGTGCTTGATCAGCTGGCCGGTGTGCACGCCGTCGACGAACTCCATCGCGATGAAGAAGCTCTCCTCGAACTGCCCGAGCTCGTAGATGTGGACGATGTTCGGGTGCGTGAGCCGCGCCGCGTAGCGCGCCTCGTCGAGGAACATCTTGATGAACTCGCGCGAGTCGGCGAGGTGCGGGAGGATGCGCTTCACCGCGACGCGCCGGTCGAAGCCCTGGACGCCGCGCTGCCGCGCGAGGAACACCTCGGCCATGCCGCCGCGCGCGAGCCTCTTGCCGAGCACGTACTGACCAAACGGAATGCCGGCGGGCGCGGCCACGGGAGACCACGAGCCTACCGCAGCAGGAGCCTGCAACCTGAACGGCGCAGGCCTACATCGCCCACCAGCGCGCTGCTCACGATCGTGTGCAGTGCGCCGCGCGTGATTCCGTGCGGTTGCCGGTGACGCGTGGTGGCACTGGCAATGCAATCCGCCACCCCATGCACATCCGATCCCTGAGGGGGCTCGTGGGTGCGCTCGTCCTCGTGCTGGCGTCGCCGGCCGCGGCCGATCGCGGCACCCACGCGCACGCGCACCACGACCTCGGCGGCGTCCCCGCGTCGCTGGCGCCCGAGCGCTGGCAGTCCGGCGTCGCGGTCGGCCTCGATCGCACGGGCGATCTGCGCCCCGAGGCGCACGTGATCCTCGACGCGATCGAGCGCGCCGACGCGCCGCTCACCGTCGACGAGATCCCCGGCGTCGACCGCGTCGATCCGCAGACCGGCGGCGGCGTCGCGCACCTCGTCATGCCCGCGACCATCCGCGTCTGGCGCCGCGGCCTCGACGGCTCGACCGCGTCGTGCTCGGGCCGCGTCGACGTCATCCCGCTCGAGCAGTACGTGAAGGGCGTCCTGCCCCACGAGTGGATCCGGTCGTGGAGCACCGAGTCGCTCAAGGCCGGCTCGGTCGCGATCCGCACCTACGCCGCCGCCTGGGTCGCGATGGGCGGCAAGTACAGCTGCGCCGATCTCGACGACACCACGGCGTCGCAGGTGTACCGCGACGCCTTCTACGCCGTCACCAACGACGCGGTCGACGCCACCGCCGGCGTGCACGTCGTGCGCAACGGCGCCCTCGTCTTCGCCGAGTACTCGGCCGAGAACGGCAACCCGACCGCCTTCGGCGTCCCGGAGTCGGTGTGCGCCGGCCGCGCCGTGAACGGCCACGGCCGCGGCACCTGCCAGTGGGGCACGCAGCGCTGGGCGCTCGAGGGCCAGACCTGGCAGTGGATGATGACCCACTACTATCCCGGCTCGTCGCTGGTCGGCGGCGGGCCGGCCTACGACGCGTCGCTGGGCGCCGACGAGCACCGCACGCGGCTCACCTCGGGCGAGGAGATGGTCGTGTGGATCGAGTACGGCAACGACGGGACCACCGCGTGGACCCGCGACCAGGTCTTCGTCGGCACCACCGGCCCGCGTGATCGCGAGAGCGCGTTCTTCAAGGCCGAGAACTGGGTCTCGCCGACGCGGCCGACGGCGGTCGATCAGGCGACGGTCGCGCCCGGCGCGGTCGGTCGCTTCACCTGGGCCATGGTCGCGCCCGAGGTCAGCGAGGAGACGACGTTCACCGAGAGCTTCGCGCTGGTGAACGCCGCCGGCGAGTGGTTCGGTCCGGCCGACGACGCCGTGACCTGGACGATCACGGTCGTGCCCCGTGACGGCGGCGACCCCAGCGATCCGGGTGACCCGAACGACCCCGGCGACCCGGACGATCCGGGCACCCCGGGTGCGGAGTCGGGCGGCTGCGCGACCTCCGACGGCGCGGCCGGCGTCGCCTTCATCCTCCTGATGATCGCCGGCATCGCGCTCTCGCGCCGGCCGCGACTGGCCGCCACCGTCGGCGCGCTGCTCGCGTTCCTCCTGCCCGCGTGCTCGCCCGACGGCGGCTCGCGCGCGCCCTTGCGCAACGATCCGGTCGGCGGCGACTCCGAGCTCGCCGTCATCTTCGACGACGTCGCCCGCGCGCGCGGCGTGCCGTCGCCGATCCTGGCCGCCGCCGCGTACACGCAGACCCGCCTGGCGATGATCGTCCCCGACGACGACGGCCACGCCCACGGCCCGGCGGCCTGGGGCCTCTTCGCGCTCACCGACCACGCCGGCGCCGAGCGCGACGTCCTGCGTGGCGCGGCGCTCGCCGGCGTCGACCCTGCGCTCGCTCGCACCGACGCGCGCGCGACGACCGAGGTCGCCGCCGCGCTCCTCCTCGATCACGCCGCCGCCACCGGCGGCCGCCCGCGCTCGCTCGCCGGCTGGCACGACGCCCTCGCCGCGTTCGCCGGCGGTGGCGAGGCCGGCGAGGGCTTCGCCGCCGACGTGCTCGGCCACATCGTGCGCGGCACCCAGGGCGTGGACGACGCCGGCAAGACGCTGGTCATCTCGTCGCGCCCCGAGGCCGCGCCGCCCGGCGACCGCTTCGGCACCGTCTCGCAGTCGCTCGGCTATCCGGGCTCGATCTGGAACCCGGCCATCTCGAGCAACTACCAGGCCGCGAACCGCGGCGCGGCGCAGATCAACTACGTCGTGATCCACACCGTGCAGGGCAGCTACGCCGGTTGCATCTCGTGGTTCAAGAACCCGTCGGCGCGCGTGTCGGCCCACTACGTGATCCGCTCGAACGACGGCGAGATCACGCAGATGGTCGACGACAGCGACATCGCGTGGCACGACGCCTGCTTCAACACCAACTCGGTCGGCATCGAGCACGAGGGCTACGTGCAGGATCCGGCGCGCTGGTACACCGAGGCGATGTACATGCGGTCGGCGCAGCTCACCGCGTGGCTCGCCGACTCCTACGGCATCCCCAAGGACCGGCAGCACATCTACGGTCACGGCGACGCGCCCGACTGCAGCGACCACACCGATCCGGGCGCGGGCTGGAACTGGGCGCACTACATGGATCTCGTCCGCACCGGCGGCGCGCCGGCGTTCGACGCGGCCTACCGCGCCGCCGAGCACCCGGTGCAGATGACGTCGGGCGAGGAGGCGGTCGTCTGGTTCGAGTTCACGAACACCTCGAACGTCACGTGGAGCCTGAACGACACGCGCCTGGGCACGCAGGATCCGCAGGATCGCGAGTCGCCGTTCTACGTCGACGGCAACTGGCTCGCGCCCAACCGTCCGACCGGCGCCGATCACTCGAACTACGGCCCGGGCGCGACCGGTCGCTTCACCTTCCTCATCCGCGCGCCCGAGGTCACCGAGGCGACGACCTTCCACGAGACCTACCAGCTCCTGCAGGAGGGCGTGACGTGGTTCGGCCCGACGGTGACGATGGACATCACGGTCATTCCGCGCGACGGCACGGACCCCGGCACGGATCCGGGCACGGACCCGGGCACCGATCCGGGCACGGATCCCGGCACCGATCCGGGCGTCGAGACCGGCGGATGTGCGGCGGGAGGTCACGGCCGCGCGGGTGGCGCGCTCGTGCTGCTCTGTGCGATCTTCCTCGNNCCGGCTCGTCGTCCTCGTCGGAAGTCTCGCTAGCGGCCTCGTGGCCCAGGCCGCGTGCGGCGGCCCGGCGGTGACGCTCACGATCGACGGCGACCGCGCCGTCCCCGACGAGCTCGACGCGATGTGCGTCGGCGTCGCCGATCGCGATCTCGGCGGCGGCGCGTTCGGGCGCACGTACCGGCTCGAGGGGCGGCTNNGCCTGCCGCAGACGCTCGCCGTCGAGGCCGGCGAGGCGAGCGCGGCCGTCGCGTGGGTGCGCGGCTATCGCGGCGGCGTGGCGGTGGCGCAGGACACGGCCGCGGTCTCGTTCGCCGGCGACGTCACGCTGCGCCTCGATCGCTGCCCGGAGGCGCGCGCCGGCACGATCACGGAGACGGCGATGGTGGCGGCGCCTTCGGGGCGCCTGGTCGCGTCGATGGGGCAGGGCGGCGCGCTCGTCGTCGCCATCGACGCGGCGGGCGCGGTCGTGATCGACGCCAGCGGCGCGACCCTCGCCGGCACGCCGCTCGCGGCGGGCGGCACCGCGGCGATCGCGTTCGACGCCGACGGCGACTGCGACGACGATCTCGCCGTCGCGTCGGCGCAGGCGCTCACGATCTACACG
>DDTA01000263.1 GCA_002344285.1 Myxococcales bacterium UBA2376
GAGCAGCTCGAGGGTCGGGGTCCCCGCCGTCCGTGGCCCTCCCAGGTGGAGGCGCATGGACGGCAACTGCGAGACGGCGTAGGCGGTGACGGCGAGGCCGAGCACCGCGAGGGCGAAGAACGGCGTGCGCCACGAGCCGGCCTGGGCGGCGGCGAGGCCGGCGGGGACGCCGACGACCGACGCGACCGAGAACGCCGCCATCACGACCCCCATCGCCTTGCCGCGGCGCTCGGCCGGGACGACGTCGGCGACGATGGCGAGCGCGAGCGACGTGGCCGGACCGCCGAACATGCCGGCGGCGACGCGCGCGACCATCATCGAGGTGAGCCCCTGGGCGAAGCCGCCGGCGGCGGTGGCGCAGACCAGACCGAGCATGGCGACGGCCAGCGCGCTGCGCCGGTCGAACCGATCGAGGAAGCGCGCGCTCAGGAGGCCCGAGACGGCGGCGGCGGCGGTGTAGCTGCCGCCGACCCAGCCCAGGCGCGACTCGTCGATGGCCAGCGCGCGCGCGAAGTCCGGCCCGAGCGGCATGACCATGACGAAGTCCAGCACGTTGACGAGCTGGACCAGGGCCACGAGGATTACGACGCGCCGCTCGACGACGGACGGCAGCGGCGCGGCTGGCACCGGGCTACTCTGACGGAGAATCCGGCAAAGAGAAGCCGTAACGCTTCATGATCGCGGTCCCCTCCGGCGACATGACGTAGTCGGCGAAGGCCTGTCCATGCTTGGTGCCGCCGCCGTTCTTGCACACGGCCAGGGCCTGGACGAGCGGCTTGTGCATCTTCTCGTCGATGAGGAGCGAGCGTCCGCCCTCGTCGACCGGCGCGAGGGACAGGGAGATGATGCCGGCGTCGGCGTCGCCGCCCTGGGCCCACTGGAGCGTCTGCCGGATGTTCTCGGCCAGGACCAGCTTGCCCTCGATCTGCGACCACACGCCGGCGGCCTCGAGCGCCTCCTTGGCCGCCTTGCCGTACGGCGCGTGCTCCGGGTGCGCGATCGCGATCTTCTCGAAGCGCGGATCGGTGAGGTCCGTCAGCGAGCTGATCTTGTGCGACCGGCTCCACGCCACGATGCGGCCGCGCGCGTAGGTGCGCTTGGTCGCGCCGTCGCACGCGCCCGACGCGATCGTCTCGTCGACGAACTTGATGTTGGCGGCGGCGTAGACGTCGAAGGGGGCGCCTTCCGCGAGCTGCTTGGCGAGGAGCCCGGAGCTGCCGAACGTGAAGACCGGCTTCACGCCCGTCTTCTTGGTGTATTCGCGGCCGATCTCCTCGAACGCCTTCGCGAGATCGGCGGCGGCGGCGATCTTGACCTGCCCCTTGGGCCCGCGGCGGCAGCCGGCGGTGGCGAGCCCGAGGACGGCGACGAGGACGGTGACGAGGACGAGGAGACGACGGACCGCGCGCGACATCGGCCCATGATCGCCAATCCCGGCGCCTCGCGCTGTTACTCCTCGGTTACACCAGGCGCGCGCGCGAGTGCTGATACCATCGCCGTCCATGTCGAAGCGGCTCCTGCTCGTCGAGGACGAGCCCGACGTCGCGCGCCTCCTGGTCTACAACCTCGAGGCGGCGGGCTGGGCCGTCACCCACGTGGCGCGCGGGCTCGACGCGCTCGCCCGGGCGCGGGTCGAGACGCCGGTCGTCGTCATCCTCGACGTGATGCTGCCGGACATGTCGGGCTTCGACGTCTGCAAGCGGCTGCGCGAAGCGGCGGAGACCGCGGACGTGGGCGTCATGATGCTGACCGCGCGCGGCGATCCCGACGATCGCATCACCGGCCTCGAGGTCGGCGCCGACGACTACGTGGCGAAGCCGTTCGTGGTGCGCGAGGTGATCCTCCGCGTCGCCGCGCTCGCGAACCGCATCGCGGAGCGCAAGGCGCGGGCGCCCGCGCCGGGCCCGGGCGAGACGCTCACGCTCGGGCCGCTCACGATCGACACCGCGGCCCACGCGGTGACGCTCGCCGGCGCGCCGCTCGCGCTGCGGCCGCTCGAGTACAAGCTCTTGCTCACGCTGGCGGCCTCGCCGGGCCGGGTCTTCACCCGCGAGGACCTGCTCGCCGAGGTCTGGGACATCCGGGGGAGCGTCTCGACCCGCACCGTCGACGTGCACGTGCGCCGCCTGCGCGTGAGCCTGGGCGGGGCGGCCGACTGGGTCGAGACCGTCCACGGCTTCGGCTACCGCGCCCGCAGCAGCGAGCGACCCCAGTGAGCGCCAGCGCGAACGGACGACGATGAAGATCCGGGCGCGGCTGGTCGCGAGCTTCGTCGCGATCGTGCTGGTGGTCGGCGTCACCACGTTCGTGCTGCTCGAGCGCACGCTCGGCGCCGATCTCACCGCCGACCTCGACGCCCGCCTGGTCGCGCAGACCGAGGGCGTGGTCGCGTGGATGGAGACCGCGGGGCACCCGGAACGCCTGGCGACGCGCCTCGCCGGCGTCGTCGGCGCGCGGGTCACGATCGTCGACAAGGACGGCCTGGTGCTCGGCGACTCCGATCGCTGGGCCGATCTCGGGCGGCCGATCGGCGACGCGCCGGAGGTGGCGGACGCGTTCGCTGGCCGCACCGGGCGCGCGACACGGCGGCTGACGGCGAAGGGGCCGCCGGTCTACCTCGTGGCCATGGCGACCAGGGACAACCGCGTCGTGCGCCTCGCGGTGCCGACGTCGCGCCTGGCCGAGACGCGCGCCGAGCTGCGCGCGCAGCTCCTGCTCGCGACCGCGGTCGGCATGGCGGTCGCGCTCGTGCTCGGGCTCGTGCTCGCCCGCGCGATCGCGAGCCCGCTGCGCGCGATGACCCGCGCCGCCGAGCGCGTCACCAGCGGCGACTACGCGATCGGGCCCGCGAGCCAGCGCCAGGACGAGCTCGGCGTGCTGTCGCGCGCGCTGGTCGGGCTGGCCGACGAGGTCGGCCGCCAGGTCGCGGCGCTCACCCGCGAGCGCGATCTGTCGCTCGCGGTCATCGGGGCGATGGTCGAGGGGGTGGTGGTCGTCGATCGCGACGGCAAGCGCCTCTTGGCCAACCCGGCGGCCGAGAAGCTCCTCGGCGGGGCGATGCCGCCGGCGCTGGCGGCGCACGTCGATCGCGCGCGCGCCGGCGAGGCCAGCGACGGCGAGCTCGCGGTGCGCGATCGCGCGGTCGTGGTTTCGGCGCGCGCGCTCCCCGGCACCGGCGGGGCGGTCGCGGTGCTCCACGACATCACGCGGCTGCGCGCGCTCGAGGCGGTGCGGCGCGAGTTCCTCGCCGACGCCGCCCACGAGCTGCGCACGCCGGTGACCGCGATCGCCGGGTTCGCCGAGACGCTCGGCGACGACTCGCTCGCGCCCGCGGCGCGCGCCGAGTTCGTCGCGACGATCCGGCGCAACGCCGAGCGCATCGCGCGCGTGGTCACCGGGCTGCTCGAGCTCGAGCGGGTCGAGGCGCGCGCGGAGGCGACCGCGGCGCCGGACGCGATCGAGCTGCGTCCCGTGATCGAGGCGGCGGCGCGGGCGGCGGCGGC
>DDTA01000025.1 GCA_002344285.1 Myxococcales bacterium UBA2376
TGGCGAGGAGGTCCTCGATGAACGCGCGGTGTCGCGGCGAGATGAGCGCCTCGAGCTTCGCGGGATCGAGCGGCTGGTCGTGGCCCGCGCCGCCGTCGACGTACTTGGCCGGCATGACGACGTCGAGGCCGTACGGCTTGCCGTCGACGTGGGCGTCGATGTAGTCGAGCGCCTCGCGGAGCTGGTCGACGGTGTAGGCGACGGCGCCCAGCACGCCCATCCCACCGGCGCGGCTGACCGCCGCCACCACCTCCGGCGCCTTGGAGAAGGCGAAGACCGGGACCTCGAGCCCCAGCTCCTCGCACAGCGGGGTGCGGAACGCCGCCACGGCTAGTTGCTCGCCGGCGGCAAGAACTTGTTCATCTTCTGCGCCATCTGGATCGAGCCGCCGACCTTCAGCTTGCGCATGAGGAACGCCTTGGCGCCGTTGAGATCGCCGTTGGCGAGGTCGACGTAGTCCTTCGCCTTGATCTTGTAGGTGACGGTCGGCTCGGGGACCGTGCCGGGCTCGACGGAGAGCTGGCCATCCGCGATCTTGACCGTCCAGGTGCCGCCGCCTTCGCCTTCGAGCTCGTAGACGAACGTGGCGTTCACGCCGGTGGCGTGCTCCGGCACGAAGCGCTCGTGGACCGTGTCGAAGTATTCCTTGCAGCTCGAGATCTTGCGCATGGCGTCAGTCCCCTCCGTGAAACATGTTCTACTCGCGCAGTAAAGCCGACGCTCACTCCGTCGTCAAGCGCGATCGACGGTCGCGAAGTGCTCGAGCAGCACGTCGTTGAGCCGCGTCGCGCACTGATGGAGGATCGCGTGGCCCGCGTCCTCGAAGTGGACGAGGCGCGAGCCGGGGATGAGGCGGTGGAGGCGGTGGTGCGCGCTCGGTCGGATGAGGCGATCCTTGCCCGCCTTCACGACCAGCGTCGGCGTCCCCTCGAGCTCGTGGAGGCGGTGCGCGGTGCGGTGCGCGATGACCGCCGCGATCTGGCGCAGGCGATCGCGCGCGGGCGCGGCGGCGACGACCTCATCCCGCATGGCGCGGCGCAGCGGCGCGACGTCGATCGTCGCGAGGTACTCGTCGGGGAAGATGAGGCGCTCGAGCATGCGCGCGCGTTGAGCGCGTGGTCCGAGGAAGGCGCGGCCGAAGAGCAGCAAGCTCAGCGGCGGCGGCGTGAGATCGAAGAGGCCGCCGGCGTGGGTGGCCACCAGCGTGAGGCTGCGCACGCGGAGCTTCCAGCCCAGCGCCAGCTCCTGCGCGATCATGCCGCCCATCGAGACGCCGACGACGTGCGCGTGCTCCCAGCCGAGGGCGTCCATGACGGCGACGGCGTGGCGCGCGAGGTCGCGGATGCTCGCCGGCCTGCGGCGCTCGTGGGTCGTCTGGCCCGCCCCGGCGTTGTCGAACCACGCGACCCGGTGGCGCGGCGAGAACGCGTCGATCTGGTTGAGCCACATGTGGCCGGGCACGCCGAAGCCCATGACGAGGAGCACGGGGCTGCCGGTGGCGCCGCTGGTCGCGTAGTGGACACGCGCGTCGGGGAGCTCGACGAAGGGCATGGGCGCGCTCATGGCGGGGAGGCGGTGACCGCGCCGGGGAAGAGCACGACGCGGCCGGAGAGGCCACCGGCGGCGACCAGGCGCTGCGCGCGATCCGCCTCGGCGAGCGGCAGGCGCGCATGGATCGGCACGTCGAACGGTCGCGCGGCGTGCAGCGCGAGCACGCGCGCCATGTCGGCGCGGGTCGCGCCCGACGAGCCCAGGATCGTGAGCCCGTAGGTGATGACGTAGCCGACGTTGAGCTCGACGCGCTCGCCCGTGATGTTGCCGACCGCGACCAGGCGGCCGCCGACGCCGAGCGCGCGCAGGGCGCCGTTGAACGTCGGCGCGCCGACGCAGTCGATCGCGACGTCGACCGGGCCGCCGGGCAGCCGCTTGTGGAACGTGCGGCCGTCGTCGACGATGACGGCCGCGGCGCCGCGGGCGAGGGCGAGCTCGCCGTGCTCGGGTCGGCGCACGACGGCGATCGCGCTGGCGCCGAGCCTGGTGGCGACCTCGACCGCGGCCGCGCCGACGCCGCCGTTGGCGCCGGTGACGAGCACGCGCGCGCCCGCGGTCACACCGGCGCGGGTGAGCCCGCGCCACGCCGTGCCGACGGTGCAGTGGAGGACGGCGCCCAGGGCGGGATCGACGTCGTCCGGAACGGCGTAGAGCGCGCGCTCGGGCACCGTGAGCCAGCGCGCGTAGCCGCCGTCGACGAGGAGGCCGAGCACCGCCGCCGCGCTCACGCACAGCGAGGTCTCGCCGGCGGCGCACGCCGCGCATGCGCCGCATGCGTCGCGGTGCAGCGTGGCCACGCGCTGTCCGACCTTCCACTGGGTGACCTCCGATCCGACCGCGACCACCCGCCCGACCGCCTCGTGTCCGGGCGTGATGGGGACGCGAACGAATGCGAAGCGCCCTGCGCGGTCGAGGCAGTCCCGACCACAGACGCCGCAGGCCTCGACCTCCACGACGACGTCGACACCAACAGGCTCGGGCCGCTCACCTTCCGGCTCGACGGCGAGATCCGTCGACCAGCCGACCTCGCGCAGGAGCGCTCGCACGCCCGAAGTGAAACGTGTTTCACTCGTGGCGTCAAGCGCCGGCATCGGTCGTGATAGGATGAGGCGTGCTGTCGTCCGCGATCTCGTTCACCGGTGCGGGAGGAGTGCGCCTCGCCGGTGATGCCTGGGGCGCTCCGGACGCGGCGCCCGTGGTGTTCCTGCACGGCGGCGGGCAGACCCGCCACGCGTGGGGTGGCACCGCCGCCGCGGTCGCGCGCCACGGCGCGTACGCGGTCTCCCTCGACCACCGCGGCCACGGCGACAGCGGCTGGCCCGCCGACGGCGACTACGATCTGGCGACGTTCGCGGAGGACGTGCGCGCGATCGCCGGCGAGCTCGGTCGCCCGCCGGTCGTGGTCGGCGCCTCGCTCGGCGGTCTCGCCGCGCTCATGGCCGAGGGCGAGCTGGGGCCGCTCCTGCGCGCGCTCGTGCTCGTCGACGTGGCGCCGCGGCTCGAGCAGGACGGCGTGGCCCGCATCATCAACTTCATGGCGACGGGGCTCGACGGCTTCGCGTCGCTCGAGGACGCGGCGGACGCGATCGCCGCGTACCTGCCCAACCGCAAGCGGCCGCGCGATCTGGGCGGGCTCGCCAAGAACCTGCGCCAGCGCGACGACGGGCGCTGGCACTGGCACTGGGATCCGCGCTTCATCCGCCGCGAGCGCGGCGACCCGACGTTCGCGGTCGAGCGCATGGAGGCCGCGGCGCGCCGGATCGCGGCGCCGACGCTGGTCGTGCGCGGCCGCATGAGCGAGGTGCTCAGCGAGGACGGCGTCCGCGCGCTGCGGACGCTCATCCCGCACGCCGATTACGTCGACGTGGCGGGGGCTGCCCACATGGTCGCCGGCGACGACAACGACGCGTTCACATCCGCGGTGATCGACTTCCTGGTCACCAACGACGTCATTGGCGCGCGCGCTGTTGCTGCTCGCTGAGGCCTCTTGACGACGTGCGAGGTCTTCCCGCGGCGAGCGAGGAAGCCCGCCAGCGAGGCGGTGGGAGGGACCCGAGCCGGAGCGTACCCACGTACGTGAGGACGAGGGAGGGGCCCACCAACGAAGCTGGCGGGCTCCGCAGCCGGCGCCCCCACTCGGGCACCTTCCTCGCTAGATCGCGCGTTCCCTGCCGGCCCAGTACGGATCGCGGAGCTTGCGCTTGTAGAGCTTGCCGTTGGGGTCGCGCGGCATCTCGGCGACGAAGTCGATCGCCCTGGGCAGCTTGTACCTGGCCAGGCGCTCGCTGGCGTAGGCGAGGAGCGCCGCCGACAGGTCGGGGCCGGCGTTCGCCGCCGCCGCCGGCTGGATGACGGCGCGCACCTGCTCACCCCAGTCCTCGTCGGGGATGCCGAACACCGCCGCGTCGGCGACCGCCGGGTGCGCGAGCAGCACGGCCTCGATCTCGGCGGGGTAGATGTTCACGCCGCCGGAGATGATCATGTCGGCCTTGCGATCGCAGAGGAACAGGAACCCGTCCTCGTCGAGATAGCCGGCGTCGCCGACGGTGAAGAAGCCCTCGTGCCACGCGTCGCCCGTCTTCTTCTGGTCGCGGTGGTACTCGAACTTGTGGTTGCCCATGCGGATCCACACCGTGCCCGGCGTGCCCGCCGCCACCGGCTTGCGCTCGTCGTCGAGCACGCGGATCTCGGAGATGGGCCACGGCTTGCCGACCGTGCCCGGCTTCGCGAGCCACTCGCTCGGCGTGCAGGCCGTGCCGCCGCCCTCCGAGGCCGCGTAGTACTCGTAGATGCACGGGCCCCACCAGGCCAGCATCTTCTGCTTGGTGTCGACCGGGCAGGGCGCCGCGCTGTGGATGATGTGCGACAGCGACGAGAGGTCGTACTTCGCGCGCACCTCGTCGGGCAGCTTGAGGAGCCGGTTGAACTGCGTCGGCACCATGTGGCTCGACGTCACCTTGTGCTTCTCGATGAGCTGCAGCATCCCCTCGGGGTCCCACTTGTCGACGAGCACCAAGGTGTGACCGAGGTGCAGGTGGTTGGTCGCGAAGTTGAGGACCGCGGTGTGATAGAGCGGCGCGCCGACGAAGTGCACGCCGGGCGAGCCGGGCGTGACGCCGAAGAGCGAGAGGAAGAGCGCCTGCTGCGTGGCCACCACCTCGGGCGGCGCCGGGGCGAGCGGGCGCTTCACGCCCTTGGGCTTGCCGGTCGTGCCCGACGTGTACGTCATCGACGCGCCGGCGCTGCGCGGGTCGGGCGCCGCGCTCGGTTGCCCGGCCTTCAGCTCGTCGATCGAGCGGAAGCCGGGCAGGGCGCCGCCCGTCGCGAAGCGCGCCGCCGCCGGGAAGTCGATCTCGGCGCACGCGCGCGACGCCGCGTCACCCACGCGCGGCGTGGACACGACCGCGGCCGCCTCGCTGTCGGACAGGATGTACGCGATCTCCGCCGCCGTCAGGTGCCAGTTGACCGGCGTCACGTACCAGCCGGCCTGGTGCGCGGCGAGGAACACCTCGATCATCGCGGCGCTGTTGTCGAGCACGGTGGCGACGCAGGCGCCCGGCCCGAGGCCGAGCGCACGCAACCCGTGCACGAGCTGGTTGGCGCCGGCGAGGAGCGCGCCGGCGCTGATCTCGGTGCCGTCGGGCTCGATCACCGCGATCCAGTCGGGGCGTGTCGTCGCGATCTTCCAGAAACCCACCTCGGGAGAGCTCATGGCGGTGACCCTACACCACCGCGCGCGAGAATTGAAACATGTTCTAGTCTGTCCTTGACACACCGGGTCGGCGAGCGCGAGCATCGCTCCAGCCATGGGCGGGACCTTCAACATCGCCGACCTCTTCGAGTCGCTGGCCCGGGCCATGCCCGAGCGGACCGCGCTCGTCTCGGGTACGCACCGGATGACCTTCGCCCAGCTCGACGAGCGGGCGGATCGTCTCGCGGACGTCCTGCGCAGCCGCGGCGTGGGCCGCGGCAACCACGTCGGCCTCCACCTCTACAACGGCCACCCGTTCGTGGAGGCGATGATCGCGTGCTTCAAGCTGCGCGCGGTGCCCATCAACCTCAACTATCGCTACGTCGCCGCCGAGCTCCGGCCGCTGTGCCTCGACGCCGATCTCGTCGGCATCGTCACCCAGCGCGAGCTCTTGCCGGTCGTCGCCGAGGCCGTGCGCGGCACCGGCGTGGCCGGGACGGTGATCGCGGTCGAGGACGGCTCCGGCGTGACCGTCTCGGGCCTCGAGGCGCGCGACTACGAGGAGGCGCTCGCCGCGGCGACGCCGCGCAAGGACTACGAGCCCCGCTCCGGCGACGACCTCTGGGTCATCTACACCGGCGGCACGACCGGCAAGCCCAAGGGCGTCATGTGGCGCCACGAGGACATCTTCTTCGCCGGCCTCCAGGGCGGACGCCCCGGCGGTGACCCGGTCACGTCGCCCGACGAGGTCGTCGCCCACGCGATGGATCCCGACAACGCCATGCGCATGCTGCCGGCGGCGCCGTTCATCCACGGCGCCGCGCAGCTCGGCGCGTGGATCTCGATCTTCACCGGCGGTCCGCTCGTGCTCCAGCCCGGGCGCAGCTTCGACGCTCGCCGCTGCGTCGAGCTGATCGGCGAGGAGCAGCTGACCACGCTCACCCTCGTGGGCGACGCGATGGCGCGGCCGATCGCCGAGGTGCTCGCCGAGGGCGGCGGCGCCTACGACTGCTCGAGCTTGCTCGCCGTCGCGTCGGCGGGGGCGATCCTGTCGCCGGCGGTGCGCGACCGGCTGCAGGAGCTCCTGCCCGAGTCGCTCATCCTCAACAACTTCGGCTCGACCGAGACCGGCCACCAGGGCTCCGCGTTCCCCGGCTCCGAGACCGGCGCCGACGGCCGCCCCAGCTTCGCGATGGACGAGCACTCGCTGGTCGTGGACGACGACTTCCAGCCGATCGCGCCCGGCTCGGGCAAGCTCGGCAAGCTGGCCCGCGGCGGTCACATCCCGCTCGGCTACTACAAGGACGCGGCCAAGACCGCGGAGCGCTTCGTCACGATCGACGGCAAGCGGTATGCCTTGCCCGGCGACATGGCGACGGTCGAGAGCGACGGCCGCATCACGGTCTACGGGCGCGGCTCGAACTGCATCAACACCGGCGGCGAGAAGGTCTTCCCCGAGGAGGTCGAGGAGGCGCTCAAGGCGCACCCCGACGTCTTCGACGCGCTGGTCGTCGGCATCGCCGACGAGCGCTGGATGCAACGGGTCGCCGCGGTGGTGCAGCCACGCGCCGGCCGCGCGCCCGACCTCGCGACCTTGCAGGCGCACTGCCGCACGCTCCTCGCCGGCTACAAGGTCCCCCGCCAGCTCTCGCTCGTCGACGCGGTATCGCGGTACCCGAGCGGCAAGCCCGACTACGCCTGGGCGAAGTCGATCGCGGAGAAGGAAGTCGTCCCGTGAGCGCTGGCGCGAACAGGAGAGGATCTTGAGCAAGCTCGATCGTCACGCCGGTTACGCGACCGGCTGGTTCGTGGTGGCGTCGGCCGAGGAGCTGCCGGCCGGCAAGGTCCTGCCGCTGGCGTACTTCGGCAAGCACCTGGTCGCGTACCGGGGCGAGAGCGGACAGGTGCACGTGCTCGACGCGCACTGTCCGCACCTCGGCGCGCACCTCGGCCACGGCGGCACCGTCGTGGGCGACTCGATCAAGTGCCCGTTCCACGCATGGCGCTTCGCCGGCGACGGGGGCTGCGTCGAGATCCCGTACGACCGGAGCGACAACAAGGCCAAGAGCCTGATGCGGGCGCAGACGCGCGCGTGGCAGGTGCGCGAGCGCAACGGCCTGGTGTTCGTGTGGCACGACGCGCTCGGTCGGTCGCCCACGTACGAGATCCCGGAGATCGCGGAGCACGGCTCGCCCGAGTGGACGCCGTGGACGCGCTCGATCATGACGATCAGGACGCACCCGCGCGAGATCATCGAGAACGTCGCCGACAGCGGTCACTTCCCGGCGGTGCACGGCACCGATCTCGAGACCTTCGAGAACGAGTTCATCGAGCACGTCGCGATCCAGCGCTCGACCGGCGTGGCTCACCCCATCGGCGGCGGCGACGACCGCTTCAAGCTGACGGCGACGTACTACGGGCCCGCGTACCAGGTGACGGAGATGGAGTCGTTCATCCCCAACCGCCTGATCAACGCGCACACGCCCATCGACGAGCACACCCTGCACCTGCGCTTCGGCGTGATGCTGAAGAAGGTCGGCGACGAGAAGAAGATGGCGCGCTACGCCCAGGCGTACGCGGACAACCTGACCCTGGGGTTCCAGCAGGACGTCGCCATCTGGGAGAACAAGGTCTGGCGCGACCGCCCGACCCTGTGTGACGGCGACGGCGCGATCGGCGCGCTGCGCCGCTGGTACCGACAGTTCTACGTGAATCAAGACGGAGCGGAGAATTCATGAAGCGGTTCGAAGGCAAGGTCGCGCTGGTCACCGGCGCGGCGTCCGGCATCGGCAAGGCGACGGTGGAGCGGCTGACGGAGGAGGGCGGGACGGTCGTCGCGCTCGACGTCGCCGACGGGCCGGGGCGGGTCGACGTCAAGTGCGACATCAGCGACGAACAGCAGGTGAACGACGCGATCGCCGCCGTCATCGCCAAGCACGACCGCCTCGATGTCCTGTGCAACGTCGCCGGGATCCTGCGCGCCGACCACACCCACGAGCTGAAGCTCGAGGCGTGGGAGAAGATCATCCGCGTCAACCTGACGGGGACGTTCCTGGTCTGCAAGGCGGCGATCCCGCACCTGCTCAAGACCAAGGGCAACATCGTCAACACCTCGTCGACGTCGGCGCTCGGCTCGCACCCGTGGATGGCGGCGTACGCCGCGTCGAAGGGCGGCATCCTGTCGATGACGCGTGTGATCGCGGTCGAGTACGCGAAGCAGGGCCTGCGCGCCAACTGCGTGTGCCCGGGCGGCATCAACACCCCGCTGCACGGCCAGTTCCGCATGCCCAAGGGCGTCGACCTCGAGCTCCTGCGCGGCGCGATGCCGCCGGTGCCGCAGGTCGGGCCCGAGTACGCGGCGTCGGTGATCGCGTTCCTCGCCAGCGACGACGCGAGGTACATGAACGGCGCCGAGATCCGCGCCGACGGAGGCGCGCTCTCCTGATGGCGCCCGAGCTCGGCGAGTCGATCGGCGAGTCGATCCGGACGATCGGCGCGATCGATCTGATGCTCAACGTGCCGGGGGAGGACCAGCGCGGCTGGTACGAGTTCATGAAGCCGCTGTTCCTCGACCAGGACAGCCGCGAGCGCTTCGAGATGCCGGCGCAGTACATGTTCAAGGACATCCCCAAGGTCGGGGCGCAAGACGACTACGTCGCCTACACGGTCCAGGAGATGGACCGGCACGGCGTCGCGCGCGCGATGGTCGGCGTCGACGGGACCGACACGCCGAACGCGGAGGCGATCCGGCGACACCCGGACCGCTTCTTCGGCAGCTACCAGGCCAACCCCAACCGCGGCATGGACGCGGTGCGCGACATCGTGCGCATGCACCGCGAGCACGGCATCAAGGCGGTGACCGCGTTCCCGTCGGGGCTGTGCCCCCAGGTGCCGATCGACGACAAGAAGTGGTTCCCGATCTACGCCAAGTGCGTCGAGCTCGACCTGCCGATCTGCGTGTGCGTCGGCGTCCCCGGCCCGCGCCTGCCGATGGCGGCGCAGAAGGTCGAGCTCATCGACGAGGTGTGCTGGTACTTCCCCGAGCTCAGGTTCGTGATGCGGCACGGCGCCGAGCCGTGGACCGACCTCGCGGTCAAGCTGATGCTCAAGTACCCGAACCTGTCGTACTCGACGAGCGCGTTCGCGCCGCGCCACTACCCGCGCGCGATCATCGACTTCGCCAACACGCGCGGCGCCGATCAGGTGATGTACGCGGGCTACTTTCCGATGGGGCTCTCGCTCGAGCGCATCTGGAAGGAGCTGCCCGACGTGCCGTTCAAGCCCGAGGTGTGGCCCAAGTTCCTGCGCGGCAACGCCGAGCGGGTGTTCAAGCTCTAGGCGATAGAGGACCGTTTCATGACCACCTGGGATCTCGAAGTCGACGTCGTCGCCGTGGGCTCCGGCCTCGGCGCGCTCACCGCCGCCATGGCCGCGCACGATGAGGGCTCGCAGGCCGTCATCCTCGAGAAGGCGAGCAAGCTCGGCGGGGTGTGCGCGTACTCCGGCGGCGAGGTGTTCGTCTGCTGCAACCACAAGATGGCGGAGCGCGGCACGCCCGACTCGCCGGAGGCGGCGCGCGCGTACTTGGGCTACCTCGCCGGCGGCTACGCCGACCCCGAGCTGGCGAAGATCCTGTTCGAGACCGGGCCGGTGGTGGCACGGTGGGCCGAGGAGAAGTGCGGCGTCCGCTGGAAGATCATCGAGAACTTCCCCGACTACCACTATCCACACGCCCCGGGGACCGCCGCCGCCGGCCGCTACCTCGAGGTCGAGCTGTTCGACGGCGCGCAGCTCGGCCCGTGGCAGAAGAAGACGTACGGCACGCCGCACATGCCGCCGGGCATCATCCACGACGAGCTGTTCGCGTGGGGCGGGCTGGCGACGATCACGCAGTGGAACTTCGCGCTCATGGGCAAGCGCGTGGCCAAGGACCAGCGCGGCATGGGGCCGGGCATGATGGGCTACTTCGTCAAGGCCGCGGTGATCGATCGCGGCATCCCGGCGCACGTCGACACGCCGGTGCGTGAGCTCGTCGTCGAGGGCGGCCGCGTCGTCGGCGTCCGCGCCGAGAAGGCCGGCAAGGCGTTCTTCGTGCGGGCGCGCAAGGGTGTCGTGCTGGCGATCGGCGGCTACGACTGGAACAAGCGGCTGGCCAAGCAGTACGAGCAGCTCCCCGAGTGGCACTCGATGTGTCAGCCGTCGGTGGAAGGCGACAACATCGTGCTCGGCGGCGAGATCGGCGCGTCGCTCGGGCGCGTGCCCAACCACAACCTCGGCATGTTCTTCGGCTACCGCATCCCGGGCGAGGAGCACGACGGCAAGCCGCTCTACCGCGCCTCGTGGGAGGGCGGTTACCCGCACGCGATCTGGGTGAACCGTGCGGGCCAGCGCTTCGGCGACGAGTCGTTCTACCGCGACTACTTGCCCAAGTGCCACGCGTGGGACGGGCTCACGCAGGACCACCCGAACTACCCACCGTTCCTGATCTTCGATCAGCAGTACCGCGAGAAGTACGCGTTCGCGACCTACCTGCCGGGCATGGAGGTGCCCGACGAGGTGCTCGCGCGGGCGAACACGCCGCGCGAGCTGGCGGCCAGGCTGGGCGTCGATGGCGACATGCTCGAGGCGACGATCGCCGAGTTCAACATCGGCGCGCGCGAGGGCAAGGATCCGGCGTACGGCCGCGGCAGCTATCCGTGGGCGGCGATGATGACCGGCGACAAGAGCCGGCCCAACCCGAACCTCGGCCCGCTCGACAAGCCGCCGTACTACGGCATCCAGCTGGCGCCGGTGGGCGTGGGCGTGAACTCGGTCGGCCTCGAGACCGACGGCTTTGCGCGGGTGAAGCACGTGCGCGGCCACGCCATCGGTGGCCTGTACGCGTGCGGCAACTCGGCGGCGGCGCTCGACACCGGCGCCGGCTACCAGTCGGGGCTGTCGAACCTGCGCGGCATGACCTGGGGCTGGATCGCGGGCCGGCACGCGGCGCGAGGTGGCTGAGGGCAGTCCGGGGCGTCGTCAGGGGCCGACGCGCGTGAGCTGATCGCGCGACAGCGACCGCGAGGCGCCGGTGAGCGCGTCGGTGGTCACCGACACGTCGAGCTCGCTGCCCGAGACCGAGCCGTGACAGCTCCCGCACACCGCATCGAAGAGGGGCTCGACGATGCCCATGCTGATGATCTCTCCCGGCGCGTTCTGGTGCTCCTCGCCCATGGTGACGATCGGCTGGCCGCGCTCGTCCTGCAGCTCGGCGATCACGCCGGCGCCGGCAGGTACGTTGACCCGCACGGAACCATCGGCGGCCAGGGTGGCGGTCCCCACGAGCGTCCGGTCCTGGTAGATCGGGCCGCTCGTCATCGACGCGGGGGCCGGGTTCTCGACGTAGAACGCGATCCGGCGCGCGGACCGGAACGCGTCCACGGGGCGGCCGCGGCGGAGGTTCGCGGTGAGGACCGTGAAGATCATCGGCGCGTCGGGCATGTGGATGATCGCGCGCCCGGCGCCGGTGAGCTCCTCGTCGGACGATCCGCCGAAGACGAGCTGGCGGCGGTTGACGTACGGCTTGATCGGCGGACGCTTGATCGCGAGCACGCCGTCGACCTGCGCACCGGGGCCAACGATCAGCGGCGTGCGCGCGCCGGTGCGCGGGGCGATCGCGACGATGTCCCAGTCGAACCCCGTGGCGGTGGCGAGATCACCGACATACGCGGCGTACGAGACCATGATGCGACCGTCGGGCATCCCGAAGGGATGGCGATACGCCCCCTCGGTCGGGGCGCCGGCGCGACCCGTCGCAGCCGGGTCGGGGAAGATGACCGAGGGCAGGAAGCCGTCGTCGCGCCGTCCGAGCTCGAACGGGCCCACCGAACGGTTGAAGATGGCGAGCGTGCCGGCGCCGCCGCGCGCGCCCGGGTCGCTGAAGACCGCCAGGAGGTTGGCGTTCAGGTCCTCGCGGATGTCCGTGGCCTGGCCGTACCCGATCGACGGTCGCGTCGCGCCGAGATCGCCGGGCTCGGCGTAGGCGGACTGCGCGCGTTGCCCGAGCAGCGGGTGGTAGTCGGTCCGGTCCCAGTTGATGCGGCGGCCGGCGACCTGGTAGAAGTCGCCCGCCGGGCCCGTGGACACCTTCTCGGTCGACATCGAGATGCGTCCCTCGCGCATGACCTGCGGGTTGATCTCGGAGTTGGTGAGGAACGTCATCTGCTCGACCGCGGTCCCGTCGGGCCTCATGCGGTAGATGTCGGACTGCGGCAGGAACAGCTTGCGCGAGCGGGTCCCGCTGCGCGACGACGCGAACACGATCCACTCGCCGTCGGGTGACCAGGCCGGGTCGAAGTCGTGGACGCGGAGCCCGTTGACGTCGGGAGCTGGCGGCGCCACGCGGCGGCAGTCGCTGCCATCGATGCCGACGCGCCAGACGCCGAACGGATCGTTCGGCCCGGTGCGCATCGAGAACACGATCGAGGTTCCGTCGTGGCGGACGTCCGGACCCCGGACGTCCGCCTGCGCGACGTCGACGCCGCAGCCGGTGAGTAACGAGGTGCTCGCGCCGACGCCGGTGATCGCGCCGAGGGCGCCGAGCTGCGCCGGCGCGACCCGCAGGTCGGAGCCGCCCTGGTAGGTGTCGAACTCGAGCGGGCCGGCGACGTGCGTCGTCGCTCGGTCGACGTACACGAGCGGGATCGAGCTGCCGGGGCCGAGCGTGTCCATCTCGCCGCGCGTGACGGCGGCGGCCCGCTCGATGCGGACCCACTCGAGGAGGACGCAGATGGGAGGGGCCATGGCTGGATCGAACGTCGCCGGGCAGAGCGACGGATCACCGACGAAGAGCTGGCCGCCGCGGTGGGCGATGCCGCCGTCGGTCCGCGTGATCGTCTTGGCGACGGCCCGGCCGCGGCGCGGGTCCGGGACCTCCATCGCCATGAACTCCGCGACCATGAGGTGGTAGTTCTTCTCGAGCGCGACCGCCGAGAAGAAGCCCTCGGCGCCCGGGCGGAGCTTGAAGTCGTTGCCGGCGTGTGGGCTGTGGCAGGCTGCGAACGAGCAGCCGCGGGTGACGAGCAGCGGCTGGACGTGCTCGGCGAAGAACTGGCGGCCGGGATCGCCGGCACCGAATTCGAGCTTGCCGACCTTCTCGGCCCACGTCCGGATCACCTGGTAGGGCCCGTCGGCCGTCGTGCGGTCCGGGTACATGTCGCCGCCGGTGTGCGGGCCGCCTCCAGCGCCGCGCGCGAGCGGGATGCGCAGGATCTGCGACTGATCGACCGGATCGTCGACGAACGCCCAGACCTGGCTCATGTTGAAGGCGATCTGGCTCGGGGCGTCGGCGCCGGTGCCGCAGGTCACGTAGAAGTCGGCCTGCGGCGCGCCGTGGCACGTCGACGATGCGCAGCTCGCGATGATGGGCTGAACACGGCGCTCGAACTCGGCGAAGTTCGGGTCGGCGAGGTACGGCGAGGGATCGAAGTCGCTCGGCAGGGCCGTCGAGCAGTCGCCATCGCCGTCCTGCGGCGGCGTGGGCGGTGGCAGGCCGTTCTCGGTGGCGCCGTTCTCCGTCCAGGTGAGCAGCGTGAGGTACGCATCCTCGCCGACGAGGAGGTTGGCGCCGCCCACGTGGCCGACGCGCAGCGGTTCGAAACGATCGCCGTACGCGACGTCGAGGCCGGCGGAGTTGGTCGCCTTCACCAGCAGGAGTGGCAGGGCGTAGGAGCCGAACGGCTCGAGCACGTCCCGTCGCTTCTGGACGTTCTCGAAGCTGGTGACGTCGAAGTTGCCGCCTGCGTGCTGGAACGGATCGTCGGGGTTGGCGCGATGACACCCCGAGGTGTTGCCGGCGCAGGAGTTGAGCAGGATCGGCTCGATGTACCGTCCGTAGTAGGTCCGGCGCGGTGGGGGCTCGGTGCAGGCGGCGAGCACGACAAGGAGCGCGGGTAGCCCCGCGAACGCGATGCGGCGAAGGACCAGGAGGTCGCCCATCGTCCGAGCGTCTCACCGCCAGGAACCTGCGAACTTGACGGGCGTCATCTGCAACCGACCGGTTGCAGTGCCCAGTGCCGCGCGAGGCAGCGCCGCGAGATCCGCGGTGTCGCGAGACGGCACGGCGGTTGCTCTCGACGATCGCGATGTATCGAGGTCTGGTCGGAGCGGCTGCATGGCTGGTGGTCGCGGCGTGCGGCGCGAACGAAGGTTCGTCGCCTGATGGCGGGGAAGGGCCGGGTGAGGACGGTGCCCGTGGCGGCGACGGCGGCCCGGCGCTACCACCCGGGTACGTGCCGTCGTTCGACGAGTTGGCGTTCCGCTGCAAGCTGGTGAGCGATCGCAACATCGACGATGCGACGGCGAACGCGACCCACGTTCGGGCGAACCTACGCGGGACGGATCTGGGGATCCCGCTCGAGCACGCGGGGGAGCTGTACCTGTTCTTCGGTGACACGGCGGGCGCGCAGGTCATCTGGCCGCTCGGGCCCGAGTCGTTGCCCGACGCCGTCGGCTACGCGGCCTCCGGTGCCGCCGCGGTCGCCGCCGATCCGACGGTGCTGTGCTCCGAGCTGCGCTTCCTCGTGACCGGCGGCGCGAGCGGCACGGCGCAGGCCGACTTCGCGGGGGCGCACATGACGCCGCCGGCAGGGCGCGCCATCGGCGAGTTCGTCCGCAACCCGTCGGGGCCACGCGGGGCGAACGCGTTCCCCAACCTGCCCGGCGACTTCGAGGTGCCGTCGGGCGCGTTCTCGCACGGCGGCTCGATCTACCTCTTCTACACGATCATCAACCACGAGCCGTTCGAGATGCGCGGATCGTACCTGGCGAGGTGGGGGGCGCCGTCGACGACGGGCCTGCCGAACTACCAGATCGCGTATCACGTCGACCAGCGTTTCGACGGCGACGGCGCGCTGCGCGGCGACTTCATCAACATCGCCGCGCTGGTCGACGGCGACCACGTCTACATGTACGGGACCGGCGCGTACCGAGCGAGCCCGGTGCACCTCGCGCGCAAGCGGCTGGACAGCCTCGCGACCGACGGTGGCTACGAGCGCTTCGACGCGGCGACCCGCGCCTGGGTCGGCCCGCGCGTCGCCACGACGCCCATCGTCCCCACGCCGCACATCGGCGAGCTCTCCGTGCGCTACTTCCCCGCGATCGATCGCTACGTGATGCTCGACCAGGAGGTCTCCGCCGGCAATCGCATCGCCGCGCGCTTCGCCGAGGCGCCCGAGGGTCCGTGGAGTGAGCCGGTGACCGTGGCGACGATGGAAGATCCGGCGTTCCGCGCCCGCCACTGCTGCGACGGGACGGATTGCCCCGGGGCGCGCCTGTTCGAGTGCCAGCACGCCGGCTTCTACGGCACGTACATGCTGCCGTCGCTGGCGTCCCACGCCGACGGCAGCTTCTCGATCACGTTCGTGATGTCGACCTGGATCCCGTACAACGTCGCGCTCATGACCGCGACCTTCCGCTGACCGTCCAGGCGACGCGTCCAGCACCGCCGGGAAGCCCGATCGGCGCACGATCAGATGAGCGGTCCGGGCGTCTCGCCGAGCCCGATGAGCGGATGGTGCCGGCGCCAGCCTGTCGTGAGCAGCCAGGTTCGTGCGCCCGACACCGGCAGCGGCTCGTAGCCGGCGGGGATCGCGAACGGCCCCGTCATCCCCGCCCAGCCGTCGAAGAGGATACCCGTCGAGTAGCGGTCGACCTGCGCAGGCGCCACCCGATCCTCGCGGTGGCGGCGCCAGTTGTTCATCACGTAACAGAGCGCGTTGCGCACCTGCCGCGGGGTCTTTAGCTGGACCGCGTGGTAGCGACCGACGAACGCCTCACCGCGCCGACCACACGCTGCGTTCAGGTGCTGCGTCGCCGAGATCTCGAAGGCGCGGACACCATTCGCGAGAGCGCGCTTGTCGTTCGCCTCAACGAGCAGGTGGAGGTGGTTGCTCTGGATGCTAGTGTGGACGACGCGGAAGTCGCGCCGACCGATGCACGCCGCTACCGCGCGACGGATGGCGGCATACCCGTCGGGCCGTCGCAGTCGTCCGACCTCCTTGCACACGCGCAGGGACACGTGCACCGGGTGGTGCTTCGACAGCTCCGGCCGGCGCACATTGCGCCGGATCGCGCCCGTCTTCCGCGGGCGGCCCGCGCCGGGACGCTTCCCTCCCCACGTGGGGGCGGGCTTCATCTCGAGCGCGAGCTGCGCACCGACTCCCTTCCTCCGACGGCTCAACATGATTGTGTTCGTATAGATCGCGTTGGCGCGAATGTCAACCGGCGCGATGACGCTGGGTGACGTCCAGACGCGCTCGAAGTCCAGCTCCACGCGTAGCGCTGCCGTGTCGGCGGTGGCAGCGAAGCTGCGAGCTCACGATCGACGTCGGCACCTCGTCGACCGCGGCGATCGCGGCGGTGAGGGCGACGGCGGCGGCGGCGCCCACGGCGGAGGCGGCGGTAGCGCCGGGGCCGGTCACGCGGCCATGCGTTCATGGCCGGCGGCCGCGGCCCCCTTCACCTCGCGCACCAGGGCGGCGATCGAGTCCTTGGCGTCGCCCAGGACCATCATCGTCGACGGCTTCGTGAAGAGCTCGTTCTCGATGCCGGCGAAGCCGGGCTTGAACGAGCGCTTGAAGCAGATCGCGGTCGTGGCCTTGTCGACGGCCAGGACCGGCATCCCGTAAATCGGGCTGGTCCGCTGCGTGCGCGCCGCCGGGTTGACGACGTCGTTGGCGCCGACGACGATCGCCACGTCGGTGCGGCCGAAGTCGTCGTTGATCGCGTCGAGGTCGAAGAGCTGCTCGTAGGGCACGTTGGCCTCGGCGAGGAGCACGTTCATGTGGCCGGGCATGCGCCCCGCGACCGGGTGGATCGCGTAGCGCACGCTCGCCCCGTTCGCCGCGAGCGCCGCCGCGAGGTCGCGCACCGCGTGCTGCGCCTGCGAGACCGCCATGCCGTAGCCAGGCACGATGATGACCGAGCGGGCCGCCTCGAGGACCGCCGCGGCGTCCTCGACGGTGGAGATCGTCGCCGCGCCGCGCTCGCCGCCGCCCGGAGCCGCGGCCGCGGCGTCTGCGCCGGTCGCGCCCGCGCCGGAGCCGCCGAAGAGCACGTTCGAGAACGACCGGTTCATCGCCCGGCTCATCATGAGCCCGAGGATCAACCCGGAGCCGCCGTCGAGCGCGCCGCAGATGATGAGCACGTTGTTGCCCAGCGCGAACCCGGTCGCCGCGGCGGCGAGGCCTGCGTACGCGTTGAGCAGGCAGATGATGACCGGCATGTCGGCGCCGCCGACGGGGAGCACGAGCGTGACGCCGAGGACGAGCCCGACCGCCAGGATCGCGAGCAGGAGGTAGGGCGTCGCCGGCGCCGTCACGAGGTAGGCCACGCCTCCGAGCGCGAGCGCGACCCCGAGCAAGTTGAGCACGTTCTGCGCACGCCAGGTGATCGGCGCGCCGCGGACGACACCCTGGAGCTTGCCGAAGGCGACGAGGCTCCCGGTGAAGGTCAGCGCGCCGAGGAAGACCTCGAGCCCCACCGCGGTGAGCGCGGTCGCGCCGAGGTGCGAGCCGTGGCGGTGGTGCTCGGCGATGCCGACCAGCGCGACGGCGAGGCCGCCGAACGCGTGTGACAGCGCGATGCGCTCGGGCATCTTCACCATCGGGATGAACAGGCCCATCGCCGTGCCGATCGCCGACCCGACCACGATGCTCACGACGATCCAGTGGTAGCTGACGATCTCGTGGTGGAGCAGCGTGCCGGCGACGGCGAGCGCCATGCCGAGCTCCGCGAAGCGCACGCCGCGGCGGGCGGTGTCGGCCTTGCCGAGGCTCTGCAGGCCGAGGATGAACAGCGCCGAGGCGGCGAGGTAGAGGAGCTGGACGATGTCGGTGGTGGTCATCGTGTGCCTCGCGACGGGCCGCGGCGCTTGAACATGCGGAGCATCCGGTCGGTGATGAGGAAGCCGCCGACCACGTTGATGGTCGCGGCGGTGACGGCGAGACAGCCGAGCACCGTGGTGAGGGTGTCGTGATCGCTGCCGGCGGCGACCAGCGATCCGACCAGCGAGATGCCGGCGATCGCGTTGGTCGCGCTCATCAGCGGCGTGTGCAGGAGGTGCGGGACCTTCGACAGCACCTGCCACCCGACGAACGCGCCGAGCACGAAGACGTACAGACCCATGATCGATGTCTGGCTCATGCTTGCTCCGGGGCCGGCGGGGTCAGGCCGCGGCCTTGGTGGTGATGGACGCGAGGGGCTCGTGCACGATGCGGCCGTCGTGGACGACCAGCATCGCGCGCACGATCTCGTCGCTCGGGTCGAGCGCCAGCGCGCGCTCGCGCGTGATGTGCGCCAGCAGGCGCTCCATGTTGCGCGCGTACATCTGGCTGGCGTGGATGGCGACCTGGCTCGCCAGGTCGGTGTCGCCGACGACGAGCACGCCGTCGTCGGTCCGCCGTCGCTGCCCGGCGCGGGTCATCGTGCAGTTGCCGCCCTGCTCGGCGGCGAGGTCGATGATGACCGCGCCCGGCCGCATCGCGCGCACCATCTCGTCGGTCACGAGCACCGGGGCGCGCTTGCCGGGGATGAGCGCCGTCGTGATCACGGCGTCGGCGCGCGAGACCGCCTCCAGCAGCACCGCGGCCTGCGCCGCCTTGTCCCTGTCCGACACCTCCCGGGCGTAGCCGCCCGCCGTCTGCGCGTCCTCGGCCTGCGGCACCTCGATGAAGCGCGCCCCCAGGCTCTCGACCTGCTCGCGCGCGATGCGCCGCACGTCGAACGCTTCGACCATGGCGCCCAGGCGCCGCGCCGTCGCGATCGCCTGCAGGCCGGCGACCCCCGCGCCGAGCACGAGCACGCGCGCGGGCGAGATCGTGCCCGCGGCGGTCATGAGCAGCGGGAACAGCCTCGGCGACGCCTCGGCGGCGACCAGCACGGCGCGATAGCCGGCGACGGTCGCCTGGGACGTCAGGACGTCCATCATCTGCGCCACGGTGGTCCGGGGCACCAGATCGTTGGCGATGGCGGTCGCGCCCCGCTCCGCGATCGCGCGCACGCGATCGACGTCCATCATGGGGTAGAGCAGGCTGACGAGCACCGCGCCGGGCCGGAGCATCGCGATCTCCTCGTCCGTCGGCGGCCTCACCTTCACGACCACATCGCCCGCCTGCCACACCGCCGCGGCGTCGGGCTCGAGCCGCGCGCCCGCCGCCTCGTACGCGGCGTCGTCGAAGCACGCGCCGACGCCGGCGCCCCGCTGCACCGACACCGGGAAGTGGCGGGCGACGAGGCGAGCCACGGCGTCGGGGGTGATGGCGACGCGGGTCTCCCGCGCCGTCACTTCGCGCGGCACGGCGATGCGCATGGTCACGGGTGCTCCGGGGAGTGATCGCTGTTGAGGGTCGCGAGCAGGCTCGAGATGCGCGACTGCAGGACGCGCTCGAACATGCCGTGCTTGCGGATGAGCTCGCGCAGGTACTTGCGAGAGAGCCCCGACGTTCGCTCGGCGGCAGAAAGGTTGCCGGCGTGGCGATCGAGCAGCGTATCGAGATAACGGCGCTCGAACTGGTCGACGATCTCGCGCTTGGCGTCCTTGAACGTCATGAGTGTCTCCTCGTTGGTCACCATCGCCGGCCGAGCCCGGCGGTGAGGGTGTGCGACTGGTCGGTGCGGCGCGCGGTGCTCGGCGCGGACGCACCGTCGGTGAGCTCGGCGGCGGTGAGGCCGCCGCGATAGGCGAGGGCGAAGACGAGACGAGCGGGGAGGGGAAGCGAGAGCGTGCTGTGCGCCCACGCGGCCTTGACCGACGTGGCGTACATGACACCGTCGGGCAGCTCGGAGGGGCGCATCGCGCCCGCCGGCATGACCTCGACGCCCAGCGCCAGGCGCATCCGGCCGACGGGCAAGGCGCCGCCGAGGCCGACCGTGGCGCCGCCGACGGTCTCGCCGACGAGCATGGCCTCGTCGCGCTCGGACTCGACGGCGAGCGAGGCGTAGTGATAGCCGGCGCGGGCGAGGACCTGGTAGCGGTGGCCCCAGCCGACGCCCGCGCGGGCGTCGACGGTGAGGTCGCGGGTCGCCATCGGGTCGGAGGGCTCCGCCGCGCTCGCGTGGTACACGAGGCTCGCGGTCCCCATCCCGACGTCGGTGTCGGCGCCGACCCAGACGTCACCCGCGACGCGTACGCGCGCGCTCGCCGACACCATCGACAACGGGCCGCTCGCGGTCGCGAGCGCCTCGCCGGTGCCGGTCTGGCGCATGGCGAAGGTCTGCGCGCCCACGCCGGCGACGACCCCGGCCGAGATCCGCGGCGGCGCGGCGTCGCGCGCGGCGGTCGACTCGATGACCTCGCCGGTGAGGATGATGACGTCGGGGGCGCGATCCTCGTCCGCCGCCGCCGCCGCTGGCGCCGCGGCCGGCACGCGCGGATCGGCGACGAAGCTGGTCCCGTCCTCGACGGCGCTCGCCGGGATCCACCCGACGACGCCGGCCTGCTCGACCAGCATCCAGCCCTCGTGGCCGCGGCCGATCACGGTCGCCCGATCGCCGCGCGAGAGGTCGAGCACCAGCTTCCGCTTGGTGACGGGGTCGTCGAACCCGCGGACCTGGTCGATCGCGATCGTGACCTCGAGCGCGTCGCCGACCTGCTTGCCGGAGAACCCGGAGCGCTTGCTCCGCTTGCGAGGCTTCGGCTTCTCCACCTCGTGATCCACCTCCCGGATGTCGAGCTGCGACCGCGGCACCCAGCCCACGCGGTCGCCGCGGCGTACCTTCACCCAGCGTCCCCAGCTCGACACGATCGAGAGCTCCTCGTCCTTGTCGGCGCGGGCGACGACGCGCGCGGTCTCGCCGGGGCGGGCGCGGAGGCGCACGGTGTCGGTGGGCCAGGCGGCTTCGTCGGCGCTCGCCACGGCGGGCGACGTCGCGCAGAGGCCGAGCAGGATGGTGGCGAAGGTGCGCATGGGGGCCTCACTCGATGGTCTGGATGTAGAGGTAGAGGTCATCGAGATCGGTGGCGCCGAGCGTCGAGGTCGCGCCGTGGACGTCGATGTTGCCGAGGGCGTCGACGGCGTAGCCGCGCTCGCCCTGGGTCAGCGCCGGGTGGCCGGGCGCGAGGATGGTCTCGCGCAGGGTCTTGGCGTGCCCGTGGCGCAGGTAGTTCGACTGCCACCAGATGCCGCGCAGGGACGGGGTGTTGGTCGCCGGCGAGCCGCGCACGTTGCCGGGCACGAAGCCGCGGTCGGCGTTGGCGAGGTTGATCGTGATGAGCGCGTCGAGCCGGTCGCTCTCGGCGGCGTTGTTGCCGCGCACCGCCATCGGATCCTCGAACGTCAGGCAGCTCTGGACGTCGAAGCAGAACGGCGTGAAGAAGTCGATCGGGTCGAGGTGGATGTTGATCTCCTTGTCGGGGGTGGCGCCGGAGATCGCCTCGAGCATCACCTGCGGGATGCCGCCGATGCGGTCGACGAGGCGCGGGTCCGCGAAGTAGGTGTCGACGAAGAGCGCCGACCAGCCGGCGCCGGCGCCGTGCTCGAGCCCGTCGGTGAAGGGCGAGCGTGCGTTGTCGGGCTGGTGGCAGTTGGCGCAGCCCACGGTGGTGAACAGCTCGCGGCCGTGGTTGATCTTCGCCGCCGTGGTGGCGTCGAGCTCGTTGGCCGCGGCCAGGCGGGCCAGCGGGTTGGGGGGCAGGCGCATCTCGGACACCGAGTAGAAGTCGACGACGCGCGAGACCTCGGCGAAGGAGCGGCCGGTGGCCTGGCGGACCACCTGGTCGCGCACGAGCTTCTGCTGCGCGATCACGTTGGCGATCTGCTGGAAGTTGTCGGGGAGGATGGTCGGCCCGTCGGCGTCGGGACGGCACAACGCGTCGTTGCCGTTGCGCACGCGATTCGCCGGATCACCCACGCGGCGGTCGGGGTCGGACGCGATGCCCTCGACCAGCCCGAACATGATGAGCTCGCAGTTGGTGCGCGTCTGCGCGTCGGCCGCGAGGGAGGTGTACGTGCCGTTCGAGAACGAGCCATTCCAGAAGTAGGAGTCGGTGGTGAGCAGGTTGAAGTTCGCGGGGACCTTGTGATACGCGGTCGGCGCCGTGGCCCCGTTGGCGTAGCCGACGCCGTCGAGGAGCAGCTCGTCGAAGTGGCAGGTCGCACAGGTCTTGCGCCCGTTGTTCGACCAGGCGGCGTTGTAGAAGAAGAACTCGCCGCGCTCGATGTTGGTCGCGGGGTAGTCGGCGGTGCCGTAGCCGAGGTCGATGCGGCGGAGGCGCAGCGCGGTATCGAGGTCGAACACCTCGAGGACCTCGCCGCCCCAGGTCGCGACCAGCAGCTCGCCGGCCTGCTCGTCGAGGGCGAGCGCGAACGGCCGCTCGGAGGTGCGGAAGAGCGGCGTCGGACCATCGGTGAGACGCAGGGCGCCGGCGCGGATCGACAGCTCCTGGACCGCGTCCGAGCCCGACAGCGCCAGGTAGGCGCGGGTCCGGGCCGCGTTGACGACCACCGCCTGCGGCAGGGCGCCCTGGAGGATCTTCTGGCCGGCCACGAAGTTCGGCTCCGGCGAGACGTCGTCGGTGAAGTAGGTCTGGGTGCCGCCGAGCGGGAGCTGGGCGTCGATGGTGAGCACGCCGTTGCGGACGTCCTCGAAGTTGTAGGCCTTGGTGTTGTCGAAGAGCGCTCCGGGATGCGCGACGTGCTGGTTGCCGTCCATGCCGGTGAGGCGCACGGGCGCCGCGGTGATCTGCGTCGGCTGCTGGTCGCCGCCGTCGGGCAGGCCACGATCGATCGTGGTCGTCGGCACGATCACGATGTCGTTGACCTGCACGATGTCGGGCACCGGCGCGTTGACCGCGATGCGCTTGACGCCGTTGGACGCGAGGTCGACGAGGGCCAGCTCGCCGCCGCGGTTGTTCGCGACGTAGAGGCTGCGCTGGTTCTGCGCCAGGCTGAGGCGGAACGGGTTCGAGCCGACGCCGGTGATCTCGACCGCGGGCTGGTTCGCCGGCGTCGGGTTCACCGGGTTGGTGACGCGGACGTCGACCGGGTCGTCGGAGAGGCCGTCGCGGGTGACGGTGAGCCCGTACTTGAGCACGCTCGCACGCCAGCCGTTGGCGACGTAGAGGTCCTGCTCGTCGACGTCGGGCGCGGCGACGCTGCGCGGGACGAAGGCGAGGTCGGTGCAGTAGTACTCGGTCGCGATCTCGACCGGGTTGCCCTGCGCGTTGCGCAGCGGCTGGTCGGTGCGCGGATCGATCACGCTGATGTAGTTCGAGTACTGGTTGCACACGAAGACCAGGCCCGCGGGGTGGATGGCGACGCGCTGGGGACGGACGCCGACCTTGATGCGGGTGACGGCGCCGTTCGCCAGATCGACGGCGGCGACCTCGTTGCCCGGCGTCATCAGGTCTCCGCCGAGCGGGATGTACGCCTTGCGCCGACCGTCGACGCGGATGACGTCGACGTCGGACGGGTTGCCGCGGAACGGGATCTGCTGCGCGCGCTGGCGGTCCTCGGCGCGCGGGATGAGGTTGAGGCTCGCCACCCCGCGCTCGCGGGCGATCTGCGCGCCGAGCTCGTCCATCTTCTGCGACGCGGTGACGAAGTTGCCGGCGGTCGAGACGAAGTCGGCGTCGGCCATGGTGACGCCGCCCTCGACGAAGCGGCCGTACTCGCCGCGCGGCGTGTACTGGAAGACCGGCTGCAGCGAGCCGCGCTTGTACACGGCGGGCGACGGCGGCGGCGGCTCGGGCGGCGGCGGCGGCGGCGGCGCGGGGCCGTCGTCGTCACCACCACCGCCCGGTGGGCCGCCGACGTTGGCGACGCAACCGGCGGCGGTCACGGCGAAGGAGAGTCCGAGAGCGATCGACAGCGCGATCGCGAGCGTGGTGCGGAGCGTCGACATCAGATGCCTCCCTTCGGGCCGAGCGTGAACACGAGCTCGCCGGTGCGATCGGTGAGCAGGGTGCCGAGCTCGTCGCGGAGCTGGGCGGTGAAGGCGAAGCGCGCGTCCTCGGCGCGCTGGAGCAGCTTGATCATGATCCGCCTGGGCGCGACGCCGGCGCCGCCGGCGGACAGGTTGACGAGCGCGGTGGCGCCGCCGCCCTGGTCGTTCTGCGCCACGAGCAGGCCGTCGACGTAGACGCGGATCGGGTTGCCGGTCTGGACGATGAGCTGCGCCGTGATCGGGCGCGGCACGGTATTGATCGCGTACGACACGGCGTAGGCGACGCGGCCGCTGGACGCGTTGCGCGGGAAGGCGAGGTTCAGGTCGACCTCGGCGCGGCTGGCGAAGAGGCCGTCCCACTCGCCGCGGTTGAAGGCCCCGCCGCCGGGGTCGAAGATCTGCGGCGTGACGCTGGGCTCGTCGATGAGCGTCGGGTCGCTCACCCGCGTCGCGGCGAAGTCCCCGACGACGAGCCAGTTGCGCTGGAAGCCGTTGCCGTCTGGGCGCAGCCCGCCGGCCCACTGCAGGATCGCCAGGGCGAAGTCGCTGTTCACGTCGAAGTCGCGGCCGCCGGGGTGGGGTAGGCCGGTGGCGAGCGGGTTGTCGGCGCGGTTGGCGATCTCGTCGGTCGGGTAGAGGAAGAGCGAGCTCTGCCGCGGGTTGAGGAAGCTGACGAACCCGGTCGCCGCGACGAAGTTGAAGCTGAGCCGGCCGACGTCCGATGCGTTGGGGATGATCGGGAAGTCGGAGCCGTTGGGCGGCGCCTGGCCGGCCACGGTCACGCCGTGGCACGCGGTGGCGTCGCTGCAGCTCCGGCCCTGCGCGCCGTTCTCGACGGCGAGGACGTCGTTGAAGATGGGGTTGATGCGGCGCACGAAGAACGCGAAGTCGAGCGGTGACACGTCGACCTTGGCGCCGTAGACGTAGGCGAGCAGGCGCTGATAGTTGAGGTCGTTCGCGCCCTGCAGCACGTCCTGGCCCGGGTGTGGGTAGCGGCGGCAGCGTGGATCGTCGAGCGGGCAGGCCAGGATCTCGGACGAGGACGGCGACGCCAGGTTGACGAAGCAGGCGAAGTTCTGGAGCAGCGTCGACGGATCGGCGGTGGGCACGAGGGAGAGCGCGCCGGGCCCGCGGTCGATGCCGTGGCACGCGGCCGACATGCAGCCGGCCCCGCGGCCCTGGCCGCCGGGCACGTTGAGATCGAGGTCGCCGGAGAGGATGGGCAGGACCTCGCTGCGGAACACGCCGAGGTTGAACCGGTCGACCGGGGCGCAGGTCGGGTTGCCGCCCGGCGGTGGGTTGCCGGCGTTCTGCTTGGCGTCCTCGATCCACGCCAGCATCGCCGCGGCGGCCTCGGGCGTGATCTGCGTGGACTGTCCCGAGGCGTGCCTGACCGTCGCGCGCACGTACACCGTCGAGCCCGCAGGGTTCTCGAGGCTGGTGCGGGCGGTGACGGCGACGAAGTTCGACTCCATGTCCGAGCTCGCCGACGCCGGCTGCGGCTTCAACGTGAAGCCGCCGGCGGCGCTGCCGTGGCAGCCCGTGGTGGCGCAGCCGGCGGCGTTCAGCGCCGGCTGGATCTGCGTCTGGTAGACGTCGTAGTCGAACGGGCTCGGACCTGGCGGTGGGGTGACGCCGCCGCCCTCGCGTGCGTATCGCTCGGCGGCGGCGTCGACGAACGCGCGCAGCGCCGTCAGCTGGCCCGCGTCGGCCGCGAACGAGAACGGGTGTGTCGCCGAGCCCCCGGAGACCGCCGCGACGATCCGGCTGTTCGCCGGCGTCGTCAGATCGATCTTGCGCACGACCTGGTTGAACGTCTTGCCGAAGTCGCAGTCGCCAGGCCGCGCGTCCTTCCACACGGTGAAGTCGCCCTGGCCCGTCGGTGAGCCGTGGCAGCCCGCGAGCGCGCAGCTGCCCGAGATGATCGGCATCACCGCGGTCGTGAACGTGTTCACGTCGTAGGGGAAGCCGGGCTCCTTCTCGCCCTCGGTGTCGAGCTGGCACTCGGGATCCGTCAACGGATCGCCGCTTCCTCCTCCATCGGGAGGTGCGCCGAAGCAAGCTGGCGCGATGGACCCGGCGACCACGACGAAGAGCGCGAGTGATCTGGTCATGCTCGGCGGTTCTGCAACCGCGAGTCCAGCGCGCGCGTGGCAATGGAATCAGCGATGAGCGCGATCGAGGCGCGGTTCAGCGCGCGCGCTTGTCGGGACGCGCCGACAGACCGTGGGCGCGTAGTCCCACGCGGGCCGACGCGCGTCCGCCACAGAGCTCGTAAGATCGGGGTGGCGCGGTGATCGCGATCGGGATCCGCGCTTGCAGAGCAGAGCGGCACCACAACCACGGAGCGCTTCCAATGAAGGTTCAGATCGCAACGACCCTCTTCGCCTCGGCCCTCTTCGCCATCGGCGGTTGCAAGAAGAAGGATGGTGGCAGCCCGGGACCCGGCCCCGGCGGCGGCTGGCTCGTCGGAGAAGACGGGCTCATGGCCGCGGTCGAGACGTCGGGGACGCTCGGTCCCGGCTACGATCTCGACAGCGACCACGATCTCCTCGGCATCGCGTGCCGCGGCCTCGACACCGCCTTCGTTGTCGGCGAGCTCGGCACCTTCCTGCGGACGTTCGACGGCGGCGCCAGCTGGGAGGTGATCGATCTCGACACGACGCGGACGCTCCGATCGGTGGCGGCGGCCGACGACGCCGTGTACGTCGCCGGCGACGGCCTGCTCCTGCGCTCTCCCGACCGCGGCACGACGTGGGCTCCGCTGCCGGTCGAGCCGTCGGCGTCGTGGAGCTCGGTGTCCGCGGCTCATGGCGGGGTCGCGCTCGCCCTCGGGTCGAGCGGCGGCGTCTGGCGCCACGACGCCGCGGTGGACGGCTTCACCTCGGTGACGTCGCTCGCCGGCGCGCGGGTGGTCGCCATGTCGCACGACGGCGCGCACGCGGTGGTCGCGGGTGCCGGCCGCACGATCCTGCGGAGCGACGACCATGGGCTGACCTGGCGATCGATCGATCTCGGCCGGGAGGCCGAGCTGTACGACGCGTGGGTCACCGGCGCGGGTGAGACGATGGCGGTCGGCGCGGACGGCCTCCTGGTGCGCGTCTCGGCCGCGGACACGATCGCCGAGTCCACGATCGCCACCGGAACGCTCCGCACGATCCATATCAACGCGCGCGGCGTCGGCCTCGCGGCCGGCGACGACGGCGTGGTCATGCACACGGCGGACGGCGGCGAGACGTGGACGCAGCTGCCGCTCGGGATCGATCGCGACATCTTCGCGGTCGACGAGGTCGCGGGCGACGGCCACCTGTAGCTGTGCAAACTTCGTTCAGTCGTCGTTCGGTCGTCGACGCGGTGGGACGTCGGTCCCCGCAGGCTGTCGGTCGGACCCCGCATCGCTCGCCGGCGAGACGCCGCCGGCGAGCCAAGTCCGCGCCGCGTTGGACGCGGACGCGGTGGCACGGCGGTTGCTGAACGTTCGATGAGTGTCGACTCGCCGCCTCACGCGTGATCGTGTGGAGATCGCTCGCTTCCGGGTGACGGTCCTCGACGGTCCGCACGATCCCGGTCCCGTCGAGTCCGCGACCGACGAGGTCACGGTCGGCTCGGCGCCGGGGCAGCTGCTTCGCCTCCGCGACGCGTGTGTGTCCCGCCACCACTGCGTCATCAAGGTCGGCGACGACGGGCTCATCTGCGAGGATCTCGGCAGCACGAACGGCACCTTCGTCGCCGGGAGGCGCGTGACCAGCGTGCAGCTCGAGCCGGGCGACACGATCACCGTCGGCGGCACCGAGCTCGCCGTCGAGCTCCTCGGCGACAGCTACGTCGAGCCCCTGTCGAAGCGCGACCGCTTCGGCCGGGTGCTCGGTCGCAGCGTCGCCATGCGCCGGCTGTTCGCGATGCTCGAGCGGGTCGCGCCGTCGGACGCGACCATCCTGCTCGAGGGCGAGACCGGCACCGGCAAGAGCGCGCTCGCCGAGGCGATCCACGAGAGCAGCCGGCGCGCCGGCCGCCCCTTCGTCGTGGTCGACTGCGGCGCCTTGCCCGCGACGCTGCTCGAGTCCGAGCTGTTCGGGCACGAGCGCGGCGCGTTCACCGGCGCCGTCGAGCAGCGCGTCGGCCTCTTCGAGTCGGCGAGCGGCGGCACCGTCCTGCTCGACGAGATCGGCGAGCTCCCGCTCGATCTCCAGCCCAAGCTCCTGCGCACGCTCGAGCGGCGGGTCATTCGCCGCGTCGGCGCGAGCCGCGAGGTCCCGGTCGACGTGCGGCTCGTCGCCGCCACGCACCGCGATCTGCGTCGCGCCGTCAACCAGGGCACGTTCCGCGCCGACCTCTGGTACCGGCTCAACACGGTCCGAGCCGTCCTGCCGCCGCTCCGCGAGCGCAAGGACGACATCGCGATGCTGGTCGCCGCGTTCCATCGCGAGCTGTCCGGCGATCCCGATGCGGCGCCGCCGGTCGAGCTCGTGCGCGCGATGATGCGCGGCGCGTGGAAGGGCAACGTGCGCGAGCTGCGCAGCGCCGTCGAGCGCATGCTCGTCGGCGCGCCCCCCGAGCAGGAGCCCGAGCCGAGGTCGGAGCTCGACATGACCTTCCGCGCCGCGAAGCAGCGCGCGACCAGCAACTGGGAGAAGCAGTACCTCAGCGAGCTCCTGCCCGCACACGACGGCAACGTCTCGCGCGCGGCCCGGGCGGCGCGGATGGACCGCGGTCACCTGAGCGAGCTCGCGCGCCGGTACGGGCTCACGTCGCCCGACGACGACGCGGCGTAGGCCGCGCTACTGGCGCCAGGCGGCGACGTCGCACGCCGGCGTGTGACCCTCGAGCGACCAGCGGTGCCACGCGAGCTGGTTCACGCCGGTGATGTCGAGCGTGAGCCAGTCGACGAGCGTGCCGCGATCGTTGCGAAGGATGCGGCTGGGCTCGTCGACGTTGCCGAGGGTCAGGTCGAGATCTCCATCGCCGTCGACGTCGAACCAGTCGATCGACGCCGTGGTCTCCGGGGCGGCGGTCATCCATGCCAGGACGAGCACGCCGCCGTCGTTGCGGAAGACCCGGGACGGCTGGTCACGGCCCGCGACCGCGAGGTCGAGGTCGCCGTCGCCGTCGAGGTCGCCGGCGTCGAGCGCGGGCGCGTGGAGGACATCGCCCGAGGACCAGGACTCGGTCAGCACGCCGCCCTGGTTCGTGTGGACGCGGATCGGGCCGGCGAGCGCGCCGGTGATCAGGTCGTCGTCGCCGTCGCCGTCGAGGTCGACCCAGAGCACGCTCCGGCGATCCTCGCGCGCGGGGCTGGTCCACACGTCCTCGAACCAGTTGCCCTGGTTCCGGTACACGCGGGCGTTGCCCGCCGCGACCGCGAGATCGTCGGCGCCGTCGCCGTCGACGTCGCCCCAGGCGAGGCCGTACGGCTGGCCCATGTTGTTCACCTGCCATTCGGTCTCGAGGCCGTCGCGGCGCTGCTCGAGGACGTGCACCGACTGCATCCCGCTCGAGATGCCGAGGTCGAGGTCGCCGTCGCGGTCGTAGTCGGCCCAGGCGACGGCCCGCGCCTGGCGCAGCTGCCACGAGGAGAACTCCTCGTGGAGCTGGTCGCCGTCGACGGTCTTGACCCGGAGCTCCTCGTCGTTGCTGCCGATCGCGAGCCGGCGGTGCCCGTCGCGGCCGTCGCTGTCACCCCAGGCGATCGACGACGCGTCGTGCACGTGGTCGAGATCCCACGCGAGCTGGATGCCGTCGGCGCATGCGGCCCAGAGCTGGGCCGACGCGCCCGCGCGCGCGACCGCGAGCACCGTGTTCTCGGTGTCGCCCGTCGTGACGCGGCAGACGCCATCGCCGGCGCAGGTCAGGCCAGGCGGACAGCCCGCCTCGCCGCATCGAACGTCGCCGTCCTCCAGGCTGGGTTCGAAGCAGGCGATGAGGGAGGTCGCCAGCAGCCCGATCGAAGCGCGTTCGAACATGACGAGACGTGACAATGCAGGCGGGATGCCACGGGAAAACGTCCAGGAAGCGCGAGATCATGGGCGTCGCTCCCGCGTCGCTGGGAGCAGCGCCCCCACTTTGGTTCGTCCACGCCCGCACCCAGGGTGTCGGTTCCGCGGGTTGCGGGCGGAACACCCCTTGCACCGCGTGATGCCGTGAGCCTGGAGACCCTCGGGAGGTATCGCGTGCTCGAGCCGATCGGCTCGGGGGGGATGAGCACGGTCTACGCAGGCGAGCACACCACGCTGCGGCGCCCCGTCGCGATCAAGGTCCTCCACCGGCAGCTCGTCGCGGACAGCGTGATGGCGCGGCGGATGATCGGCGAGGCGTTCACCATCGCCGGCCTCCATCACCCCGGGATCGTCGGCGTCCTCGACGTGGGCATGAGCGACGACGGGCGCGCGTACGTCGTGATGGAGCGGCTCGTCGGCGAGCCGCTGAGCGCGCGGGTCCGCCGCGGCCGGCTGTCCGAGGCCAAGGTGCTCGTGTTCGCGCGGCAGATCGCGTCGGCCCTCGCCGCGACGCACGCCGCCGGCGTGATCCACCGTGACCTCAAGCCGGAGAACCTCTACGTCGTGCCCGATCCCGACGTGCCGGGCGGCGAGCGGGTGAAGGTGCTCGACTTCGGGATCGCGCTGCGCGACCACGAGGGTCGCGAACGCACGCTCACCGGTGTCGTGCTCGGGACGCCGTCCTACATGGCGCCCGAGCAGCTCGACGGCAACGGCAGCATGGATCCGCGCGTCGACGTGTTCGCGCTCGGGGTCGTGATGTACCAGATGGTCACGGGCATCCTGCCGTTCGCGGGGGCGGACACCGAGCAGCTGCTCGTCGAGCAGCAGTTCTGCGCGCCGACGCCGGCGGCCTCGCTCGCGCCGGTGTCGACGGCGCTGTCGTCGATCATCGATCGCTGCCTCGCGAAGAAGCCGGCCGATCGTTTCCCGACGATGGCCGACCTCGCCGCTGACCTCGGCCGTTGCGGGATGCCCCTCCCCGCGGTGGCGAGCGCGTTCGAGACCGAGGACACGAACCCCGACCTGCCGGACCTGCGCGACGACCTCGGCGATGACGAGCCGGTCGCCGCGGAGTCCGTGTCGACGCGCGAGAAGACGGCGCGCCACCTGCCGCGCCTGCGGGCGGCCAGGGCGCACCTCTGGGTCGCCCCGGTGGCGATCGGCGCCGCCGTCGCCGTCGGGATCTTCGCGGCGATGGTGCCGCGTGGATCGCGGCGCGCGGCGCCGGGCGCCTCCCCGATCGGCGCGACGGAGGCCGCGCCCGAGCCCGCACCCGTGGCCGCGCCCGCCGTCGAGCGCCGCGCGCCGGTCGAGCGCGTCTCGCCCCCTGCGTCCAGGACGGACGTAGCGGCGACCCCGGTGCGCGCGCGCCCGTCGCGCGCGACACCGACGCCATCGCGCACGACGAAGAAGAGCGCGCCTACGCCGCCTTCGCCTTCGCCTTCGCCTTCGCCTTCGCCTTCGCCTTCGCCTTCGCCTTCGCCTCCATCCCCACCTCCTGCCGGAGAGAATCGTTTTGCCGCGGTCGATCCCCCCACGCTGTACTAGCGCCCTGGCGTTCGTCGTCGCGCTCTGCGCCCTCGGCGGCGTCGCATCCGGCGAGCCCAGGCCCGATCCCAGGAACCCCGACGCCCTCGTCGCCTACAAGCTCGAGGTCGAGCAGGGCACCTCCGCCTTCCGCGCCGGCATGTATCACGACGCGCGCGTCTCGTTCGAGCGTGCGTACTCGCTCTATCCCGAGCCCGTCCTCCTGTTCAACATCGCGTCCTGTCACCGCCGTGCCGGCGACGCGAGGAGCGCGATCGCCGCGTATCGCCGCTTCCTGGATGCCGCCCCGGCCGACGATCATCGCATCACGCTCGCGCAGCAGACCATCGCGGCGCTCGAGCAGGAGCTCGCGGCCGCGGACGACGACGTCGAGGTCGAGATCAGCGACGGCGACGACGGCGATGACGCCGATGACACCGTTGCCACGCTCCCCATCCTCTCGCTGTCACCCGACGCAGCGGCGGTCGCCGGCGTCGGGGCGGCGCGGGCCGAGGCCGCGACGCAACGCCGGTCGCGGCTGCGCGCGTACGGCATCGGCGCGGCGACCGCGGGCACCCTGGTGCTGCTGGGAGCCGCGATCGACGGCTACCGCGCGCACGCGATCGCCGGCGAGCTCGACGCGCTGCCGCGCGATCACTCGTGGAACCACGAGGACGCCGCGCGCTACCGCGACGGCGAGCGCGCCGCCGCCCGCGCGCGGGTGCTCGCGATCTCGGGCCTGGCGCTGGCCGCGACCGGCACGACGCTCTACGTGATCGGCAGGCGCCGCGACGCCCGCGCGCCGCGCTTCGAGGGAACGATCGGTCCCGGCGGCGGGCAGGTCGTCCTGCGCGGCCGGTTCTAACCGATGGCGTCGAGCCGGCGGTACTTGCGCCGGTAGTAGACGAGCGGCGAGCGATCGGCGTGGGTGACGGCCTCGACCACGCGCCCGACGAAGATCGTGTGATCGCCGACGCCGAGCTCGGCGTGGAGCTCGCAGTCGAGGTACGCCATCGCGCCCGCGACGATCGGCATGCCGGCGCCGGTGCGCTCCTCGGCGATGCCGGCGAAGCTCGGGGCCGGCTCGCGCCCCGAGCGGGCGAACGCCGCCGAGGTGTCGTGCTGCTCCTGCGACAGCAGGCTGATCGCGAACCGGCGCGACTCGCGCACCATGGGCGGGAGCTTGCTCTTCTGCGCGATGCACGCGATCACCAGCGGCGGCTCGAGCGAGAGCGACGCGAAGCTCGAGACCGTGACGCCGTGGACCAGCCCGGCCGAGCGCGTCGCGACGATCGAGACCCCCGACGCCCAGGAGGCGAGCGCGTCCTTGAACCGCTGCGTGAAGTCTTCGCCGGGCGCCATGGTCCCCCTCACGATCCCCGGGGCAGGCCGAGCGCCCGCGCCGCGATGATGTTCTTCTGGATCTCGCTCGAGCCCGCGTAGATCGTGTCCGCGCGCGAGAACAGGAAGGTCTCCTGGAGCGGGGTCAGCGCGTAGGGCGCCGCCGCGATCACCTCGGCCTCCGCGCCGAGCACGTCCATCGCCAGCTCGCCGAGCTGCTTGTGCCAGGTGGACCACGACAGCTTGCTGCCCAGCGCCTCGCGCGGCAGCGCGCCCTCGGCGCCGTGGCCGAGGACCCGCAACGCGTTCCACCGCATGACGCGCAGGCCGATCCACGCGTCGGCGATGCGCTGCCGGATCTGCGGATCGCGATCGGCGCCGTTGTGGTGCGCGGCGTGGATGATCGCGTCGAGCTCGGCGGCGAAGCCGATCTGCTGCCCGAGCGTCGAGGCGCCGCGCTCGAACGCGAGGGTGGCCATCGCCACCTTCCAGCCGTCGCCCACCGCGCCGACCACGTGGTCCTCCGGCGTGCGCGCGCCGTCGAAGAACACCTCGCAGAACTCGGAGGTGCCGGTGAGCTGCCGGATCGGGCGGACGCTGATGCCGTCCTGGCGCATCGGCACGAGCAGGTACGAGAGCCCCTCGTGGCGGCGGGCCGCGTCGCTGGTCCGGCACAGGACGAAGCACCAGTCGGCGAGGTGGGCGTGCGACGTCCAGATCTTCTGACCGGTGATGCGCCACGTGTGCCCGACGAGCTCGGCGCGGGTCGCGACGCCGGCGAGGTCGCTGCCCGCGCCCGGCTCGGAGTAGCCCTGGCACCACAGCTGCTCGCCGCGCGCGATCGGCGGCAAGAACCTGGCCTGCTGCGCGGGCGTGCCGAGCGCGGCGATCGTCGGCGCGAGC
>DDTA01000177.1:0-199 GCA_002344285.1 Myxococcales bacterium UBA2376
TTGGTCGTGAAGAACGGGTCGAAGATCTTCGAGCAGGTCGCCCCGTCCATGCCGTGGCCATCGTCGATCACCTCGAGGACCCATGACGGCGCCGCCGACCGCTCGACCTGCGTGCGCACCGAGATCTTGCCACCGCCAGCCGACAGCGCGTCGGACGCGTTGATCACGAGGTTCATCACCACCTGGCGCAGGCGCGTCG
>DDTA01000177.1:233-4931 GCA_002344285.1 Myxococcales bacterium UBA2376
TGCGCTTCAGGAGCGCCGTCAGCTCCTGCACGATCGCGTCGGGATCGACCTTCTCGACCACGAGGCGGCCGCGGCCAGCGTACGCGAGCAGCTGCCGCGTCAGCTCCGCCATGCGCTGCGCCGCCGTGTCGATCTGGTCGAGCGCCTCGCGCGCCGCCGGCGGCAGGTTCGGCTCCTCGCGGGCCAGCGTGGCCTCGGCGACCACGGCCATCAACATGTTGTTGAAGTCGTGCGCGATGCCACCCGCGAGCAGCCCGAGCCCCTCGAGTCGCTGCGCCGCGACCACGCGTTCGTCGATGATGGTCGCCGCCGACGGCGGCTGGGCGACCGGGCGGTCGACGCGCTCGGTGATGTCGAGCATCGAGCCCACCACGCGCTGCGCCGCGCCCCGCGCGTCGCGTGCCACGACCGCGCCGCGCAGGAGCGCGAGCCCCGAGCGACCGTCCCGGCGATCGACGCGCACCTCGAGCTGGAAGCGCTCGCGCCTCCCGGCCCGGACGTCGTCCATGATCGCGTTCACGCGCGGCCGGTCGTCGGCGTGGATCAGCGCCGTGAGCTCTCCGGCGTGCGCGGCGGTGATGGTCCCGCTCGCGACATCCCAGGTCCAGGTGTCGTCGTGGAACGTCTCCGCGAGCGCACCGAGCTGCGTTCGCTCGGCTTCGCTGGTGCGGATCATGGGCCGCTCGCGTTCCCCCATCGCTTACAATTGAACACCTTCCAGCTCGTCCCCGCCACCACCACTTTCATCACCTTCTCCACCTTTCTCCGCTCCCGTGGCGTTGCCGTCGCCGTCGCCGTCGGATCCTTCCTCCACGCCTGCGTCCTCCTCCGGCGTCCCGAAGTAGTACTCCTCGTCGGTCTGCTTGTCGAGGCGCGCCTTCTCGGCGTCGGCCGCTTCCTTGGCCTCCTCGCTGATCGAGCCGAGATCGTGCGTGCCCTCCGGCCCGGCGTTCACGCGCTTCGAGTCCCAGGGGAACGACTCGTAGAAGTCCACGCCGCGCTTGGCGTTGATGAGCCCCTTCGAGCAGGTCGGCACGAACATGAAGACGAAGAGCGCGACCGTCGTGAGCGCCAGGCCCGGCAAGATCGCGCGGGACACCTGGCCGAAGGGTTTCTTGAACAAGGCCGCCGCGACGAAGAGGTTGGTCGCGACCGGCGGCGCGAGGTACCCGATCTCCATGTTGACGACGAACACGACGCCGAAGTGGATGGGATCGATGCCGTAGGTCGTGACCGCGATCGGCGCCAGGATGGGCGCGAACACGAGCGTCGCGCTCACCGAGTCCATCAGCGCCCCGACGACGATGAGGAAGACGTTGACGATGATGAGGAACGCCACCGGGCCGATGTCGTTGTCGGTGAGCAAGGACGTCAGCTTCTGCTCGAGCCCGACCTCGGGGATGAGCTTGTTGATGCCGAACGTGAACGCGATGATGAGGATGAGCATCCCCATGAGGCGTCCGGCGTTGGCCAGCGCGAGCACGATCTTCTTCGGCGTGAGCTCGCGGTGGATGACGGTGGTGACGACGAGGGCGTAGATGAAGGCCACCGCGCCGGCCTTGAACGGCGGGAACTTGCCGGTGTAGATGCCGGCCACGACGATGACCGGCAAGGCCATCGCCCAGATGCCCTCGCGCAGCGCGCCGCCGAACGCGCGCTGATCGAACTTCTCGCGCGTGCCGTGCTTGAGCCCGGTGAGGAGCGAGTAGAGGCAGAGGACGAGCGCGACGCCGAGCGCGGGCAGGAACGACGCGATGAACATGTCCTGGCCCTCGACCTGCGCCTTGCCCGCCGTCGACACGGCGAGCGCGTAGATCATGAGGATGAGCGACGGCATCACCAGGCAGCCGAGCGAGCCCGCGGTCATGACCAGGCCGAGCGAGAAGTTCTCGGGATAGCCGGCGCGCACCATCGCCGGGAACATGATCGAGCCGACGGCGATGAGCGTGACCGGCGAGCTGCCCGTGATGGCGGCGAACACCATGCACGCGGCGACCGACGCGATGCCGAGCCCGCCCGGGAGCCAGCCGAGCGCGGAGCGCGCGACGTCGACCAGGCGCCGCGCCATCCCGCCCTCCGTCATGATCGCCCCCGACGCGATGAACAGGGGGATGGCGAGGAACTGGTCCTTGCCCATGAGCGTCTCGAACGGGTTGATCAGCTTGGCGCCGAGGTCGCCGAACGCGTGGATCGTGTTGGTGAACTCGACGAACGCCGCGCCGGTGCCCGCGCCGACGATGACGAAGAGCGGCGCGCCGATCAGCGCGAGCGCGATGATGACGAGGACGACGATCATGGCTGTTCCCTCGCGCGCGTCATGTCGGCAACCGCTCTTCCATCGGCTCGGCCTGCTTGGTGCCGAGGGTCACCGCCTGGGCGAGGAAGCGCACCGCCATCGCGCCGAACGCGTAGGGGACGACCAGGAACGCCTGCCACAGCGCCAGCCAGTCGGTGTCCTCGATCTTGACGCCGAGGTCCTTCTGCGACACGACCAGGTCGATCGACAGGAGCAGGGCGGCGAAGCAGAACGCCGAGGTCAGGCCGTGCGCGACCGCCTTCACCAGGTGGACCAGCTTCTCCGGCCAGAGCTTCTCGCCCATCTCGAGCGACAGGTGCGAGCGTTCGTACGTCGCCATCGACGCCCCCAGGAGCGCCACCCAGATCATCATCACCAGCGCGAGCTTCTGGATCATGATCGAGTGACCCTCGAGCAGCCAGATCGCCATGAAGATGCCGGCGATGATGACGCCGGTGGCGGCGACCGCCACGCCGAGCGAGACGCCGTAGCTCCAGCGCGCCTCACCATCCTTCACCGCGCGGGTGCGGACGGCGAGGAAGCAGACCACGAACAGGATCGCGACGTCGCTCCACTCACGCCGCGTGGTGAACGCCTCGGACAGGACCGAGCCGAACACCAGGAGCGCCATGAACAGGAACACCAGCCCGCACAGCCAGCGTTCGCCCAGGTACCAGTAATGATCGAGGCGGCGGATCGCCGGGAAGGTCGGCGTCCACGCCCCGGCTGACGGCTCGGGCTCTGTCACCGGCCCGATGGTAACCGAATCCGGCTACTTCTTGGCCTTGGCGCGGTACTCGGCGAGGCCCTTCTCGATCAGCTCCACGGTGGCCCTCACCGCGGCCGACGAGGCCTTGACCTTGGCGGCGACCCCGGCGGTCTTCTTGACAAACGCCTGGCGCTCGGCCTCCGACAGCGTCGCGATCGTGACCCCGCCCTTCTTGATGATGTCGACGAGCTTCGGGTTCATCTTGCGGATCGCGGCACGACCGCTGCGGACGATCTTGCGGCCCTCGTCGATGACGATGGTCTGCAGCTCCGGCGGCAGCTTGTCGAACCAGTCCTTGTTGAAGGCGATGACCGCCGGCTGGTAGATGTGGGCCGACAGCGTCATGTGCTTGATCGACGACTGCCACGAGCCGGCCACCGTGTAGAGCAGCGCCTGGTCGAAGCCCTCCACCGACCCGGTCTTGAGCGCGGTGGTCACCTCGGTGGTCGGGATCGCCGAGGCCGACGCCTCGAGGGCCTTCCACATCTCGATGTGCGGGAAGCTCTCCTGCGAGCGCATCTTCTTGTTCTTGAGGTCGGCCGGCGACTTGATCGGGAAGTTGGCGCCGAAGTGGCGGAAGCCGTTCTCGCTCCACATCACGAGGACGAGGCCTTTCTTCTTGAACGCCTCCTCCATCGGCTTGAGGAGGTGCAGGTCGAGGACGTAGTCGGCCTCGTTGGCGTTCCTGAAGAGGAACGGGATCTCGATCGCCATCAGCTCCTCGACCAGGGTCGCCACCGCGCCCGTCGAGGCGCCGACGCCGGAGATCTCTCCGCGCGCCGTCATGCGCACGGTCTCGTTCTCGTCGCCCATCGTGCCGCCCAGGAAGACGCGGACCTTGATCTTGCCCTTGGAGGCCTTCTCGACCGCCTTCTTGTAGTCCTTGAGCAGGGTCGCCCACGGCGTCTTGTCGGGCGCGACCGTCGCGATCTTCAGCTCGTAGGTCTGGGCGGCCGCGGGGCGCGCGGTCAGAAGGCCCAGGAGGGCGAGAGCCGCGATCGCCAGGAGCGAGCGGCGAGTCAGGGTCTGAATCATGGCGTCTCCTCGGATTCCTAGGGCGGTGCGTGGAACAGGCCGGGACCGTAGAACCAGGGGGTGAGATCCGTCAACCGGCTTACCTCTTCCGTCGTTCGACGTGGCAGCGCGCGGCATATTCGCCGGATCGCTTGCAGAAGAGCCGGCTTCGGTCGAAAATCGTCAGACGTTTCGAGGCCTACGGCCTCCAATTCCATGAGGCAAACGTGAAGCTCGAGGCGGTGATGGTGACCGACGTTGGGGTCGTCCGCGACCACAACGAGGACTCGGCTCACGTCGACCCCTTGCAGCGATTCTTCATCGTCGCCGATGGCATGGGCGGACACGCCGCCGGCGAGGTCGCGAGCGCCATGGCGGTGGAGACCGTCAAGACCACGCTGGAGAGCGCGAACAACATCATCGACGGCTTCGCCGCTCGCCCCACCGACAACGCCCGGCGCGCCCTGGTCCAGCTGCTCCAGAGCGCTGTCCTCGCCGCCCACCAGGCCGTCTACCAGCGGGGGACCAAGGAGAGCGACAAGGCGGGCATGGGAACGACCCTCGACGTCCTCCTCATCGCCGGGCAGGAGGCGTTCGTCGCCCACGTCGGCGACAGCCG
>DDTA01000177.1:4966-5095 GCA_002344285.1 Myxococcales bacterium UBA2376
GCTGGTGATCGAGGGCAAGCTCACGATCGAGGAGGCGCTGGTCTCGCCGTATCGCACGGTGCTGGTGAACGCGATCGGCGTGGCGGCCGACGTCGGCGTCGAGATGGCGCACCTGCAGCTCAAGAAGGG
>DDTA01000177.1:5105-10594 GCA_002344285.1 Myxococcales bacterium UBA2376
CTCCACGACTACTTCCTGGCCGAGCAGGAGATCGCCGACATGATCACCGCCGGCGAGGGACGCGCCGGGCTCGGCAACATGGTGGAGCTCGCCAAGGACCGCGGCGGTCACGACAACATCACCGGCGTCTGCATCACGGTCGTCGACCTCGGCGAGGGCGTCCCGGCCCTGGTCGAGACCGATCAGACGCAACCGGTCGAGGTGCCGCTCGCGGCCGGGTCGACCGGCTGGAACGACGACGAGNNAGCGCACCGAGAACATCTCGCCCAGGGACATCGAGAAGCTCGGTGACGCCCCGGCGGTGCCCGCCGGCGCCAAGCGCGACGAGGCGACGCGCCCGACCGCGCCGATGACCGCGGTGCAGCCGCCGCCGGAGATCAAGGACGAGGAGACCGCGGAGGTGGAGTCCGGCGCCAAGTCCGACAAGCCGACGGGGACGGAGAACACCGACCCGAGCCTCGACGTCGCCGTCATCGACAAGGCGATCGCCGCGCGCGTCGCCAAGGATGACCAGACCGAACCCGCGCTCGACGCGACGCTGGTCAAGGCCGCGCTCGCGCGGGCGCGCGCGCTGCACGGCGGCGTGATCGGCGGCGAGGGCAGCGGCGAGGGAGGCGGCAAGCGCAGCGGTGTCGTCGGCGATCGCGGCGTGGGCGGCGAAGATCCGACGCTGCCGCCGAGGCCGGCCGTCAACCCGCGCGCCGTCACCGAGCCGCCGCCGATGGGCGCNNCCGCCGCCGACGACGACGGCGCCGCGGCCGCCGACGCCGCCGCCGACGACGACAAGACCGTCGAGCAGCGGGGCCGTGGCAAGGACGCCAAGGAGCCGGACGGCGCCGCCACCGACGACACCGGTCCCCTGCCGCGGGTCGAGCGGGACAAGGTCGGCTGACGTGTCGCTGCGGCTGGCCTCGCTCGCGGTCCTCGTGGTGATCGCGGGTGACCTCCACGCCGCGCGTGCCCAGGCCGCGCCCGATCCCGAGATCAAGGCGGCGTTCACCGCGTTCGTCGACGGCGTCGCCGCCGGCAAGCCGCTGCCCGCGACCGTCGAGCTCTTCACGCCGCCGGCCTACGACGGCGGCGAGCCGCGCCCCGGCGATCTCGCCCCGATCCGGACGCTCCTCGACAAGCCCAGGGTGAAGGTGCTCACCGTGGTGGCGTCGCCCGGCAAGTCGTCNNACGGCGGCGAGCCGCGCCCCGAGGACCTCGCGCCGATCCGGAAGCTCCTCGACAGGCCCCGGGTGAAGGTGCTCGCGGTCGCGGCGTCGCCAGGCAAGTCGTCGGCGTGGGTCGCGGCCGAGATCACGGCCAAGGTCCCGCGCGACGGGAAGCCGAAGAAGGAGTCGCTGCGCGCGAGCGCCTTCCTGGTGAAGGACGGCGGCGCCTGGACCGTGCGCGCGACCCACTGGTCGGCCGGCGTGAAGAACGAGCGCATCGAGGCCTGCGGCGCGCTCACCTTCGAGTGGGAGGTCGAGCGCGGCGTCCCGGCGAAGACCGAGGCGCCGGTGAAGGCCGTGCTCGCGGCGCTCGAGAGCTACGACGAGCCCAAGCCCCTGGTCGGGCTCCTCTCCGACGACCCCCGCGCCTTCGTCTTCGGCAGCGCGCCGCGCGAGACGTTCAAGGGCGGCGCGAAGATCAAGGCGCTCTTCAAGAAGTGGGGCGTGAAGCTCCTCTACTGGGACAAGGACCTGGCCGGCCTGCCTGCGCGGGCCGGCCTCGCCCCCGACGGCGAGCTGCTCTGGATGACGGCGGCGACCATGGTCACCTCGATGTGCACGTCGTACCGCAGCTTCTTCGTGCTCGCGAAGGAGCCGGCCGGCTGGCGCGTCGTCCACCAGCACTACTCGGTGCCGGCCTGGACCGACTGACGTCGGGCCGTTCTCTGCCCTTCGACTCGCTTCGCGTGCTCAGGGTGAACGGCGCCATCTACTCGAGCGCCTCGGCTCGCTCTCCCGGGTACCAGACCACGACCGGGACCCGCGCCAGCTCCATCGGCCACGTGCTGTTGCTCGAGCTGAGGCTCACGTCGAGCTTTCCATCGTTGCGGATCTTGGTCACCTTGCCCATGTTCCACTGCTGGGTGTGGGCAGCCTGCTCGTTGTCGGCCGAGGCGAGGAACACCTTGGCCCCGACCTTCACGTTGGCGCGCGTCGCCGGCACCGTGCGGTAGGCGGCGACGATGCCGTCGATGCGGTCGGCCTTGTCGATCGCCGCGACCCCGTTGAACGCCTTGCCGTCCCACCGGGCGGCGAACGCGTAGCCGCTGCGGTTGTCGACCAGCCACGCCCACGGACGCAGGCAGTGATCGTTAGCCGACGTGCACGTGGGGCCGAGGTTCGCGAACGGCTGGCGGTCGTCGGAGACGATCGGCTGGCCGTCCTTCACCTGCGACCACGGGTCGCTGTTGATGACCACGGACTTGGGTAGGAAGAGCTCCTCGCTCTTGACCGCGAGCTCGCCGCGCTTGCGCCCGCCGAGGATCTCGACCTTGCCGCCCTCCCGCCAGGCGAGCACGGCGACGCGCGTGCTCGCGAGTAGGTACGGGTTGGGCGAACCGACCATGTAGATGGTGCCTGCCTTCCAGTCGACGCGATCGAGCTGCCCGATGTACCAGGCGTCGGACTTCGTGCGCGGCGTCGCGAGCATGTCACCGAGCGCCACGACGATCGCGCCCCGCGTGAGCATGCGCTTGGTCGCTGGCACCGTCCGGTAGAGCGAGTCCTCCCGCGCGAAGTTGTTCACGCCATGGACACCGTTCTCGCCCTTGTACACGGCGGTGCCGGAGAGCTGCGGCTCGGAGGCGATCTCCGGCGTGCCGGCGAACCACACGCAGTCGCGCAAGCAGTGATCGTGCTGAGCCGTGCAGTTCTCCGCGGGCTGCCAGAGGTTGTACGCGCGGGCTTGCACGACCGGCTGATCGCCGGAGACCGCGAGCCATGGGTCGGCGGGCGATGAGAGCACCGGTGGATGGTCGCCGTCGGCGCCCATCACGTAGCACTGGTTGCCCGGGGCGGCGTAGCGGGGCGCGGCCTCCTCCGCCTCGTCGCTCGCGCCGGCGGTCGATCCACCCGTGCCGCTCGAGTCGCTGCCGTCGTTCGAGCCGTTCGAGCCGCTCGAGCCACTCGGCGCGCTCGCGCCGCCGGTGCCGCTGCTCGAGCTGCCGTTGCTGCCGAGGCCGTACGACTTGCCGTTGACCTTCACGCCGCACGAGACGAGGGCCGCGGCGACGGAGACGATGCTGATGGTCTTGATGGTGTGCATGGTCCGTCTCCTCACTTGCAGAACCTGTAGGCGTCGGACTTCTTCTCGAACTCGCGCTCGACGTCCTTCACCTTCTTGGGGCCCTTGAACGTGAGCTTGCGGACCCGCCACGTCCCGTTCGCGTTCTCCCAGAGCTGGATGAGGACCTTGGCCTTGGCGAGCGTCTTCGGATCGTCGGTCGCCTTGCAGGTCGGCGAGAGGTACCAGGTGAAGCCGTCGCCGTCGGGGTCGTAGTAGACGAGCCACTCGAGCTTGTCGCCCTTGGCGCCCGCCTTGGCGTAGCGGTCGTGGGCCTTCTTCTTCTTCGCGGCGTCGGCGTCGGCGCTCGCGCCGGCGAGCGCGGCCGACGACTTGATGAGCTCCTCGCACCACGTGCGCGTCTGCGCGCCCGTCATCTTCGGATCGACGCTCGCGATCACGGCGTCCATGACGGCGCCCTTGGCCTCCACGGCGTTCAGCGCGTCGACGCACGCCTTGCCGGCCGTCACACCCTCTTTCGACCACATGGTGGCCCCGGCATCGCCCGGGTTCTTGCCGTTCACGATGTTGGCGGCGGAGCGCGCCTCCTTGATCGCGGGGAACGCCTCGCCGAGCGCCTGCAGGCCGGCGTAGCGCGCGCACCTCTCGGGCGCCTTGCGGAACATGAAGGTCTCGCGCGCGAAGACCTCCTCGGTCGGGCCGACGCCGAGCGCCTTCAGCTGCGCGATGATCTCGGTGCAGCGGGCGGCGGGCGCCTTGAGGTAGAGCTCGCCGTAGTCGAGACCCTTGCTCAGGAACTCCAGCGAGCTGTTGTCGAAGCCGCCGAGCTCCTTCAGGAGCTCTTGCTTCTTCTCGTCCTCGGCCTCGTCGGCGCGAGCGGTTCCGGCCAGGGTGACGATCGGGATGAGCAGGGCGAACAGGTGCAGTCTCGACATGGCGTTCCTCCGACCGGGCTGTGGATGCTTTGCCGGTCTGTTTGAGCGCTCTTGTCGAAGGCCCCCTGCCGCGGTTGCGTCCCGCGTGCGCTTTTTTTGCCCAGCGTCCGATCCGCGTGGGATCGGGCGGACTTACAGCTCGATCTGGACGCCCAGCTCGACCACGCGGCCCGGCGGCAGGGCGAAGAAGTCGGTCGGTGGGCGTGCGTTCCGGCTGAGGAAGCCGAACAGCATCTTGCGCCACTTCGCCATACCCGAGCGGCCCGTCGTGATGAGCGTCTGCCGGCCCAGGTAGTAGGTCGTCGTCGCCGGCTCGGTCTCGAGCCCGTGGCGCGCGCAGCGCACGAGGATGCGGGGCACGTTGGGCGTCTGCATGAAGCCGACGCGCGCGACCACGCGCCAGAAGCCATGGCCGAGATCGCGCACGGTGAGGGACGCGTCGCTGCCGACCCACGGCACGCTCTCGGTGTGGATCGACAGGAGCACGGTCTGCTTGTGCAGCACCTGGTTGTGCTTCACGTGGTGCATGAGCACGTTGGGGATGCCGCCGGGGTTCGAGGTCATGAACACCGCCGTGCCGCGCACGCGGTGGAGCGCGACGGTCTCGGCGTCCTCGAGGAAGAGCTCGTCGGGCAAGGTGCCCTGGTCCATCACCTTCGACATCTCGAGGCGGCCGCGCCACCACGTCGTCATCGCGATGAAGACGACGGCGCCGAACGTGAGCGGCAGCCAGCCGCCGTGGTGGATCTTGAAGAGCGTCGACGAGAAGAACGTGAGATCGATCGTCAGGAACAGGACCAGCATCACGACCGACGGCGCCAGCGGCTTCTTCCACAGATCCTTGCGCACGAGGAAGTAGAGGAACGACGTGATCGCCATCGTGCCGGTGACCGCCACGCCGTAGGCGCCGGCAAGCTTCGACGAGGACCCGAAGAGGAGGACGGTCGCCACGCACGCGGCCATCAGGAGGTAGTTGACCTCGGGGATGTAGATCTGGCCCTCGGCCTTGGCCGACGTGTGGATGATCGTCACGCGCGGCGCGTAGCCCAGCTGCACCGCCTGGTTGGTGAGCGAGTACGCGCCCGAGATGAGCGCCTGCGACGCGATCACCGCCGCCATCGTCGCCAGCACGACCATCGGGTAGAGGAACGGCCCGTTCTTGAAGAGGTGGAAGAACGGGCTCTCGACCGTGTCGTACGGCATGATGAGCATCAGCGCGCCCTGCCCGAAGTAGTTGAGCAGCAGCCCGGGCATCACGATCGCGTACCAGGCGAGGCGGATCGGCGTGCGGCCGAAGTGCCCCATGTCCGCGTA
>DDTA01000149.1:0-5591 GCA_002344285.1 Myxococcales bacterium UBA2376
GACGGCCCGCCCATCGACGGCCCGGGCCCGGCGTGCGGGAACGGCGTCGTCGAAGCCGCAGCCGGCGAGAACTGCGACGACCGAAATGATCTGGCGTGCGGCACCTGCAGCGCCGGGTGCACGACCTCGATCTCGCCACGCGCCGCGACCGGTTCCATCACCGCCGCGCTCGGCAACCAGCAGCAGGACGGCGAGACCTTCACGCTCGACGACGGCTTCAACCCGCCGACCGTGTTCGAGTGGAACCTCCTGGGCACGGGCGTCGGCGCGGGGCGCGTGCGGGTCGACTACACCCAGACCTACGGGCAAGGGATGATGGCGATGGCGCTCCGGGACGCGGTCAACTCGGTCGGGGGCACGCTCCTCATCACCGCCACCCACTCGGGCGGCCCGACCGCGATGCTCGACCACGATCGCCTGACGTCCTTGGGCAACCGGCCCATCACCGAGACCGTCTCGAACGGCCAGTTCGTCGTCCAGGGGATGTCCGGCGGCGCCGCCGGTGACTGCCCCGCCAACGTCGGGTGCAACCAGGCCGCGGATTGCGCCAGCGGCGTCTGCAACACCACCACCCGGGTCTGCCAGTAGTTACGGCCGCTCCGGGGTGATTCCCGGTGGTGTCATCCGTCCCCGCCTGGGGGTTTGCCCCCCAAAAAAGGTGACGCTTCGCGAGTGCACTCCGGACCTCCGGCATCATGGCGACATCAAGAACCCCGGTTCATCGGGTACTTGCGCAGAGATCGTACACCCGCTACCCGTCGCCCGCGGTCGGCACACTGGTTGCTCTAGTCCCGCCCCATGCTGACGGGATTCCAGACCTCACGCGCAGTTCCGGGATCCCGGAAGGCGATGCTGGACGTCCTCTGCCGCCACCTCCCCATGGTTCGCCTTCGCATCTCGGCCCTCGCCGCCCTGGCGCTGGTCGCCGCCGCGTGCACCGGAGACATCGTCGATCCGGAAGGTGACCCCCTGGAGGCGGCGACGCGGGCGTTCGACACCACGGTCGCACCGACGATGCAGACCAAGTGCGCCTCCTGCCACGTGTCGAGCACGAACCCGCAGTTCATGCGGCCCGACCCGACGCTGCGCGAGGGCGTGCTCAACTTCAACGGCGGCGCGCTCGTCGATCTGATGGATCCGCAGGCCAGCCGCCTGTCGGTCTACGCGTCGTCGCAGGCGCACGCGACGGTGGGCGTCAACTACCTCCCCGCCGAGGCCGCCGCCGTCACCGCGTGGGTCGAGCTCGAGGCGCTCGCCGCCGGCGTCGAGGCGGAGCCCGTGGTCGAGACCGCGAAGATCACGCCCGTCATCGGCGCCAACGAGGTCGACCTCGGCTCGATCGGCCTCACCGGCTCGAAGCTCACGTTCGATTACCAGCCGCTCGCGACCGGCATGTACCTGTCGCGGATCTCGGTCAACGCCTCGACCGGCGGCGTTCGCCTCGTCCACCCGCTCTTCGTGGTGTGGGACGGCGCGACCCCGATCCCGGACCCGATCGATCGCTTCAGCGACATCGACCTGACGGTCGCCGAGATGACGACCAGCCAGGTCGGCGGCGGCACCGCGGTGTTCGTCGACATCCCGCCGACGGGCCAGCTGTCGCTGCACTTCAAGACCGCGACCTTCGCCAACGGCATGCCGCCCTCGGACGACGGCGGCATCGTCGGCGGCGGCTGCAAGGCCGTGCCGCTGTTCACGTCGGCGGCGCGCCCCCAGCTCACCGGCTGCGCGAACCAGTGCCACGGCGGCAACAACGCCGCGGCCCGCGGCGCGACCGACATGTCGAAGCTCGCCGACGACGCCCAGCAGCCCGACGCGTGCGCGCAGATCCTGTCGCGCGTGTCGAAGCTCAACCCCGACCAGTCGAGCATCATCGTCTCCGTCGACCCCGCGGTGCCCAACGTGCACCCGCAGTTCAAGGTCCCGGCGGCGAACTTCGCCAACTACCGGACCCAGATGCTCATGTGGATCAACGCCGAGGCAGCCCCGTGATCGAGGAGAACACCATGCGCACGACATCCCCCACTGGCACTCTCGGCACGCTCGCGCGCGTGCTCGCAGCGACGGCCCTGGCCGGCGCGGCCTGCACCGGCGGGACCTCCACCGGCGACGACGACGGCGGCGACGACGACGGCACCGGCCCCGTCGACGAGTGGGACCAGAAGCTCGCCGAGCGCGAGTACGACTACAGCGCGGCGCTGCGCATCGCGTCCTTGCGCCTCACCGGCAGGCTGCCCACGCTCGCTGAGGTGAAGGCCGTCGCCGACGCCGGCGACGTCGCCGCGCAGAAGGCGGTCTACGAGTCGTTCCTCCGCAACTACCTCGAGACCCCCGAGTTCGCCAACCAGATGCTCGGCTTCTGGCGCGACACGTTCAAGATGGGCGAGTCGGCGATGCTCGACACCGCGCCGGTGTTCGCCGCCCAGCTCACCGTCGAGAACCGCTCGTTCGGCGAGCTGTTCACGGCGTCGACCGGCACGTGCCCGACGTTCAACCCGGCCGACGGCAGCTTCACCGCCGCCGACTGCCAGAACGGCGTCACCACCCACGCCGGCGTGCTCACCAACCCGGGCGTGCAGGCGCACTTCTTCTCGAACATGGCGTTCCGCCGCGTGCGCTGGGTGCAGGAGGCGTTCGCCTGCACCGCGTTCCCGGCCGAGATCGTCGAGCAGGGCGTCGAGATGGGCGGCGCGCAGGCGTACACCGCGCCATGGCCGTTCGAGTCGATCGCCGGCGCCGGTAACGGCGGCACCGTCGACTTCCACGACACCAGCGCCGTCGTCTGCGCCAACTGCCACGCGACGATGAACCACCTGGCCCCGCTGTTCGCCAACTTCGACGATCAGGGCCAGCTGCAGAACACCATCCAGGTGCAGACGCCGAACGAGGGCGCGCCCGACGCGCAGCTCACCGACTGGCTGCCGGCCGGCGAGGCCACCGCGTGGCGCTTCGGCGTCCCGGTCGCCGACCTGCCCGCGCTCGGTCAGGCGATGGCCGCCGACGCCAAGGTCGCCGAGTGCATCGTCGCCCGCTACTGGGGCTGGGCGCTGGGCAAGGGCGACATCGTCGACACGCTCACGCTGGTGCCGACGGCCACGATCCAGGCCCACGTCGACTCGTTCCAGGCGAGCGGCGGCCTCATGAAGGACGCCATCTTCGCCGTGTACACGGCCGACGACTTCGTGAAGTTCTGAGGCGCCGAGGACCAGGAGATCCACCATGACGACCAAGACCAAGACGTCCCCGCTCCTCGGCCTCGCCGCCATCCTCGCCGCCGCCGCGTTCGGTTGCGCCGACGAGGAGCTGGCCCCGACCGAGGAGAACCCACTGCCCGAGGGCAACGCGTCGGGCGGTGAAGAGAACACCTACGATCACCCGGACACCAACCTGGACCCGTTCGCGCTGCTCGAGCGCCTGCGCCAGGAAGGCCCCGTGCGCTACTCGTCGCGCATCCACAGCTGCCCCAAGATGCGCTACGACACGCTCGGCACGCTGCTCGCGTCGCGCGGCGTGAACCTCGCCAGCACGACCGCGCTGTCGGCGGGCCGCATGTGGCGCGAGAGCGATCAGGCCCTGGCCGCGCCCAACTACGGCGCCCGCCAGCGCGAGGGCCGCGAGCTGTCGACCGCGACCGCGTCGAAGATGTTCGACATCTTCGTCCAGGCCGCGCCCGAGATCATCGCGGCGATGCCCAACCGCGCCGAGTGCACGGTCGCCGGCGTCGGCACCGAGATGTTCAACGCGTCGAACCAGTGCAACGCCGACGGCATCGCCTGCCTGATCGGCGTGCCGGCGACCGCGAGCCACCTCGAGCTCTGCAACCTCACCGTCCAGCGAGCGAGCGACATCGAGAAGGGCAAGCGCATCGCCGTCGCGTCCTTGCTCGCCGCCGCCCACACCTGCGAGTGACCGACCGAGAGAACCGGAAGGAACAGGAGCACGCCATGTTCAAGAAGTCTCCGAAGCACGAAGTCCGCGAGCTCGGTCGTCGCGATCTCATCAAGTGGAGCCTCTTCGCCGGCGCCGCCCTCGGGCTCGCGCGGTGGAAGGTCTACGAGGTCCTCGAGGACACGGTGGGCACGGCGATCGCCGCCGACGCCGCGTGTCACCCGACCAGCCGCAGCGTCCACATCGTCGCCGGCAACGGCGGCTTCGCGTGGTTCCAGCTCCTGTGGCCGCACAACGACATCGCCGCCGCGGGCAACGATCAGTTCGCGTTCCACGCGCCCGGGCAGCAGACGATGGCGTCCGGCACCGATCGCCCGCTGACGCTGGGACCGGAGGCGCCGTTCAGGACGTTCACCGGTAGCAAGCAGATGACGGCGTTCATGGCCGGTGGCAACGAGACCCACCGCCGCGACCCGATCACCGCGACCAACCTCGGCGGCAACTCGCTCATCGCGGTGGCGGCGGCGCTCCAGGTGACCAACCCGAGCGTCATCCCGGTGGTGACGATCAACAACACGCCGTTCGGCAACGCCCCGGGCGCGCCGCGTCCGTCGGCCGTCGGCTCCGCCGACCAGTTCGTCGGCCTGTTCAACAGCGCGGCGTCGCGCACCGGCGGCCTGCTCGAGAGCTCGAGCGACGCCGGCCTCTACGACGCGCACTACGCCGCGCTCGCGTCGCTCAACCGCGCCGCCGAGCGGCCCACGCAGACCCGCGCGTACGGCACCGCCAAGACGGCGGCCCGCCTGCTCGGCACCAACCTCGCCAGCCAGCTCGCGATCACCGACGCCGATCGCCAGCGCTACGGCGTCAACGCCGGCACCCGCACCAACCTGCGCGAGCTCGCCGAGAACCTGATCGTGACCGCCAAGGCGTTCCGCATGGGCCTCACGTCGAGCGTCGTCATGCCGGCGATGAACGACGACCCGCACGGCGCCTTCAACGACATGAACGGCCTGCGCAACACGGCGATGACCCTGGGCCAGATCCTCGACGGGTTCTACGCCGACCTGGCCGCCAGCGACGACGCGACCTGCGCGGGCACCAAGCTGTCCGACAACGTGGTCCTCACGATCCACGGCGACACGCCCAAGAACCCGCGCGCCCGCTCGGGCTGGCCGGACGGCACGCCGTCGGACTCGAACTGGATGTACGTCATGGGCAACGGGCTGCTCAAGACCGGCTGGTACGGCGGCATCATGCGCGACGGCTCGGTCCGCGGCTTCGACCCGGCGACCGGCGCCGAGAACAACACCGGCTCGCGCGACCTGGCCGCGCCGGCGTCGGCGGCCGTGGCCTACGCGATCGCCAAGGGCGACATGCGGCGCGTCGGCGACTTCGCCCGCGGCGTCAACATCAGCGGCATCGTCAAGCTCGTCCAGATGTGAGCCGTTCATCCTGAGCGAGCCCTCGCGTCAGCGAGGGCGAGTCGAAGGATGTCCTCGCGCCGCATGCTAGTCTGCGCCCGTGCGAGCCGTCCTCGTCTGCCTCCTCCTCGCGATCGCGGCGGTCTCCTCGTTCGGGGGCTGCAAGAGCGAGTCGTCGAACGCCGCCGGCAAGGGGGCTGACCCGTCCAGCGGCGGCGGCGACGAGGGCGATCAGGCCCTCTTCGACCGCGAGCGCCAGCCGGAGGTGATCATCCAGGC
>DDTA01000149.1:5635-19511 GCA_002344285.1 Myxococcales bacterium UBA2376
CCAGGTGGCAAGGTGGTCGCGACCGACATCGACGGCGCGGTGCTCGAGTACCTGAAGACCCGCATGGTGGCTGCCGGGTTCGATCACGTGGTCGAGGGTCGCGTGGTGCAGCCGACCGAGCCGGGCCTCGAGGAGGGCCGCTTCGACGCGATCCTGCTCGCCCAGGTCGACCACTACTTCGACGACCGCACGAGCTGGTTGAAGAAGGCGGCGCCGGCGCTCAAGCCGGGTGGCAAGCTGGCGATCGCCAACCGCCTGCACCACCGCGCGGCGGCGATCGCGGCGGCGGAGGCCGCCGGCTACACGCTCGTGACCGAGGTCGCCGACATCCCGGGCCAGTTCGTGGCAGTCTTCGAGGTGAAAGGCCCGCCATGAACGCTCGCCCCAGCTCCCCTGCCCTCGCGTGCGCCCTCGGTGTGGTGTCGGTGCTCGGCCTCGCCGGCTGTCCCGGCGACGACGGCCCCCCGAACGCCAATCCGCCGCGGCTCTGGCTCGCGCTCGACGGCTCGGAGATCCAGGTCCGCCTGGTCACCGTCGAACCGCCACCTTTTTGAGCGCCAGGCGTGGGGGCCGGGCGCTCCCAGGAAGCCGAGTACACGCTGCTGGACGACGTTCCGGCCGGCCGATGGCGCCTCGTCGCCGACGGGATCATCGTGTTCCCGGTCGACGTGACGTTCGAGATCATCCACCGCCAGGCCGCGGGCGGCGACGTGCCCATCGCGATGTGGCAGCACCACTTCGATCCACTGCCCATGGGCTTCGAGGCCCAGGCGTACGAGGTCACGGCCGACGGCCCGGCGATCGACCAGCAGCCGGGCGACGAGCTCATCTTCCGCTACACCGGCACGAACACCGAGCCGACGCAGACGATGGCGTACATCCCCAACGGCGACGGCGCCGAGGCGGGCGGCCGCATCCCGTTCATCGTGCTGCCGCGCTGACTTCGCCGGTCGCGCCGACACCTACCCTGCCCCACGTGCACGTCGTGGCTACTCGGGTCGCCAGGTGACGGTCCGGCGGCGCTCGGGTATACGGCGCCGGTCATGATCATCCTCGCTCGCCCGTCCGTGTCGCCGTACCTGTCGAAGACGCTGTTCGAGCTGGGCGAGCCCGCGATCCTCGCCGAGGACATCAAGGTGCCGATGAAGCCGGCGCTGCGGCTCGAGCCGGCGCAGGTGATCGTCGACAAGCCCAAGCAGGCGTACCAGTCGCTCATCCTCACCAGCTCGGAGAACGCGCTCGCGTTCCTGCAGGAGGCGATCCCGCACGACGATCGCGTGCTCAAGGCGCGCCTGTTCAAGGACAAGGTCGCGTTCCGCCGGTCGCTGGCGAAGCTCTACCCGGAGTTCTACTTCAAGGAGACGACGGTGTCGGAGCTGCCCAAGCTCGACGCGGCGACCCTGCGCTTCCCGCTCGTCATCAAGCCGGCCGCGGGCATCTCGTCGATCGGCGTGCGCCGGGTCGAGCGCGCGGCCGACTGGAAGGACGCGATCGGCTTTCTGACCCACGACCTCGCCACCTACGCGGCGAACTACGCCGGCATCGTCGTGGACGCGCAGAAGGTGATCCTCGAGGAGTGGATCCCGGGCATCGAGCTCGCCGTCGATTGCTACTTCGATGGCAAGGCCGAGCCCGTGATCCTGAACGTGATGGAGCACATGTTCAAGGACGCGGCCGACACCAGCGACCTCGTCTACTACACGCGGCGCTCGCTCGTGCGCCGCCACTACCAGGCGATCCACGAGTTCCTCGTGCGCCTCGGCGACCTGTTCGACCTCAAGCGCTTCCCCATGCACCTCGAGCTGCGGCTCACGCCGCACGGCCAGCTCCTGCCGATCGAGGTCAACCCGCTGCGCTTCGCCGGGCTGGGCACGACGGAGATCGCGGAGTACGCGTACGCGATCAACGTGTACAAGCACTTCTTCCGCGAGACCCGCCCCGACTGGGACGCGATCCTCGACGAGCCCGACGACTCGGTCTACACGTTCCTGTGCACCGACGTGCCGACGGAGAAGTACGGCAGCGGCGTGCGCATCGACGACCGCGCCCTGTGGAAGAGCTTCGGCGAGGTGCTCGAGTACCGCATGCTCGACGAGGACGAGACGTCGACCTTCGCGGTCATCTTCCTGCGCGCCGACGACCTCGAGGAGAACCGCCGGCTCCTTGGCACGGACCTTACACGCTTCATGCAATAGCGCGGCGCCGGCCGGTGTCTCATCGGGTGATGAGGACCGTCGCCGTCCGTGCGTTCGTGCTCCTGGCCACCGTCACTGCCCTCGGGGCGCCGCGGGCGGCGCGGGCGGCGCCATCGGCCGAGGCGGAGGCGTGGCTCGACGGGCTCACCGCGCGGGTCGTCGCCGACCTCGCGGCGGGCAAGCCACTCGTCGTCCAGGTGCACGTGCCGCTGTGCGAGAACGACGTCATCCCGTGCGGCAACGCCCGGCTCGGCGACGGCGACAACCCGGCGAAGAACTTGTACTGGGCGACGAGCGAGGGCTTCCTCGGCTGGTTCGGGCGGCGCGGCGGCGGCTGGAAGCAGGTGCTCGCCGCCGACGGCGACGCGATCGGCGAGGCCCACGTGCTCGACCTGCGGGTGTGGCGGCGCGAGCTGGCGACGCCGGCGGCGTGGCGGCGTGCGGGCGCGCCGGCGCGCTTCACGATGTACGTGGTGGCGCAGGCCTGGCGCGGCGAGGAGATCCACCGGGCGTTCACCCACTACGCCGACGACCTCTACGGCGTCACGTCGAACACGGTGACGCTGGCCGACGGGACCAAGCTCGCCGCGGGCGGCGACGCGCACGTGGTCGCCTACGTCGGGCACAACCACCTCATGGACCTGGCGGCGTTCGACTGGCACGCGGTGGCGAAGCGCGCCGACGCGCGCCCGCGCGGGGCGATCGCGATCGCCTGCCACACCGCCGTGTACATGCAGGACGTCGTGCCGGGCGCGCGCCGGGTGCCGCTGGTCTTGACGCGCGACTTCCTGCTCGCGTCGGCGGCCGCGCTCGAGGGCGCCGTCCTCGGCTTCGCGCGCGGCGGCGACTACGCGGCCATCCGCAAGGGCGCGGCGGCCGGATACGCCGAGGGCGGCAAGAAGTCGGTCGCGCGGGTGCAGGGCGCGTTCTCGAACCCCGCCGACCGGCGCTGGGGCAAGCCGAGCTACTCGAGGAGCCTCAACTTGCACGCCGCGCTGCACCGGGCAGCCCAGGCGGCGAAGTAGTCGCGTCGAGCACCGACTGCTGGGAGGGGAAGTGCTCCACCGGGGGGCGCTCGGGGGGCGCCGGCTCGGTCGGCTTCTTCCAGTGTTGCACCGCGAGGACGATCGCGACGACGAGCGCGATCGCCGCGAGGACGGCGAGCACGATCTTGAGGATGCTGTAGGGACGATCGCCGGCGACCTCGCCGGTACGCGCGTTCACGACGACGCGGAAGACCTTCTGCTCGTACTTGAACGCGCTGACCCACACCGGCAGGAGGAGGTGCTTGAAGCGCACGTCCTTGTGGCGCACGTCCATGTTGTGGATGCGCTGCTCGTCACCGCCGATGTCGCGGCGCACCGCCTGCGCGATCTTCTTCTCCATGATCGTCTCGGCGGCGGCGAAGCCCTCCTCGAGATCCACGGAGTAACGCTCGGCGACGAAGCCGGCGAGGTACGCGCCGTCGAACGGCTTGCACTCGTCGGTGTGCCACGGCTCGAGCTGGTCGAGGCGCTTCTTCGGCATCCCCTTCGACGCCGGCACGAGCACGTCGTCGAACTTCACGTACACCGTGCCGGCGGCGGGATACCAGCGGGTCTTGCGCACGCGCCGCGTCGCCTGCTTGCCCTGGCTGTCGGTGTACGACTCCTCGACGTAGTAGTGCTCGCCTCGCGCGCCGGTGTAGCGCGTGGTCGTGTCGGAGTCGTAGGCCCAGTACGGCACGTACACGCCGTCCATGCCGTCGTGCTTGGCGCGCTTGACGAGGTCCGACGGGGCGAACCAGCGCGAGCGCAGCCACGCGGCGTAGCGCTTGCCGGCGCCGGCCTTGTCGATGCCGAACGGGAGGACGGCGTCGGGCAGGACGGTGTCGGCCTCGGGCTGGATCTCGACGACGAGGGGCTCGTCGCAGAACTGGCAGCGATTGGCCTGGAGCGTGGTCACCGAGCGCGCACCGCACTGCTTGCACTGGACCTCGCGCGCGCCGCGCACCATGTCGGTGGCGGGGCCACGGCGGACGCGGCGTCGCGCTTCCTCGAAGTCGTGCTCGTGTACCGGGCGCGAGGGCGCGTCGATGCGCACCTGGTGCCCGCAGTGGGCGCAGGCGAGCGCGTCGGCCCCCGGCTGCATCGCCTGGGGAGCGCCGCACTGCGGGCACTTGTAGCTGGTGTGTCCGGTCTCGGTCGCCGTCGGCGGCGCGTCGCTCACGATCCGATATTACGACGCGACGCCCGGTATTGTCCGGGGGTCATGCCGGTCCATCGCTTGAAGGCGCGGTGGAAGGCGCTCTGCTCGGAGTAGCCGAGCCGGTGCGCGATCACCTTGATCGGCTCGATCCCGGCAAGCGCCGCCCGCGCCACGTCGCTGCGCGCGTTCTCGACCAGAGCGGCCAGCGAGGTGTCGAGCTCGGCCAGGCGGCGGCGCAGCGTGCGCACGCTCATCCCGACGCGGCGGGCCAGCGCCGCGGCGTCGATCGACTCGACGCCGGGCGCGTAGGTCACGAGATCGACGATGCGCTGCTCGAGCCGGCCGGCGGCGGCGTGCTCGGCCAGGAGCTGCTCGGCGCGGGCGCGCAGGAGCGACGCCACCGACTCGTCGCGCAGGAGCTGGGGCACGTCGAGGAGGGCCCGCTTGAACACGATCTCGTTGCGTGGCTGCGCGAAGGCGACCGGGCAGCGGAACACGTCGGCGAGCGCGTTGGCGCGCGCCGGATCGGCGGGCGCCGCGTGGCGGAAGCGCACCTCGCGCGGGGCGACGTCCTTGCCGGCGAAGCGGCGACCGACGCCGACGACGTAGGCGAGGCAGAACTCGGCGTCGAGCGCGGCGGCGGCCGCGTCGTGGGCGACGAGGTCGTCGTGATCGAACGAGAACGTCGCCTGACGCTCGTGCTCGTGGAGCTGCCAGCGCGCGCCCTCGTAGACCAGGGTGGCGAGCTCGACGAACTGCGCGATCGCGTCGCGCATCGTGCGGCAGTTGACCAGCACGTAGCCGACGGTGTGGAGCGCGCCCATGGGCGCCGCCTCGCCGACGCGCGCGGCGAGCGCGGGCTCCCCGGCGAGCTCGTGGGCAGCGGCGATCACGCGCGCGTAGTCGGCGACGTGGATCATCGCCGTCGAATCGTCGAGGCGCGCCGCGTCGAAGCGCGCGGCGTCGCACAGGGCCTGCGGCGGCAAGCCGCGACGAACGAGCGCCTCCGCGAAGGCGCGCACGATCGCGATCGAAACGTACATCGCGTCTCCCTCTCGTCTCGCAGGGTCAACGGCTCGTCCGTTCCTGTCAATGACGAAACCGCCGCGCATCGGCAATGTGAGCGACGAGGAGGCGAAACATGTCGATCGATGCACGAAACGCATTGCCGATCACGCTGGCAACAATGGTGTGCGCATGCGCAACTGTGGGAGAGACACCGGGAGACGACGGTGAGGCTGATGTCGGCGTGATGTCGGGACCGCCCGACTACACGGCGACGCGCTACCCGATCGTGCTCCTGCCGGGGATCCTCGGCTTCGAGGAGCTGCTCGGCGCCGTCGAGTACTTCCCGGGCATCCCCGACGCGCTCGCCGCGGGAGGCGCCGACGTCTACGTCGTGTACGGCAGCCAGGTCAACTCGAGCCGCGTACGCGCGGACCAGATCATCCCGCAGCTCGAGGAGATCCTGGTCGCGACCGGCGCCGGGAAGCTCAACCTGATCGCGCACAGCCAGGGCGCGGTCGACGCGCGCATCATCGCGGCGGAGCGCCCGGACCTGGTGGCGTCGGTGACGTCGATCGGCGGTGCGCACCGCGGTGCGCCGCTGGCCGACAAGGTGCTCGACGGCTCGCTCACGCCGCTGGCGGCGCCGGCGTTCGGCGCGCTCGCCGACCTGATGACGCTCATGGCCGGATCGAACGAGCCCAACGACGTGAACGCGGCGATGACGGCGATGTCGACGGCAGGCATGGCGCAGTTCAACGCGCAGCACCCGGCGGGCCTCCCGACCGACGCCTGCGGCCACGGCGCCGCCGAGGTCGGGGGCATCCGCTTCTACTCGTGGAGCGGCATCGGCTCGCTCACCAACCCGGTCGACCTGCTCGATCCGATCTGGGTTCTGGGCAGCCTCGTGACCGGGCCGGACAGCGACGGGATGATCCCCAGGTGCAGCTCGCACCTCGGCGTGGTGATCCGCGACGACTACCGCATGAACCACCTCGACGAGACCAACATGGTGTTCGGCCTGGTCGCGCCGTTCGGTCCGCGGCAGACGGTCCTCTACCGGACGCACGCCAACCGGCTGCGCAACGCGGGGCTGTGATGGCGCGGTGGCGCGGCGAGCTGGCGGCGCTGGCGCTCGGGCTGGTGGCGGCGGCGTTCGCGGTGACGCAGACGGGGACGGAGACGCAGACGCAGACGCAGACGCAGACGCAGACGCAGACGCGGATGCAGACGCAGACGCGGACGGGCACGTCCGTTCACCCTGAGCGAGCGCGAGCGGCAGCGAGCGCGAGTCGAAGGGAGGCGCGGCCGCCTTCGCTCACCGGCACCCAACCCGACGGTGAGCTCCACGTGCTCGACGACACGTTCATCGCGACCCCCGGCGCGTTGCGCTTCTTCGACTACTTCCTCACCACCGTGGGCGAGGGAGGCCTCGTCGATCTCGGAACCGTGCGCGCGCTGGTCGCCGACGAGGTCCGACGCCGGCACCCCGAGCGGGTCGAGGCCGTGCTCGCGCTCTTCGACCGCTACGTCGCGTACCTCGACGACGTGCAGCACGCCCTCGAGGTGCGCCGCGACCTCCCGCTGGCCGACGTGCACGCGGTCACGGTCACGCGCCAGCGGGCTCACTTCGGCGACGACGCCGACGTCCTCTTCGCCGAGGAGAACGCGCTGGCCGTCCAGCTCCTCGCGTCATCGGCCTCGTGGCAAGCGAGGTCCCGGCCCTAGCCGCATGGAATACTATCGGCGCCATGCGACTCCTGCTCGCCCTCGCCGCCGCTGCCATCGCCCTCGGGGTCGCCGCCCCGCCACCGGCCGCCGCCGACGAGCGCCGGGTCTGGGTGAAGGCCGTGCCCGACGAAGCGACGTGGAGCCACTACTCGCGCCGGCTCAACGCCGACGAGTTCGGCAAGTTCGTCATCGACGTGAAGTCGAACGAGATCTACTTCATCGACGTCAACCTGTTCGAGCTCCACGCGGACTTCGTCCTCGGCGTGCTGCTCAAGCAGGCGTGGACCTCCGAGAACGTCCGCGCGTACAACAAGAACTACGAGGCCGACAAGCCGCGCTTCATCCTCGGCTACGTCACCCACCACACCAAGGTCGACAAGTGGGTGTTCTCGTTCTGGGAGGGCGACAAGATCCGCGCCGCCGACGTGGTCCGCGTGCACCAGCGGCTGAACGAGACGTTCTGGAAGAAGAAGCTGCCCTACCGCCCCGACTCGCCGGCGCAGGAGAAGATGGCGAAGGAGCTGGGGAAGAAGGGCGTCGCCGTCGTCACCAACAGCGAGATCTACAACCTCTCGGACTACCAGGCCTTCAACAAGGGCTGGTCGGTCGGCCGGCTCAAGGTCGTCCCCGTTGGCACGAAGTACGAGGACCTCATCTTCGAGCGCAGCGACATCGCGCTGCTCCAGGAGAGCTACCCCGACATCACGCCGGTGTCGGGCGTGCTCTCGACGACGTTCTCGACGCCGCTGTCGCACGTCAACCTGCGCGCGACCGCCTGGAACGTCCCCAACGCCGGCTACAAGAAGGCGCGCGCCGAGTTCGGCAAGTACGACGGCAAGATCGTCTACTACGAGGTCACCGACGCGGCGGTGACCCTGCGCGAGGCGACGCCGGAGGAGATCCGCCAGTACGAGGCGAAGCGGGCCCAGGCGAAGCACGTCGACCTGCCGCCGGCGGACCTGAAGGAGACGCGGCTCGCGATGCTCACGCGCATCCGGGCCAAGGACGTCGTCACGTACGGCACCAAGACGTCCAACCTCGGCGAGATCCGGACCGCCAACCTGCCCGAGGTCAACATCCCCGACGGCTTCGGCGTGCCGTTCTTCTACTACGTGCGCCACATGAAGCAGCACGGCCTCGACCAGCAGGTGGAGGCGCTCCTCGCCGACGCCCGCTTCGCCGGCGACGTCGCGTGGCGCAAGGGCGCGCTCGAGGAGCTGCGCAAGGCGATCGTCGCCGCGCCGATCGATCCCGCGGTGCTCGACATGCTCTACAAGCGGGTGCGGCTCAAGCTCGGCGGCAAGGGCGTGTTCGTGCGCAGCTCGACCAACGCCGAGGACCTGCCCGGCTTCAACGGCGCCGGGCTCTACGACACCGTCCCCAACGTGCGCGGCAAGGCGGCGCTGGGCGAGGCGGTCAAGACGGTGTGGGCGTCCCTGTGGAACCTGCGCGCCGTCGAGGAGCGCTCGGCGTTCGGCATCGATCACCGCCAGGTCTACGCGGCGGTCATGATCCAGGTCGGCGTCGCCGCGACCGCCGCCGGCGTCCTGGTGTCGACCAACCTGTGGGACCCGCGCGACGACGACGGCTTCACGATCAACGCCAAGTGGGGGCTGGGGATGCGCGTGGTCGAGGGCCAGAAGGTGCCCGAGCAGATCATCTTCGACGCGACCAACGACGGCACCCGCATCATCTCGCGCGCCGACGATCCGGTGATGCTGGTGTTCGATCCCGCCGGCGGGCTGAAAGAGGTGAAGGTGGCGGCCGGCGAGATCATCCTGACCGAGGACCGCGCCAAGCGCCTGGTCTCGGCGGTGCAGAAGTTCATCCCCCTCTTCGATCCGGGCGCGCCGCTCGACGTCGAGTGGGTGCTCGAGGGGGAGACCATCTGGATCGTGCAAGCGCGCCCGTACGTGGGAAGATGATGGTCATGCGCCTGCACGCCGGGGTCCTGTTCGCGTCGTCCATGCTCGCCGTCCTCTCGTGTGGATCGCCGCAGCGACCGGCGGGCGGCGGCGGTGGGGATCCCGTCGGGAACAGCGGATCGGAGGGTGGCGGGCAGGTCGCCGTCGGCTCGGGCATCGGCGTCACGCCGGCGAGCGTCTGTGCGCGCCTCGCCGAGCTCGACGCGGAGCAGGGCTGCGAGTTCAGCTCCCTCCCCGAGGACGAGTGCCGCGACGAGTGGGATCGCGCCCTCGAGCAGCGCGGACCCGACGCCCGGACCGCGAGCATGCAGGTCGGCCGGTGCCTGCTCGACAACGAGAGCTGCGAGGCGATCGAGGCGTGCGTCGCGACGCTCACCCCCGACCAGGATCAGAAGTTCCGCGCGTGCGCCGACAAGGACGTCTATGCCCCGGTCGGCCTGCCACGCGCCGAGTGGGACAAGCGCCGGGGCGCCGGCGCCACGCGCTTCTCGAGCGTCAAGACCACCAAGGACGAGCCCGTCGAGGTGTGCGGGATCCCGGCCCAGATGGAGTGGCTCCTCGCCGCGACCTGCGACAACGGCAGCCGACCGTTCCGCGACTACGATCACGCGCACTCGGCGCGCGTCGGCAACGTGGGCCCCGGCGGCGCATGCCAGTCGATCATCGATCGCTACGAGGTCCCTTGCCCCGAGGGCACGTACTCCATCTTCATCGACGCGTACGTCTGCCCGCTGGAGGAGTGAGCGGCGGGCTCACGCGCGGAGGCGCTCGCCGAGGTGGCGCAAGAGCGCCGCGGCGAGGCCGGGCTCGTCGTCGACCAGCTCCTCGAAGTCGACGCGCGCGACGCGCACGATGCGGGTCGGCGCGCGGGCGACGATCGCGGCCGGCAACGGGCGCGGCGCCATGGGCGCGAGCTCGTCGACGGCGTGGCCGGCGCCGAGCGTGCGCTCGCCGACCGCGAGCTCGCCGGCGGCGACGATGACGAGCGCGTCGAGGCGCTCGCCCTCGGCGTGGAGGACCTCGCCGTCGGCGAGATCGACGACCTGGGCGCGCTCCGCGAGCGCGGCGATCTGCGGCGTCGTGAGCTCGCCGAGCAGCGGCAGGCTGGACAGGAGCACCATCTTCTCGACCGCGGCGGGCACGTCGCCGACATCGTCGTCGGGTTCGGTGATGCGGCGCAAGAGGTCCAGCGGGCTGACCTCGGCCGCGGCGGCGCGGGCGGCGTCGGCGATCGCCGTGCGGTAGCGGGCGCGTTCGGCGCCCAGCGCGCGCACGAGCAGGCCGCGCAAGAGCGTGTCGCCCCCGGCGAGCTCGGCACGCACGGCGACCTCCTTGCGCGGCGGCTCACCCCGGAGACGCTCGGCGGCGGCGCGGGCGCGGCTCTCGAGGCTGCCCTCGAGCGCGGGCAGGATGCGGATCGCGACCGCGCGCGGCAGCGCGGCGTCGAGCGCCTCGAGGGCGCGGGCGCGCTCGTCCTTGCCGCGGGCCAGCCGGAAGAGGCGCGCGCCGGTCGCGACCGCCGCGCTCTTCTCGCGCGCCGCGATGAGGAGTAACGAGGTGTGGCCGATCTCGTCGAGGCGCTCGCCCAGGCGGCGCACGATCCACGGATCGCTCAGGGATGCGAGCGCGGCGCCGCGGAGGGCGGCCGCGTCGAGCGCGTCGAGCTCGGCGGCGACGAGGCGATCGAGGATCGCCGTCGTGACCGGGAGCTCGCGGAGGAGCGCGAGCGCGCGATCGCGGGCGGCGCGGCGCCCGAAGCCGGCGGCGCGCGCCAGATCCGGCGCGGCGTCGGCGCCGAGGGAGCGCAGGACCGCGGCCGCCGCGTCGCGCACGTCGTCGTCGCGATCGCCGAGCGCGTCGGCGAGGAGATGGACATCCTCCGGCCTCAGCGGGCGCCACGACGCGAGCGCGGCGAGCGCGGCGGTTGCCACCGGCGGCGCCGCGGGCTCGTGCCGGCGATCGGCGAGACGGCGGCACAGGTCGTAGGCCTCGGTGCGGAAGAGGACGGCCTCGGCCGAGCCGGCGTCGCGGGCGACGGCGGCGAGCTCGCCGATCGCGACCACGGCGCGCGCCCGATCGTCGACGGTGCCGGGCCGGCCGCGCCGCGTGATGCGCAGGAGCCGCCGGCCGAGCTCGAACGCGCGCTCGCCGGGCGTGCGCGGCGGCGCCGGCGGCCAGGCGGCGCTTGGCGTGTTCCTCGCGCGCGGCGACGGCGGCGCTGCGCGCGTCCAGCGCGTCCAGCCAGCGCACCGCGGCGTCCATCGCTGTCAGATCGGTCGCGCCCTCGAGGCCTTCCTGCACGGCGGCGCGCAGTTCGCCGCGCGCCTGCGCGCGCGCGGCTTCGTCGGCCGCCAGGCCGCGCAGGGTGAGCCGCGGGATCGCCACGCCCAGCGCCGCCAGCGCGCCCAGCAGCAACAGCCCGGCCGCGGGCAATACGGCGAAGGCCGCCAGCGATGCCAGCAGCGCCAGCGCGGACAGCGCCAGCAGCGGGCCGAGCGCGCGCACCAGCAGCCCGTCCACCGCGTCGATGTCCGCCATCAGCCGCGCCAGCAGGTCGCCGGTGCGGAAGCGGCCCAGCCCCAACGGCGCCAGCGGCAACGCACGGCGGAAGAACCACGCGCGCAGGTCGCGCGCCACGCGCAGGGTGGCGTCGTGGCCGGCCAGTTTTTCGCCGTAGCGCGACAGGATGCGCGCGAAGGTCAGCGCGCGGATGCCGGCCGAGGGGCCGAAGAAGTTGAACCCGGCCGCCGCGCCGCCGGCCAGCGCGGCCGCGGTGAGGAAGTGCCCGGACAGCCCCAGCAGGCCGGTGCCGGCCAGCAGCGTGACCAGCAGCAATGCCAGCCCCAGCGCGATCGGCCCTGCGTGTCGGGCGAACACGCCGCGCAGGTCGTCGCGCCGGTTCATGGCCGCGCCTCCACGGCGGACAGGCGACCGTCGCGCAGCGACAGCACGCCGTCCATGGCCGCGCGCGCGGCGGCGCTGTGGGTGGCCATCAGCACGGCGCGGCCGTCGGCATGGCGGACGATGGCCGCCAGCACCGCGGCCTCGGTCGGCGGATCGAGGAAGGCGGTGGGTTCGTCCAGCAGCAGCACGTCCGGATCGCGCAGGAACACCCGCGCCAGCGCGATCCGCCGCGCCTCGCCGCCGGACAGGCCGAAGCCGCGCTCGCCGACCGGCGTGTCCAGCCCCTGCGGCAGGCGATCGGCGAAGCGCGTCACCTGCGCCGCTTCGGCCGCCGCGCGCAGTTGGGCTTCGGTCGCATCGGGCCGGGCCAGCCGCAGGTTGTCGGCGATGCTGCCGGCGAACAGGAACGGGCGCTGTGGCGCATAGCCGATGCGCAGTCCATCGGCGCGCGCCAGCGTGCCCTCGTGCGGCAGCCAGCCGGCCAGCGTTTCCAGCAGCGTGCTCTTGCCGCCGCCGCTGGGCCCGACCAGCGCCAGGCGGTCGCCGCGGCGCAGCGCCAGCGCCACGCCGCGCAGCACCGTCGGTGCGCCGTCCGCGTGGCGCACGTCCAGTGCGTCGGCTTGCAGCAGCATGTCGCCCTCGATGCGGGTGACATCGGCAGTGATGGTGTGGGCCGCGGTGGCGTCTTCGTTCTTCGCCGCATCGGCGGCGCCGTCGTCTTCGTCGTCCAGCGGGCCCAGCGCGGCGGCGATGCCGTCGACCGCGGCCAGCGCGGCGGCGCGGTCGTGGTAGTGGGTGGCGAGCCGGCGCAGAGGCGCGTAGTACTCCGGCGCCAGCAGCAGGCAGAACACGCCGGTCTGCAACGACAGCGACGCGCCGCCGAAGCCGAGCATGCCCAGGTAGCCCAGGCCCAGGTACAGCGCGATCATCGCCACGCTGAGCGAGGCGAAGAATTCCAGCACCGCCGACGACAGGAAGGCGATGCGCAGCACCTTCAAGCTGCGCACGCGCAGTTCTTCGGCGGCGGCGCGGATGCCGCGCAGTTCGTCCTCGCCGCGACCGTACACGCGGATCAGGCCCAGCCCGCGCAGGCGGTCGGCGAAATGCCCGCCCATCCGCGCCAGCGCCTGCAACTGGCGGCGGCTGTAGAGCGCGAGCGTGACGATCTGGCGGATGTTGTCGCGCGTCCGGCGCGGCGTGCACTCGCCGAGGAAGCGCAGGCTCCAGTCGAGCAGAGCCGCATCGAGGCGCGGGCGAAACAGCAAGGGCGAGTCTTCGCGCAGCATCCACGCCAGGGCCCGCAACGGCGTGTGCGGGTTGGCCCACGGTTCGGCATGCGAAACGGAAATCTGGCCGCCATTGGCGAAACTGNNCCGAAATAGCCTTCCAGCGCGTCCACGTGCGTGCCCATGCGCTCGGCCAGGGCGCCGCTCTGCTGCGAGCGGATCCAGTGCGGGCCGCGCTGCACCAGCCGCCGCGCGATGCGCGCGCGCAGGGCATGGCGGATGCGTTCGACCGCGCGGTCGGCGGCGCGCCGGCCCGCCCAGCCCAGCGCCGCACGCAGCAGCAGCGTGCCCAGCAGCGCGGCGAGGGCGGGCAGCACCTGCGCCGGCGGCCGTTGCGCCACGAACACCTGCTGCACGCTCCACGCGATCAGTGCCGCCTGCGGCACCAGCAGCCAACCCGCCAGCACCGACAGCACGGCGGCCCGCCGCAGCGGCGCGCGGGCGATGCCGCCCAGCGCTTTCAGCCGGGCCCCGGCGTCGTGCGCGGAAGCCGGCGGCGCCGTGTTCTCGGCCGCCGCGCCGCGCGCACGGCCGCTCATGCCGGCAACGGCGCGCAGCCCAACGCCGTCAGCACTCCATGCAGGGCCGGGTGCCGCATCAGCCAGGGCGAGGCGATGGTCAGCACGCCGGCGGCCAGCACGAA
>DDTA01000208.1:0-6879 GCA_002344285.1 Myxococcales bacterium UBA2376
GCCCTCGCCGGCGCTGGGTCCTCGCTCAGGACGAGCGGGGCGGACGGCGGGGCCGCCGGGGCGGGTGGCGCCGGTGGCGACGGGTCGCGCACGACGGTGAGCACGACGAGGACCGCGACGAACGCGGAGATGAGCGCGGCCGCGCCGACCGCGATGAAGAGGTGCGAGCTGCGCTGCTTGCGCAGGAGCGCNNGCGATCGAGATCGACGGCTCGAGCTCGTCGGCGAGGTTGGCGACGTCGTCGAGCGCCGGGTTCTCGCCGGTGCCCGTCGGCACCACCGCCAGCGGCGGCGGTGGCAGCGGCAGCCGCAGCGGATCGTCGAGCAGCGGCTCGGCGGCGCGCTCGGGCAGGAGCGCGCGCATGAACGCGCCGAGGTGCGCCGTCGACGTCGCCAGGCCGCTCTTCTGCACGAACGCCTCGAGATCGAGCTGCAGCTCCTGCGCCGTCTGGTAGCGCTCGGCCGGGTTGCGGCGCAGCGCGCGCATGACGACGAGCTCGAGCTCCGCCGGGTAGTCCGGGCGGCGGCTCGACGGGAGCGGCGCGTCCTCGTCGACGATCTGCCGCAGCGCCGCGTACTCGTTGTCCCCGGGGAAGAGGCGCGAGCCGGTGGTCAGCTCGAACAGCACGATGCCGAGCGAGAAGATGTCGCTCCGCCGGTCGAGCGGCTCGCCGAGGCACTGCTCGGGCGACATGTACGCGATCTTGCCCTTGAGCGTGCCGGCCCGCGTCTCGGTCGTCCGCCGCTCGGCCCTGGCGATGCCGAAGTCGATGAGCTTCACGCAGCCGTCGAAGGAGATGAGGAGGTTCGACGGCGTGACGTCGCGGTGGATGATGCCGAGCGGCGTGCCGTCGCTCGCGGTGCGCTCGTGCGCGGCGTGGAGCCCGGCGGCGGCGCCGATCGCGATGGTCAGCGCGTCGACCAGCGACATGGCCTGCGCCCGCCGCGCGAGCGTGTGCAGGACGCCGCGCAGATCGGCGCCGTGTACGTACTCCATCGTGAAGAAGAGGCCATCGTCGCACTGGCCGATGTCGTAGACCTGCGCGACGTTCGCGTGCTGGATCGTCGCGGTCAGTCGCGCCTCGTCGAGGAACATGCGCACGAAGTCTTCCTGCGACGCGTACTGAGGCAGGATGCGCTTGAGCGCGACGATCTTCTCGAAGCCGCCGAGCGCCGCGCCGCCGCCGGCGCGCGCCAGGTAGAGCTCGGCCATGCCGCCGGTGGCGAAGCGCCGGATCAGCTCGTAGCGCCCCAGCCGCGTCCCGGCGGGCAGCATCTCGAGCGTCGGCTTCCGGGCGCGGGCTCTCGGCGATGAGCTCTGCAAGTCCCCTCTCTCGTCCACGCGCGAGACGCGCGATCATTTCCTTTGTGCGCGTTTCGTACAGCGCGATCAACGGGGTCGCGCGATCGTCGCGTGGCTCACGTTCGCGCGCGCGTGTCGATGATCCTGGGAGCTGTCCGGAATGCGGACACGTCTCCTACAGGACCGCTGACGTCAGCCGCGCCGCCGCGTGCGTGATGATCGCCGCCAGCGCCGCCGGCTGCTCGAGCGTCGGATCGTGCCCGCTACCGTCGACGACGTCGATCACCAGCGCCGGCGCTTGGTGAACCAGCGTACGCGCCACGGCGAGGAACTTGGCGTCGTCGCCGCCGACCACGAGGTGGGCGCGGTGGGCGCGGGCGACGAGCGCGGCGCGCAGATCGGGCATGGCCCCGAGCCCGAGCACCTCCATCGCCGTCGCCAGGGCGTGGGGATCGAGCGCGCCGCGCTCGGCGTGGCGGCGGGCGCGCACATCCGCCGACGCGCGGGCCTGCGTGGCGAACGTCGGTTGCGCTTCCCACGCGGTGAGGAACGCGGCCGTGCCGTCCTGGCGCAGCCGCTCGGCCCACCGCGCGTCGGCGGCGCGGCGCTCGGCGCGCTCGGCCTCGCTCGCGAGCCCGGGGTGGACGCCGACGAGGATCGCGGCCGGCACGAGGTCACGCGCCAGGAGCCCGAGCGCGAGGCGCGCGCCGAGCGAGTAGCCGCAGACGATCGCGTCGGGCCCGACGTCCCGATCGAGGCTGCGGGCGAGCTGATCGATCGTGTCGTCCCACGTCGCGCCGACCGGGACGTCGATCGCGCGCGCACCGAGCGACGCCGGCAGCGTCGCCTCGACCTCGCGCCACGAGGCCGGCGTCTGGGCGAACCCGTGCAGCAGCGCGAGCACGGCTGGACAGTGCAGTTGCCGTGGCCACTGCGCAAGCGCCTTCAACTGCTCTGAAATCCTGGTCCGACCTCTGGCGTGGGTCTTGCTGGAGAGGTCGGACCATGCGAGTCCTCCCCCTCGTGCTCGTCGCGGCCTCCGCGTCGGCGTGCACCACGACCCTCGGCGACACCGACACGCGCGGCGACGCCGACGCGATCGATGCCTACCTGCGCGGCCTGCCGTACCTGCCGACCGACGTGCCCGGCCTGGACGAGGGCGAGCGCTCGCTGCCGGCGCGCCAGGGCGACTACCAGTGCACCACGCAGTCGCTCCGCGAGACGCGCCAGTTCGATCGCATCGTGGCCTACGCCGCCAACTCCGACGCGCTCTGGCCGGGCGCGATCGTCGCCGGCGACTCGGTGTACGACGGGCTGTTCGCGCAGGTCGGCTTCGCGCGTGATCCGCTCACCGTCTCGGTCTCGCTCGAGCACCTCGCGGGCCGGAAGTCGGCGGTGCTCGAGGCGCCGAGCCTCGCCAGCTACCGCGAGGCCCTCGCCGGCATCCTCGACAGCGAGCTCGACGGCGCGACGCCGGCCAACATCTACTCCGAGATCGAGGAGGTGCACTCGCAGGAGCAGCTCGCGCTCGCGCTCGGCGCCGAGGTCTCGTGGCTCGGCTCGGCGGCCAGCATCGCGGCGTCGTTCGACTTCCAGGAGGAGGAGACGCGCAGCCGCTACCTCGTCAAGTTCACGCAGGCCTACTACACCGTCGACCTCGACGCGCCGGCGCGCCCCAGCGACTTCTTCGCCGGCAGCGTCACGCTCGCCGACGTGCAGGCCAAGGTCGACGCCGGCAACCCGCCGCTCTACGTCGCGTCGGTGACCTACGGCCGCATGGTCGTGTTCACGTTCGAGTCCGCGTACTCGGCCGAGGAGCTGAACGCGGCGCTCGAGTTCGCGTACGCCGGCGGCGTCGACGTCTCGGGCGACGTGTCGGTCACGTACAAGGACATCATCTCCAGCTCGCGCATCACCGCGTTCATCCTCGGCGGTTCGGGCGGCGAGGCGGCGCGCACGATCGACAGCTACGAGGCGCTCATCGCCTTCATCAAGGACGGCGGCAACTACTCGCGCGCGTCGCCGGGCGCCCCCATCGCGTACAAGCTCGCCTACCTGAAGGACAACGCGCCGGGGCGGCTCTCGCTCACCACCGACTACGAGGTCTCCGACTGCGTGCGCGTGAGCCAGCGGGTCAAGGTCACGCTCGTCAACCTGCGCGTCGAGAGCGCCGGGGGCGACGCGGGCGGCGACCTCGAGCTGTTCGGCCGCGCGTGGGCGCACGGCACGACCGCGGCGACGCTCCTCGACAAGACGCCGGGCACCCACGTCGTCATCCGCGAGGGCACCGCGTGGCCGCAGGGCGCGTTCATCTCCGAGGCGATCCTCGACGTGCGCCCGTCGCCGGGCGCGGTGATCGAGCTCGGCGCGGACCTCTGGGACTACGATCCGATCGGCGGCGACGACGCGATGGGCCGCGAGGTCGCGCGCGCCGCCTTCGAGGCCGGCTGGCGCCGCGACGTCACGGTCCTCCTCACCGGCGACGGCGCCCGCGTCGCCGTGACCTTCCGCCTCCAGCCCATCTGACCCGTCGTCGCCCCCGCCGATGCCCCGCCGCCCGCCCACAATTACCCGCGGGAGTGATGATCCGCGAAATCCAGCTGTGGCACGATCCCGAACATGCTCAAGCGCATGCTCCTCGTGACGCTTCTCGTTTCCGGCGCCGCCAGCCCGCTGGTGGCCTGTGGTGGTAGCCAGAAGGACGTCGAGGTCAAGGGCAAGGACACCGAGACCGCGAAGCTCGCCGGTGACTGGGAAGGCACCTACGAGGGCCGCGAGTCGGGTCGCAGCGGCACCGTGAAGTTCTCGCTCCAGCTCGGCCGGCACACGGCCGAGGGCGAGGTCTACATGGGCGGCGAGACCCCCCTCAAGATCCAGTTCATCGAGGTCGCGGGCGGCCAGATCCAGGGGACCATCGCCCCGTACACCGATCCGAACTGCGATTGCCAGGTCGAGACGAGCTTCCTCGGCATCGTCAGCGGCGACAACATCAGCGGCGAGTTCTCGACGAAGATCGGGGCGACCGGCCAGATCCAGACCGGGACCTGGCAGGTCACCCGGACGGCCAAGTGACGGCCTGAGGGTTCTTCACGACGAATTTCTCCAGATCGCCGCGGCAGGGGCGTAGCATTTAAGCTGTGAGATCTGCCGCTTCATCTGACGTCCTGCGCAGCGGCCTCGGCCGCGTCCTCGACACCTGGCGCGATCGTTTCGATGGCGCCAACGATCTGCTGCAAGGCGTCCTGCGCCTGCAGCTGAGCGACGTGGCCGGCACGGCGCCGCCCGCGGCGTCGCCGGAGGTGCGGCGCGCGTACGACGCCATCCGCGGCTACTACGACAACGTGCGCTACGCGATCCTGTCGCCGACCGCGATGGTGTGGGGCACGGTGTCGAACGCGCTCCGCGTCGCCGCCAGCGTCGACACCGTGGCGCCGCTGCAGAAGCAGGTGTTCGCGTTCGCAGAGTCGTCGCTCGCGGCGTTCGTGCGCGCCGCGCACCACGACACCGCGGTCGCCGAGGCGCTGTGCGACGCGTTCCGCCCGATGCCGTCGGCGTCGTGCCAGACGCTCGCCGCGCTCCTCGATCCGCAGCTCGACGCCCGCCGCCTCGACGGCCCGATGATCCTCGCGGTCGTGCGCGTGCTCGGCAACGAAGGCCCGCTGACCTCGACCGAGGCGCAGGCCGCGCGCACGCTCGAGAGCGCCGGGCTGGTCAACGCCGCGTTCACCGGCATCCGCGGCCGCGCGTAGTCCGGTCGCGGCGATGCTCGTGGCGTCAGTGGAAGAACTTCTTCGCGAAGTACTTCCGGTCGGCGCCGACGGTCGTCCAGCCGGCGACGACGGCGCCGTCGGCGTCGACGGCGACGTCCTCGCAGTGGGTGCCGAGCGCGTCGCGCGTCCACACCGGCGCGCCGCTGCCCTTGAGCTTGCGGAGGGTGCAGCCGGTGGCCGTGTCGTACGCGATGTAGACCGCGCCGGTCTCGGCGTCGATCGCGACGTCGGGGTGGATGTCGGCGGCCGACGGGAACGTCCGGGTCCAGACCTCGGCCAGCGCCGAGGTGTAGCGCCGCACGACGAGGTTGCCGGTGGTCCAGCCGACGACGACGAGGTCGCCGCCGGCGGCCATGCCGTACGCCGCCACGCTCGAGGCGAGCATCATGCCGGTCACCGTCGTCGGGGTCATGAGGGCGCCGGTCGCGGCGTCGACCTTGCCGAGCCAGCCGGTCTGGTTGGCGAGCGCGCCAGCGATCCACAGGACGTCGGCGTCCCACGTCACGCCGAGCGCGACGCCCTGCGGCGTCGTCGCGTCGAGCAGGTACTCGGGCGTCGCCGAGCCCGCGGGCCAGCGGCCCCACGACATGCGATCGCCATGATCGCCGACCATGTAGATGCGGTTCATCGGGTCGTGGCAGACGCCGTTGCTGCGATCGACGCCGGCGCCGGGGATCACGTGGCGCGGGGACTCGGTCTGGAGATCCACGGGTGAGAGCGACAGCGTCGCGTCGCCGTTCTGCTCGCCGGCGACGGCGATGATGCGGTCGCCGGCGATCGAGACGTCGAGCGAACGGCGCGTCGCGGGGCCGAAGGTCGCGCCGCCGAGGAACATGCCGCTGCCGTCGTGGCGGGCGAGCAGGGCCTGTGTGCCGAGGCGCCCCACGATGACGACGCTGCCGTCGAGGTCGAGATCGACGCCGTGGGCCTCGTCGGAGGTGCCGGTGGCGCTGGTGCTCGCGATCGACATCGGCGCGGTGAACGCGACCGACGCCGTGTAGTTGCGGGTCAGGTCGAGCACGCACGGATCGGTGACCGCACAGCCCGTGATCGCCCACTCCGACAGCGTGCCGGCGCCGTCGTCGATGGCGGTGAGCACGACGGGGCCCGGCGCGGTGAAGATGTGCTCGCACATGGTCATGCCGGCGCCGCAGTCGATGCCGGCGGGCGCCGAGGTCACGCGGCCGTCGATCGTGGCCGCGCCGACGGCGATGTTGTTGATGACCAGGCGCACGCGCGAGCCGCCCACGCCCGAGACCGTCGCCGCGTCGCCCGGGCCCTCGGCGGAGGCGACGGTGACCGTGAACATCTTCATGCCGGCGCTCGACGGATCCAGCTGCGCCGACACCGTGCACGACGCGCCCGGCGCGAGCGACGTGCCGCAGTTCGAGATCACGGCGAGCTCGCCGGTGGCCGGCGCGACGGTGAACGCCAGGTCGGTGGCGGCGCCGGTGCCATCGTTGCGCAACGTCATGACCGCGGCGCCCGTGGCGCCGCTCACGAGGACGGGATCGGGGGCGATCGTGTACGCCGCCTCATCGAGCACGAGCATCGGCGCCCCGGCGGCGGCGTCGATCGGCGCGTCGGGGACCGCGTCGGGCAGCGGCGCGTCGGTGCTGGCGTCGACGTCGAGCGGCCGCGCCTCGTCGTCACCGCCGCACGCGGCGAGCGCGCCGAGGGCGCCACCGACGGCGGCCGCGAGCAGACGACAGCGCAAATCCCCCATGGCGGGACATTGCCACGTTAAGCTTCACGCGTGAACGTCTTCCTGGTCCGGCACGCGCACGCGGTGGACGAGACGCGGACC
>DDTA01000208.1:6961-7263 GCA_002344285.1 Myxococcales bacterium UBA2376
CGCCGGCCGGCTCGACGCGCGAGGTGATGGCGGCGATCGCCGCGCACGATCCGTCGGGCGCGATCGTGATCGTCGGGCACGAGCCGGCGCTGTCGGGGCTCGGCGGCGCGCTCACCGGCCGCGCCGACTTCCCGGCGCTGCAGAAGGCGCAGGCGGCGCGCATCGACGGGCGCGTGCTGCGCTGGCTGTTCGCCCACGACGACGAGGCGCCCGTCGACCCCGCTCAGGCCGGGCCCACGCCGTAGCGTTTCACTTGCCGCGGAGCGCGCGCACGATCTCCTCGCGCACGACGGCGGCGAGGT
>DDTA01000290.1 GCA_002344285.1 Myxococcales bacterium UBA2376
GCCAGGGCCACCCGCTGCTGCTCGCCGCCCGACAGCTGCGACGGCTTGTGGGTGAGGCGCTTGGCCAGGCCGACGCGCCCGAGGATGTCGCTCGCCTGCTTGCGGGCTTCCGCCTTGGGCATGCGCTGGATGAGGGCCGGCATCATGACGTTCTCGAGCGCCGTGAACTCGGGCAGGAGGTGGTGGAACTGGAAGACGAACCCGATCTTCCGGTTGCGGAAGACCGCGAGCCGCTCGGGCGTCATCGTCGTCAGCTCCTCGCCGTCGAAGCGGATCGAGCCGCGCGACGGAAGATCGAGGGTCCCCAGGATCTGGAGGAACGTCGACTTGCCGACGCCCGAGGCGCCGACGACCGAGACCATGTCACCGGGAGCCAGCGACAGGTTGACGTCGCGCAGCACCTGCAGCGTGGCGCCGCCGTGCTGGTACTCCTTGAACAGGCCCTTGATCTCGACCTGCGCCCCGCGACGTGCCGCCGGATCGGGAGAACGATAGGGGCTCGAGCGGTCGGACGGCTCGGCGGGCTCGGCGGCGGGTCCGCCTGTGGGTCCGGCGGTGGGCGGTGACGGATCGATCACGGGATTCCTGAGAGAGCGCCGGAACTTATTCGCCCGGAATCACCCTGTCAACGTCGCTTGGACCCTGGAGAAAGCGTTAGCGTTGCCCGCCATGACCGCGATGATCTCGGTTCGCCGTGCCACCCCCGCCGACGGACCGGCCTACGTGCGCCTGGTGCGCGCGCTGGCCGAGTTCGAGAAGCTCCCCCCGCCCGATGAGGCCGCCGCCGGGCGGCTCGTGGCGGACGCGTTCTCCGAGCCGCCGCGCTACGAGCTGTGGATCGCCGAGCTCGACGGCGCCGTCGTCGCCTACGCCGTGACCTTCGCCACGTACTCGACGTTCCGCGGCAAGCCGACCCTCTTCCTCGAGGATCTGTTCGTCCACCCCGACGCCCGCCGCCGCGGGGTCGCGCGCGCCGTGCTGGCACGCCTTCGCGAGGAGGCGGGCGCGCGCGGCTGCGGACGCTTCGAGTGGTTCGTCCTCGACTGGAACGAGGACGCGCAGGCGCTCTATCGCGGGGTCGGCGCCAGGCCGCTCACCGAGTGGCAGCTCTGGCGCGTCGATCTGCCGTGACCTCACACCCGACGTGAACCGCCGTCAGATCCCGACGGAGAGGCCGAGCGTCCACAGGCGGGCACCGATCTCGCCGGCCGACGTGTCGAGCTTGTCCTGGCTCAGCTCGCCCCAGATCGCCGCCTCGCCGAGCAGCGGCGCCTGGAGGCGGTACTCGAGGCCGAGGGCGCCGACGTAGCCGTCCGCCGTCCGGTCCCCGAGACGCTCGCCCTCGGCGCCGAGCCAGACGCGCTCGAGGCCGAAGCGGCCGAAGATGCCGAACGCGCCGTCGATCGGCAGCGTCAGACGGGCGTGCACGCCGGCGGCGGTCGCGTCGTCGGTGGCGAGGGCGAAGCGCGAGAGGCTGCCCTCGAGGGCGAGGCGGCCGAAGCTCTGGCCGAGCGCGATGCGGCCGTTGCCGCCGTCGCCGCCGCCGTCGGCGGCGGTCATGAGCTCGCCCTGCAGGACGGGATCGCCGCCGAGGCCGAGCGAGAGGTAGCTACCGGCGGAGGCGGTCGAGGCGGTCGCGAGGAGGAAGGCCGTGACGAGGAGGGAGCGGCGGAGCATGACGCGATCATCAGCAACCGTCGTGCCGCGGGCCAGTTCGAGGCAAAACAGGCGCTTGGCGGGCGGATCGTGATGGGCGGTTCACGTCCTGCCCTGCACGTTGTCGCAGGATCGCTCGGCCCACGCGACGATGCGCGCCAGCGTCCGGCGCTCCCCGGCGCGCACGAGCGCACACGACGCATGCCAGCTCCCCGACGCCGCGGGCGGACGGTCGGGGAGGCGATCCAGCCGCTCGATCGCCGAGGCCGCGGCGCGCGCGATCGCCCTCCACCCGAACGTCTCGCGCAGGTCGGCCAGCCGGCCGTCGCCGGGACCGGCAACGAGGAAGGGCTCACCGGCGAGGACGAGCACGGTCTCGTCGTCGGGGTTGTCGGGTAGCGCGAAGCCGTAGTCGACGAGCAGGCGCGCGTTCCCGTAGGCGCCGTAGTCGAGGTGAACCGCCTCGCCGGCGGCGAAGTCGCGCGACGCGGTGACGACGTACCTGGCGCCCGCGACGTCGTAGCGCCAGGTGGTCTCGCCACGCGCGTGATCCATCAGATCGACGATCGGGATGAACGCGATCGACGGATCGATCGTGAACGGCGCGTTGAAGCCACGCGACTGGACGACGGCGCGTCCCCATGCGTACGCCGCGAGGGGCACGCGGGCGCGGACGTGGTCCGGAAGCGCGGCGTACGCGGCCAGGGTCTCCCGGTGCGCCTCCGCCGCGAGCAAGCGCGCGGTCGTGCCGGCGATCGGCGCGAGCTCGTCGCCGCCGCGGAACACCGGCATGTCCGCGAAGCGCGCCGGCATCACCTCGAGGAACGGCCGCCACGGCGAGTCGAGGCGCGCGGCCTCGAGCGCGAGCCACGCCGCCAGCTCGCCGGGGGAGGAGGCCCCGACGTCGCGATCCGCGAGCATCAGGGCGCGCGGGATGGTCACGATCGGCTCGCCGCGCCCGATCGGTCGCCGCGCCTGCGCGCTGGCGTTGCCGGCCGCATCGACGCGCACCTCGAGCGCCTCGAAGCGCGCCCCTCGCGCCGCCGCCCAGCTCTCGAGCCGCGCGACCGCGGCGGCGCGCGCGGCGGCCGTGGGCGCCTCCCCGGGACGCGACGGGAGCGCGTGCCAGGTCGGATCGTCGCACGCGCCGGCGCTCACCGCCGTGATGTCACTGCTTGAGCCCCTGCGCGGGGCGCAGCTGCGCGGCGACGACCGCGGGGTAGATGGTCGCGGCGATGCTGATGAAGAGCCCGGCGACGTAGACCAGCCCGACGGTGAACAGGTCGATCTCCACCGGCAGCCGGTTGATGTAGTAGACGTCGGGGTTGATCGGGAAGCCGTCGACGGCGAGGCGCCAGGCGCCGAGGAGGCCCACCGCGACGCCGAGGCTGGTGCCGATGATCCCGATGAAGAGGCCCTGGATCATGAACACGCCGATGATCCCGGTGTCGCTGGCGCCCAGCGTCTTGATGAGCGCGATCTCGCGGCCCTTCTCGACCACGGTCATGATCAGGTTGCCGACGATCGAGAACGAGGCGACGAGGATGATGATCGCGAGCACCATGAACATCGCGATCTTCTCCAGCTTGAGCGCGGAGAACAGGTTGCGGTTGAGCTCGCGCCAGCCCTGGACGCGGTACGCCGGCCCGAGCTCCTTCTGGAGGCGCGCGACCACCGTGTCGACCGCGTCGGGATCGTGGATGCGCACCTCGACGCCGTCGACCGCATCGCCCATGCGCAGGAACTGCTGCAGCGACTCGAGCGACACGTAGACCAGCTTGAGGTCGTACTCGTACATGCCGGTGAAGAACTGTCCGGCGACGCGGTAGTCGCGGTTGTACGGGATGGGCGTGCCGGTCGCGTCCGGGTTCATGGGGTCGGCGAGCGGCGACACCAGGCGAACCTCCTGCCCGGTGTAGCAGTGGATCTGCTTGACCAGCTCCTTGCCGACGAGGACCCCGGGCAGGGTCGCGATGCGCTGGCCGCTCGAGCGGGTCGAGCGGGTCGAGCCCGCGGCGGAGCGCGAGAAGTCGGTCGGCTCGCCCGCCACGACCGGTTCGCCGTCGGCGAAGTCGTCGGGCGCCGGGTCGTCGAGCGAGGGTTCGGGGCGATCGAGGAGGAGCGCGCGCGCCTCGGGCCCGCCGAAGTCGGGATCGGCGGCCGGATCGAGCGGCGCCGGCTCGGTCTCCGGCTCGCGCGCAGGCTCGCCGGCCCCGGAGAAGTCGACGGGCTCGGAGGCGCCCGGCATGTCGGACGGCGCCGGATCGACGACGGGATCGGCGGGATCCGGCGGCGCGACCGGCGCCGGCGGGGGCAGCGTGTCGGCGGCGTCGTCCACCAGCGGCGCGAGGCGCTCGAGCGCGTGACCGTCCTCGTGGCCCTCGGGGTCGTCGAGCGCCTTCTTCAGGTTGGTGACCTCGACCGCGCTCGCGACGTCGATGCCCTTCACGACGACGTTGAAGTAGTTGCTGTTGGCGGCGATCACGACCTCGCTGGTCGCGAACGGCGTCGAGGCGACGACGCCCGGCACCTTGTCGATCCGGGTGCGGAGCTCGCGCCACTCGGTGAGCTCGCCCTCCTCCTTGGAGATCTGGATGTGCGCGTTCGAGCCGAGGATCTTGGAGCGCAGGTCGCTCTCGAAGCCGTTCATGATCGAGAGCACGAGCACGAGCGCCGCGGCGCCGATCGAGACGCCCACGATCGAGACCGTGGAGTAGAAGGTGAAGACCGCGCGCACGCCCGTGACGTAGAGCCAGAAGAACGCGACGCCGAGCGTCACGTTCGCCGTCATCACGTAGTCGCCGTAGCCCGGCGTGCTGCGATCGACCAGCGCCTTGGGATCGGGCGCGGTCATGAACAGGGCGATGACCGCGGTCCAGACCAGGTACTTGAGGAAGGCGACCCCGGCCATGCCGAGGGCCAGGCGGCTCAGGTGCGGCGGATCCGCCAGCAGGTAGCGCAGCGCGACGAAGGTCTGGAAGTGGCTCTTCATCCCGCGCTCATTCCGGACGCATCAGCGGGAACAGGATCACGTCGCGGATCGAGGGCGCGCCGGTCAGCATCATCGCGAGACGATCGATGCCGATGCCCTCGCCCGCGGTCGGCGGCATGCCGACCTCGAGCGCGCGGCAGTAATCCTCGTCGTAGTCCATCACCTCGTCGGCGCCCGCGGCCTTGGCCCGCGCCTGGGCGACGAAGCGCGAGCGCTGGTCGGCCGGGTCGTTCAGCTCGGAGAAGCCGTTCGCGATCTCCTTGCCGCACACGAAAAGCTCGAAGCGATCGCAGAACGCCGGATCGGCGTCGCTCTTGCGCGCGAGCGGCGACACCGCGAGCGGGAACTGGGTGAGGAAGGTCGGCTGCACGAGCTTGTCTTCGGCGGTCTTCTCGAACACGTAGTAGCCGAGGTGGCCGGCGCGCACGCGCGCCTCGTCCCCCTGGGGATAGCGCTCGCACACCCGCGGCGCCACCCGATCGCGCGCGGCCGGGTCCTTCAGCTCCGCGGTGAGCGCCGCGAGCTCGAGGCCCTCCCACGCGCCCTCGGGCACACCCTCGAGCAGGAGCTTGGCGACGTCGTGGGCCGGGACGCCGCGCGCGAGCGCGATGCGGGCGGCGGCCACCGGATCGGTGAACAGCGCGTCGACCTCGGCCTGGGGCAGCCCGCCGAGCTCGCGGCAGGCCTCGACCACCGAGAGCCGGCGCCACGGGCGCGCGAACGACACGTCGACGCCGTCCCAGGTCACGCTGGTCGAGCCGTTCACCTCCTGCGCGAGCTCGGTGACCAGCTCCTCGGTGAGGTCCATGAGATCGGTGTAGACCGCGTACGCCCAGTAGAACTCGAGCATCGTGAACTCGGGGTTGTGCTGGCGCGACAGCCCCTCGTTCCGGAAGTTGCGGTTGATCTCGTAGACCCGCTCGAAGCCGCCGACCACGAGCCGCTTGAGGTACAGCTCCGGCGCGATGCGCATGTAGAGCCGCATGTCGAGCGCGTTGTGGTGNNCGCGGCGGCGCCGCCGATGATCGGGTGCATCATCGGGGTCTCGACCTCGAGGAAGCCGCGGGCGTCGAGGTAGCGGCGGATGCCGGCGACGATCTTGCTGCGCTTGGCGAAGACCTGGCGNNNTCGACGTAGCGCTGGCGGTAGCGCAGCTCGACGTCGGTGAGCCCGTGCCACTTGTCGGGGAGCGGGCGCACGCTCTTGGTGACGATCTGGAGCCGCGACGCGAGGAGCGACAGCTCGCCGCGCTTGGTCCAGAACATCGGGCCCTCGGCGGCGACGATGTCGCCGACGTC
>DDTA01000001.1 GCA_002344285.1 Myxococcales bacterium UBA2376
GCCGTGGCGCCTCCCGTCGCCACGCCGCGCCCCAGCGCTCCCCCGGCCGCCCCGCGCCCGCCTCCCGTGCCGCCGGCCCGGGCGAAGGCCGCGCCGCCGCCGCTCCCGGGCGTCGCCCCGGTCGAGGCGGAGGACGAGGAAGCGCTCTGGGCGGCCGCGCTGGCCCGCGCCAAGGCCGCGGCCGAGACGGCGACCGCGCCGATCGCTGCGTCGGCGGCGCCTTCGCCGATCCCCGCACCCGCACCTGCGCCGGTCGCCGCCGTGCGCGTCGACAACCTCGAGTCGGACGAGGAAGACGTCGAGGACGACGGCGACGAGTGGGAGTGGCAGCTCGCGCTCGCCCGCGCCCGCGCGGCGGCCGAGGAAGCGGAGGCGGCGAAGCGTGCCGCGCCGATCGCGTCCGCCCCGAAGCCAGCGCCTGCACCCACGCCGAAGCCCGCGCTTGCGCCCGCCCCGAAGCCCGTTCCCGCGCCCGCGCCGAAGCCCGCGCCGATCGCCGCCGCGCCGGTCGTCCACATCCCGCCGCGCGTCGATCGTCCGGCGCCCGCGCCGCGCCCCCTGCGCGCCTCCAACACCACCGGGTGGAAGCCGCCCGTGCCTCCGACGCGCCGGGGCGCCAACGATCAGACGTCGCCCAAGCCGAAGCTGCCGCTCGTTGCCGAGCCGACGGGCACCGACATCAAGCGGCTCGCGCGCGGCACCGAGGCGCCGCCCGCCATCGACGCGGCGGCGAAGCCGCCTCGGCTCACGCTCGTCAGCACGCAGCCGCGTCCGCTGCCGCCGCCGGTCGACGACGACAACACGCACGTCGATCTCGTCAAGGTGAAGGCCGCCGCGCCGCGCAACGACGACGATTCGCGGTCGCCGACGCCTTCGCCGTCCTTGCCGCGGCTTTCTGCCCGCCGGTAGTCCACGTCACCGCGCTCTCACGGCCCGGCGAGTGTGAACGCGCGTGGTCACGACGATCGTGAACCCGCGCGCACATGGCGCGCGCGCCACGTGGCGCTGACGCGCGCTCGGCACGCCCGCTACGGGCGCTCGGCGCACGTGTAGAGCGCGGCGACGCTCGTCGCCGTCATCGTGCACGCCCACACCGGCCGCGGCCACTCGAGGCACGGCGCGAGCTGCTGCTCGACGAGCGACGCGCGGATCTGCGCCACCTGCTGCTCGGTCGGGACGAACTCGGCGGGCTTCTGCTTGCGCTGCTCCTCCATCCCGATCGCGAGCACGTGATCGATCATCCGCTCGCACTCGGCGCGCGTGAGCGGCGCCTCCGCCTCGCCGCCGCCGCCCGTCGCCGGCCCGGCGCCTGCGCCATCGCTCGCACCGCCGCCCGCGCTCGCGCTCGCGCTGCCCGTCGCGCCACCCGCGCCATCGCCGTTGCTGCCGCTGCTGCCGGGTCCTTTCTTCGGCCCGCACGCGACGGCCAGCACGAGGAGCGCGGCGATCCAGGATCTCATCTCTCGTTCGTACCGCGGCCGGACGCGCCGCGCCACGCCACGTGCTAGCGTCCTCGGCCAGTGTCGCTGTGGTTCGCGATCGTCATGGGCGCGGTGCAGGGTCTCACCGAGTTCCTGCCCATCTCCTCGACCGCGCACCTGCGGATCTTGCCTGCGCTCCTCGGCCAGCATGATCCCGGCGCGGCCTACACCGCCGTCCTCCAGCTCGGCACGCTCGTCGCCGTCCTCGTCTACTTCGCGCGCGAAGTCTTCGTCGATCTCCCGCGCGCCCTCTTCACCGATCCGCGCAGCCCGCGCGGCCGCCTGCCGCTCTACCTGATCCTCGCCACCCTGCCCATCGCCGTCGCCGGCATCGCGCTCGAGGACTTCATCGTCGGTGACGCCCGCTCGCTGTGGGTGGTGAGCGCGACGCTCGTCGGCGTCGGCGTCGCGATGGCCGTGATCGACGCGCGCGCCCGCAACGAGCGCAAGATCGACGACCTGCGGCTCCTCGACGCCTTCATCGTCGGCTGCGCGCAGGCGCTCGCGCTCGTCCCGGGGGTCTCGCGCTCCGGCGCCACGATCTGCTGCGCGCTCGTCCTCGGCCTGCGCCGCACCGAGGCCGCGCGCTTCTCGTTCCTGCTCAGCATCCCCGCGATCGCGGGCGCCGGCGTCTTCCAGATGGACGACGCGATCGACGGGCTCGGCGCCGACGCGGTCACGCCGCTCGTCGTCGGCACGCTTGTCTCGGCGCTGGTCGGCTACGCCTCGATCGCGTGGCTCATGCGCTTCCTCGGGACCCGTCCGCTCTTCGGTTTCGCCGCCTACCGCGTCGCGCTCGGCGTGCTCCTCGTCGCGCTCCTCGCCGCCGGCACGCTCTCGCCGTTCGCCGGCGTGTGATCGGTCACGGACACTGAACACGCGCGCCGGAAGCACGTCGAAGACGCGCGTCGAATACGGCGCCTCGAAGCCGTCCGGCGCGCCGATTCTTGGTAACGTCGGACCGTTCTGGAGGGGATACGACTCATGAGATCCTTCACGATTTCGGCCCGGCACTGGACCTGCTCGCTCGCCTTCCTGATGCTGGTCTGCCTGCTGGGCACGGCCACGGCGCAGACCCACCCGCGGCTCGCCAAGGGCAGGTACCCGGTCAAGGTCGACTCCGCCCCGCCAGGTGCCACGGTCTACATCGACAACAAGCAGCTGGGGCCGGTCGGCGTGACGCCGTGGAGCGCCAAGCTCGCCAACGGCAACTACACGATCATCCTCGAGCTCGATGGCTACCAGCCCGCGACCAAGGCGATCAAGGTCGCCCGGACGCGCCGGCAGCAGGAGACCTTCATCCCCCTCGTCAAGAAGCTCGACCCGCCGCGCATCGACGTGCGGGCCGATGCCGACCGGAACATCTTCGGCGCCACCGTCTTCCTCGACGGTCAGAACCAGGGCACGGCGCCGGTGCTGCTCACGACCGATCCGGGCCGCCACCTCGTCGAGATCAAGCGCGAGGGCTTCGAGACGTTCTCCACGTGGGTCGAGACCAAGGAGAACGAGAAGGTCACGCTCACGCCGTTCCTGAAGGAGATCGCCAAGCCCAAGCTCGGCACGCTCGTCGTCGACGCCGACGTGCCCGACGCCAAGGTCTTCCTCGACGGCAACGAGGTCAAGGGCACGACGCCCGTGTTCATCACCGACGTGATCGAGGGCCTGCACGTCGTCGAGGTCCGCAAGGAGCCGGCGGTGCCGTGGAAGCAGACGGTGCAGGTCGTGGCCGGGACGCAGGCCAAGGTGCGCGCCGAGCTCAAGGCGACGATCGGCGGGCAGGGCGGCGTCATCCGCGTCCTGTCCAACGTCGCCGGCGCCAAGGTGTTCCTCGACGGCACCGACATGGGCGCGGTGCCCATCGACATCAAGGACGTGAAGACCGGCGAGCACGTGCTCGAGGTCAAGGCGCCCGGCTACCAGACCCGCGAGGAGCGAGTCACGGTCAACGCCGGGCAGTCGGTGATCCTGAAGCTCGACCTCAACCCCGAGGCGGGCAAGGGCGACACCGGCACGCTCAAGGTCGTTTCGGCGGTGCCCGACGCCGACGTCTACATCGACGGCGCGGCGATCGGCAAGGTGCCGCAGGAGAAGGCGGTCGCGCGCGGCGAGCACTTCGTCGTCGTGAAGCTCGCCGGCTTCAAGACGTTCGAGCAGAAGGTCCGCATCGAGCCGGGCCAGACCCTGACCGTGTCGGCGGACCTGCGCGCCGTCGGCCGCGTGCGCGTGATCAGCGATCCCGCGGGCGCCGAGGTGCTCATCAACGGGCTGCCGCAGGGCGTGACGCCGCTCGACCTCAACGAGGTCGAGGTCGGCACGACGATCATCCGCGTGATGAAGCCCGGCTACCAGGTCTGGGAGCAGACGCTCACCCTCGAGGGTGGCAAGGCGGAGATCCTGAACGCCAACCTCAAGCTCGAGGGCATGTCCGACGACGAGCTCCGCGCCGAGCAGCGCGGCCTGGCGTCGTTCGGCGCGCGCACGCTGCCGCGGGGCCGCTCGACGGTCGACTTCGGGCTCGGCTACCCGTACTTCCTCGAGACCCGCATCAACGTCGGCGCGGGCAAGATGTCGAACTTCGGCTTCGACGCCGGCGTGGGCGTGCGCTCGATGGGCTCGCGCTCGGAGATCGGGCTGGGCGTGCGCCTGATGCTCGTCGATCGCGATCCGTTCTCGGCCGGCGTGTTCGGCGACCTGTGGTGGGGCTCGCGCCTCATCGACGACAGCAAGCGCAACGGCCTCACCCTGAACGCCGGCGGCGTCGCGTCCTTGACCGCGTTCACCCGCGTGACGGTGAGCGGCCGCATGTACCTGAACATGTGGAGCGACCGCCACTGCCCCGAGGTCAACAGCATGAACGAGTTCGACGGCGATCCGATCGAGACATGCGCGAAGTACCGCGACGGCACGCTGTCGGCCGAGGACCGCATGAACGTCGAGTCGCTCACCGGTCAGACGGGCTCGGACTTCTACGGCCGCGAGAGCGGCATCCGCCTCATGACCAGCGCGATCGCCGAGATCGCGGTCAAGCAGCGCTGGAACATCTGGTTCGTGCTCGAGGGCGCCGCGTTCCAGAGCGAGCGCGCGCTCTACACCGACTACTTCTCGGCGCCGCTCTTCAAGAGCGACTTCGGGACGTACGGCCGCGCCGGCGCGACCTACAAGTTCTGACCCGGCGGCGCCGGTGGCAGCGGGACGTCGTTCGGCAGGACGACGTCGTCGGGGATCGTCCACGCCTTGCGCTCGGGGTCGTCGGGGTCCTGCAGGATGTTGCCGACGGCGAGCATGTGCGGGAGACGATGGGCCCGGTAACGGAACCGGAATGTTCTCAGTTGCCGCTCCGTCAGGTGTCTGGCGAGCCGCTCCTCGAGATCGCGACCAAGTTCCTCCGCGGCCGCCCGGAACTCGTCATGGGTGATGCGATTGAAGCCCTGGTCGTTGATGAGGAACCCGAACGAGACCGCGGTCTCCTGGAGCTCGGCGAGAAAGTAGCGCCACTGTTCGTCGGTCAGCTGCGCCTCGTCGCGGAACCGAAGAAGTCCATCGAACATCTCGCGGCGCACCTGCTGCGTGTGCGGATCATCGGCGAACCGTACGTCCCGCTCGGGTCGAAAGCTCATCTCCCGCGGTGGAGGACCGCTGAGCGTGCGTCGCTCGGGAAGCGAGATCGGCGACGGTCCGCGCGCCTCGACCTGCGTGGCGTCCGCACGTAGGCTGCCCGGCGTGTCAGGCGATGCCGCCGCTGAGGCCGGCGCCGTGGAGCGAGTCGACGGGCCTCGCCGCATCGAGAACCAGGCGAGCAATCCTCCGACGCCGATGAGGAGTGTGACGAGCGCGAGCAGCAGACGACGCGTGGTCACTGGAGGTCGTCCTGGGTGCACGAGTTCGCGGCATAGCACGCGTTCTCCGCCCCCGTGCACGCGTGATCGAGGTTCATGCCCAGGGTCGCGCACGTGCCGAGGAACCCGCTGCGACCGTTCCATTCATACGTCGAGGTCGCGGTCCGAGTCGCCTGTGCTCCGACGCCTTCGAAGGTGACCGACGCTTCGCCGCTCGTGGTGATCGTCGTCGAACCGCCACGGTGGCCGAGACGCCAGCTCGAGATGCAGCTGTCGATGCCGCGGCCATCGCACACGCGGACACCACCTTCGGTCCGGCACTCGTACTCCCACATCCTCGGCCGATCCCAGGGAGCACCGACGCCCGCGCACTGCTCGGCGACGTGATCCCAGATCCGGCAGCCCCACGCGGTCACCGTGTTCGCACCGAGCTTCACGGGGTCGCAACGACGCTGCGCTTGCGCCTCGGCGTTGACTCGACAGGTCGTCTCCGCCATGTCGGCCTGCGCCTGACAGCTCTGCGACGCCGCCTGGCACTTCTTGCAACGCCGCCGGCGCTCGAGCTCTTGCCGCGTCTGGCGAGGCGGGCGGCGAGAGCCGCCGCGGACGCCGCCGTCGTCGTACCCGTCGGGCGGCGGATCACCCTGGTCGTTGCCCGGGCCGCTCGAGCCGCTGGGGTCGATGCAGGTCACGTGGTCGCCAGAGCGGAGCTCGATCATGCCCACGCGGCACGACTCGACGATGATGACCTCGGCGCGGGCGAGGTTCGGCACGACGAACGCGGCCGACAGCGTGGTGGACAGGAAGACCGCCGAGACAAGGGCGGTCAGAGGACGGCGATGGAAGGCTTGCAACATGGCCGCGCGCCCATTGCACGGCCCGGGCCGCTGCTCTCGCATCGATCGCGATCCAGCGATCGGACGCTTACGCGTGATGAGCTGCGTTCCAGCGGAACAGCGGAACACCACCAGCGGAACAGCGGAACAGCGGTGCCGCCGGTGCGGCGGTCAAACGCCGGCGTGCTTGCGGATCGTCGCCGCGGTGGCGTCGTCGATCTGCAAGGCGATCTGCAGGCGCTCGAGGAAGGCCTTCTCGGCGGCGGCCACGTCCTCGTCCATGGCGACGACGCCGAGGGCGGCGGCGAAGATGTTGACGCGCTCGTCGCGCGGGATCTGCGAGACGTTGATGTCGTCGAGCTCGATCTTCTTCTTCAGCCAGCCGAGGGCGGTCTGCCGCTCCTCGTCGGTGAGCTTCGCGATGTTGATCACCGCCTTCATGCCGGCCTCTTCGGCCTCGTTGATGACGCCGTCGGCCCAGGCGGCGGCGATCCAGACCTCGAGCGCGAGCAGGACCTGCGGGTTCTTGTCAGCCATGTCGGCATGATGCCACGCGGACGCGCGCGATGGCGTCGGGGCGCGCGCGCGTCGGCGCGTCAGTCGAAGCAGAGGCAGGACTCGGCAGGATCCGCGCACTGCATCGTGTTGCCGCAGAACGTCCCGGAGCCGCAGCGCGCGTCGGGCTCGCCGAAGTCGACGCAGGACTGCGTGGCGGCGCAGTCGTTCTGCGTCGTGCAGGTCGTCGACTCGACCGCGCAGAGGTAGGCACCCGGGCACGACTCGCCGTCGTCGCCGCCGCCGCACACGTTGCGCAGCATCAAGCTGAACAAGAGGAGCGTTCGAACCATGGCCTCATGGCACCACGCGCGAACGTCTAGGTCAATTTCTCAGCGGGGGCGGCGGGCGAAGAAGGACACCGTCGGGCCGCCGGGGATGGGGGTCTGGTGCGCGAGCTCGAAGCCGATGCGGCGATAGAACGAGTGGTTCTTCGGGTTGGTCGACTCGAGCCAGGCGAGCTGGCGCGCGTCGTCGCAGCGCGCGAGGGTGGGCGCGAGGACGGCGGCGCCGAGGCCCTTGCCCTGGTGTGCGGGGTCGACGCCGAGGACGGCGAGGTAGTGGTGCGGCTCCTTCGGCGCGCCGGCGGCCATCGCCGAGAACACGCGGAGGCCGGCGGCGACCCGGCGCCCCACGAGCCACGCCAGGCGCGGCAAGAGCCGGAGCTGGGTCGTGATCGGCAGATCGTGCTTGCCCGGCGGCGCCCAGATCGCGGCGGCGGCGCCGGCGGCGCCGTACGACCCGCCCAGGTCGATGTAGGGCGCGATGGTCGAGGTCAGCATCCGCGTCATGCGCGACAGCCGCGTGGCGTCGTCGGGGAAGACGTAGATCCATCCGGGATCCTCGACGAGCGCGCGCGCCAGGACCCGCGCGGCCTCGGCGACGTCGGTGCGATCGAGGACACCCTCCACGCCTGCGGACGCTAGCACGCTCACTTCCGCTACAGGCCGTTGTGCTCGGCCGAGACCGTTCCCGACGGGCGCCCGGAGGCGAGATAGACCCTGGCCCCGGCGTCCTCGAGGAGCGTGGCCTTGAAGAACGCGGTCACGTACGCTGCCGCGATGTCGCGGCCGGTGTCCGCCGGCAGATAGGTGAACGGCTGGCCGTCGGTCTGGCGGGTGCCGTCGCCGCACCCGGGCGCGAACCCTGGCACGACGCCGACGAGATCGGAGACCGACCAGTGGCCGGCATCGTCGACCTCGATCTTCCAGGCCGGCGCGACCGCGCGCGCGAAGTTGCCGCGGATGAGCTCGTTGCCCAGCTCGCTGATCGAGTTGTCCTCGCGCGCGACGAGGAAGCCGAGCGGGAGATCGAGGTCCTGGATGTCGACCCCGGGCAGGAGCGGGTTCTGCATCGGGGCCGCGAGCCCGAACACCGACGAGACCTGCGGTTCGTTGCGCTGCGCGAAGAGGGCGGTGGTCACCGACCCGAACGAGTGCCCGAACAGCCCCGGCGGGACGTCGGCGAGGGTGAGGCCGGCGGCCGGCGCCATCACGTCGCGCGCCGCCGAGATGGCGACGCCGAGGTCGAGGACGCGGGTCTCGAGCGTGGTGCCGTCGAGCGGCAGGCCCGCCATGTCGAGCTGATCCCACAGCGTGTTGCCGGTGTGATCGACGGTCGCGACCACGAAGCCGTGGCTCGCGAGGCGCCGCGCGATCGTCATGCTGGAGAAGCGCGTGCACTCGTGACAGTGCGAGAACACGACCAGGGGAAACGCGCCGGCGGCGCCGGCCGGATCCCAGGCAGCCTCGACGCCGCGGGTCGTGCACGTCGGGGGCGCGGCCGCGACCAGGTCCGCGAACGCGGCCCGGTGGGTCGCGTCGGCGAAGTCGGTGATGGGGAGCTCGCCCTGGGCGGTGCCGGCGGCGGCCGGGTACCAGAGCTGCACCAGCAGCATGCGCTGCCGGGACGCGTCGACGGTGGTCAGCTCGGCGACGCCCACCGGATGGGCGCCATCGGCCTCGACCGAGAGATCGGGCGCGGGGCCATCGTCGCCGCCGCAGGCGCCCAGCGCGAGGAGGACGCAGACGGCATGGACGGACGCGGCCGGGACGACGTTACAGCGCATGGGCGGCGCATCGTAACGAAGTATGAAGCGGCGTGCGCGGGGGAGCGGTGTGCGCTACACGGATCGCGGTGCCCGGCCCCGTGGTCCTCGCCACGCACGACCTCTCCAAGCGCTATCGCGGGCGCACGGTGGTCGATCGCGTGTCGATCGCGGTGGAGCGCGGCGACGTCTATGGGTTCCTCGGGCCCAACGGCGCCGGCAAGAGCACGACGCTCCGCATGATCCTCGGGCTCGTGCGGCCGAGCGGCGGGCGCGTCGAGCTCTTCGGCCAGCCGCAGGGCGATCGCCGCGCCCTCGCGCGTGTCGGCGCCATCGTCGAGTCGCCGTCGCTCTACACGTACCTCTCGGGCCGCGACAACCTGCGGATGCTCGCCGACCTCTCGGGCGGCGCGCCGGCGGCGCGGCTCGAGGAGGCGCTCGTGCGCGTCGACCTGCGCGACCGCGCCGACGATCCCGTGCGCATCTACTCGCACGGCATGAAGCAGCGCCTGGCGATCGCGGCCGCGCTCCTGCCGCGCCCGGAGCTCATCATCCTCGACGAGCCGACCAACGGCCTCGATCCGATGGGCATCCGCGACATGCGCGACCTCGTGCGCAGCCTGGCCGCCGACGACGGCATCACGGTGCTCCTGTCGTCGCACCTGCTCGCCGAGGTCGAGCAGGTGTGCAACCGCGCGACGATCATCGCGCGCGGCAGCCGCGTCTGGGAGGGCGAGGTCGCCGGGTTGCTGGCCGGGCGGCGGCGCGTGCGCCTGCGGGCGCGGCCGGTCGAGCGAGCGCGGGCGATCGCGCAGACGATGGGCGCCGAGGCGCGTGAAGTCGAGCCCGGCGTCCTCCACGTCACGCGCGACGAGATCACGCCCGCGGCGCTCGTGGCCCGGCTCGCCGCGGCCGGCGTCGAGGTCGACGAGATCGTCGCCGAGGCGCCGACGCTCGAGGAGATGTTCATGTCGCTGGTGGCTGGTGACCGGCCGGAGGAGGCCGCGTGACGTTCGTACGCCTCCTCCGCTGGGAGCTGTTCAAGCTCTACCGCCGGCCGTCGTCGTACATCGGGTTCGTCCTCTGCCTGGCCTTCTGCGCGGTCACGCTCTTCGGCTTCGGCTGGACGCAGTACAAGGGCAAGGAGATCCAGGGGCTCAAGCTCGACGCCAGCCAGTACCTGAACGGCCCCTTCTACGCCAACTTCGTCCTCAACATCGCGTTCTTCGCGCTGCTACCGCTCGTGGTCGCGACGGTCGCCGGCAGCCAGCTCGCCGGCGAGGCCAAGGACGGCACGCTGCGCGCGCTGCTCGTGCGCCCGCCGTCGCGCGCGCTGGTCTACCTGGCCAAGGCGGTCGCGAGCCTGGTCTGGGTCGAGCTGGTGATCGTCTTCCTCATCGCGCTCGCGCTCCTCGTCGGCCACGTCGCCTACGGCGGCGGCGATCTGCTGGTCTACATCTGGGAGTTCAAGAGCGCCGGCTTCTGGCGCGTCGAGGCGAGCGACTGGCCGCTGGTCTTCGCGCTCTGCGCGCTGGGCGCCGGCGCCGCGCTCGCGGTCGTCGCGTCGGTCGCGCTCCTCCTGTCTGCGCTCACCGACAACCCCGTCGTCGCCCACGTCGGCACGCTCGGCGGCTTCTTCATCTCGACGGTGCTCCAGCGTCTGCCGGATCAGGTGATGGGCAGCTCGTTCAAGGAGCTCCTGCCCACCACGCACATGAACTTCTGGCACGAGATCTATCGCTGGGCCGACCCCGCAGGCGACGGCATGAACCGCGCGCGCGTCCTCGAGGACGTGCTCTGGTGTGGCGGCCTCACCGTCGTCTGCTTCGCGGCCGGGCTCCTCGTCTTCGTGCGTCGCGACGTCACGTCCTGACGTGGCCCGCGACCCGTGCGATAGTCGGCGGATGCCCGAGGCGCCACGGCCAGGGGACCTCATCGGTGGTCGCTATCGCCTGCAGGAGGTTGCAGGGCGCGGCGGCATGGCCGATGTGTGGCGCGCCGAGGTCGAGGGTGACATGGGCTTCCGCCGCGTCGTCGCGGTGAAGCAGATGCACCCGGCGCTCGCCGTGCAGCCGACCTACGTCAACATGTTCGTCGAGGAGGCGCGGCTCGGCTCGCAGCTCGAGTCGCCGCACCTGGCCGAGGTCCGCGACTTCGTCGCCGAGGACGGCAACTTCTACATGGTGATGGAGTGGGTCGAGGCGGTCGACCTCGGGACCTGGACGCGCTGGCACTACGAGCGCGGCGAGGGCCCCCGCTGGGAGCTGGTCGCCGCCATCGGCGTCGGCGTGCTGCGCGGCCTCGCCGCCGCCCACGAGCGTCACGGTCCCGACGGCAAGGTGCTCCCGGTCGTCCACCGCGACGTGTCCCCGCACAACGTCCTCCTCACGACGCGTGGCCTGGTGAAGCTCATCGACTTCGGGCTCTCGCTCGCGCCCGATCGCGAGGCCGAGACCACGGACCCGGGCGTGGTGAAGGGCAAGATGTCGTACCTGTCGCCGGAGATCGTGAGCGGCGCGCGACCGTGCCCCGAGTCGGATCAGTTCGCGGTGGGCTCCGTGCTCTGGGAGGCGCTGGTCGGGCGCAAGCTCTTCGACGGCCAGAACGACTACGAGACCTACGTGCGCCTGCGCGACTGCCAGGTGCAGCCGCTGCGGCCGCTCCGGCCCGACGTGCCCTCGGACTTCGCGGGCCTCATCCACCGCGCGCTCTCGCCGCGCCCCGAGCAGCGCTTCCCGACCTCGCGCGAGTTCGCGCGCCAGATCGGCACCGCGCTCAAGAAGGTGCAGCTCCGCAAGGACCTGCACCACATGCTGTCGAAGTCGGTGCAGGACGCGCGCAACGCCATGGGCATGAAGTCGCGCACCGGCGATCTGTCCGCGCTCACGCCCATCGCCGAGCTGCGCCCCGAGGAGCCGACCGCGATCGGCGAGCGCCTGCGCGGCCTGCGCCACAAGCTGCCGGGCTTCCTCGGCCGCAAGAAGGCCTGACCGGGCGCGATCTCAGTTCGTCCCGCCCGTCGTCGCCGGCGTGGGCTCGGCCATCGTGCGCGACGGCGGCATCGAGAGGAGCGGGATCGACTCGCCGGCGGCGACGCGGGCGCGGCGATCGTTCTCGAGCTGGGCGGCCTCGGCGTAGCGGTAGAGGTCGCTCATCAGATCGCTGGCGAGGTCGGGGGCGTAGGTGCCGACCAGCTTCGACGTGAGCGCCGCGAGCTTGTCGTCCTGGTACCAGACGTTGCTGCGCTTGTCGCCGTGGACCGCGCGCCGCGTGGTGAACATGAGCGTGCCGGTCTTCACGTCGAACATCGTCGCCTCGATGTAGCCGTAGACCTCGTGGCGCTGGCCGGGGAGGAAGAGCGCGCCGACGCCGGTGGCGTAGCCCCACGCCCAGCGGTTCGCCTTCTTCTTCTTCGCGAGCACCTCGCGGTAGAGGATCACGTAGCGCAGGCGATAGCGCGCCGCGATCTCGCGCAGGGCCTCCATGCCGAGGGCGCCCGACGGGATGGGCATGATCTCGGTGATGAGCGAGAAGGGCTCGGCGCCGCGCAGCTTGCGCACGAACGGCGCGACGCCGGCGGGGACGCGGTAGTCGGGGCTCGGGCCGCGCCAGTCGGTGGCGGTGAGCACCGGGATGACGCCGACGCGCGCGGGCAGGTCCAGCTCGATCGGCGCGGCGAGGATCTTCTGCAGGTTCTCCTCGGTGAGCTGGCCCTGCGGGTCGCGCGCGAAGACCGACTTCTCGAGCGGCGGCGGCATCGGCTGCGCGGCGGCCGCGGACGCTGGCGCCTCGGCCATGCGGGCCGAGGCCATCTTCATCTTGGCGCCGCAGCCGGCGGCGACCCAGAGGAGGGCGACGAGGGCGAGGGGGGCGAGCTTCGGACAGACCCGTGGCGTTGCGTGGCGGAATCGAGGCGACACGTCAGGCTCCTTTCGGCGCCGGACGGCGACGCCGGTTACGCCCCGTAGAACGGCCCCGGCGCGCGACGCTTACAGTCGGCGCGAATAGCGAATCCGCAACGGGCCCTGCGAGAGGGTCACCCCCGTCACCGGCCCGGCCGACGGCAGCTCGAAGGAGAGCTCCACCCCGCTCGCTTCGTCGAAGAAGGCGCCTCCCTCGACGGGCGTGAGGTTCACGGCGTCCTGTCCGTTCGGCTTCATCGACAGCCCGTCGGACGAGGCGGTCACCTCGATGGTCATGATGCTGTCGACGAGCTCCTGGGGCGCGCCGAGCTGCTTCACGGCGGCGATCCCTTCGTCGGTGATCGCGTAGGTGCCGACGACGCGTGCGACGATCGCCGGATCGAGCGTGCCCTGCTTCCGGGAGACCGGCGGCTCGAGCGTGGCGCCGAACGCGGCCTCGACCGCGGCCTTGCCGATCGGGTCGGCGTTCACCTCCTCGACGTTGCCGAGGACGACCACGACGAGGTCGGCGTCGGGGACGAGCCAGTACATCGTGCGGAAGCCGTCGATGCCGCCGTTGTGCCAGACCGTGTGACGGCCCGCGACCTCCTGCACCACCCAGCCATACGCGTAGCCGTCGCGCTCGACGCGATAGAGCTTCTCGCGCGCCGTCGCGGGCAGGATCGTGTCGCCCGCGAGCGCGCGGTGCCAGCGCACGAGGTCGTTCGCCGTCGAGCGCACCGCCCCCGCGGCGAACGCCACCGACAGGTCGATCGGATCGGCCTCGACGAGCGCCTCGCCTGCGCGCTTGTAGCCGAGCGCGCGATCGGGCGCGCCCACGGCATCGTCGACCGCCGTGCGCGTCATGCCCGCCGGCGCGAAGAGCTCGTCGCGCAGGTAGGCCGCGTAGCGCTTGCCGCTCACGCGCTCGATGATCGCGCCGAGCACGGCGTAGCCCGAGTTCGAGTACGCGAACCGGGAGCCGGGTGCGAACTCGAGCGGGAGGTCCTGGAACAGCGCGAGCAGCTCGGCCGTCGACAGGCGCGCGTTCTTCTTCGCTTCGATCGCCGGCATCGCCGTGTAGTTCGGCAAGCCGGCGGTGTGCGTGAGCAGCTGGTGGATCGTGACGTCCTTGCCGGGCCCGGGGTACGACGGCAGGTGCGTCGCGACCGTGTCGTTCACCGACAGCTTGCCGGCCGCCTCGAGCTTCAGGATCGCCGCCGCGGTGAACTGCTTGGTCACCGAGCCGATGCGGAACGTCGTGTCGGCCGTGGCGGCCCGCGACGCCGCACGATCGGCCAGGCCGAACGCGCGCGCGTAGATCGGCTGATCGTGCTGCGCGACGAGCACGTACCCGTGGAACCGGGACGCCTCGCCCCGGTCGCCGCCGATCGCCTCGATGTACGGCGTCAGCTGCGCGTCGAGGTTCGCCGGCTGGACGCCCAGGTCCCCGACGGCGGGGAGGGCGGGGGGCTCAGGCGCGGGCTTCTGCGCAGCGGGGCGCGCGCAGCACGCGGAGAGGACGAGCGGGAGGAGCAGCCGGCGCGATGAGGCGAGCGTCACGGGACGCGAGGTTACACGCCGGCGTCTCGAGGGTGGCCATGGCGGCCAGGAGGATGGCGGGATCGATCGTACGCATGGTGTTTGGATGGTCGAGGAGGGAGCGAACGGAGGCGGGACGCGGTGTGTAGAGCGGCGCCCGCGCGCGCGCAAGTGGCGACCGGAGTTGCCGTCCCCCCTCGGGGCAACCCCCGGAAAGCTATGGCACGAGCTGGCGCAGATGCCAGGCCTGGAGGTGGGTTTGTCGCTCGGCGGCGGCCTGCGCGCGCTGCAGGTGGAGCGCCATCTGGGCGACGGTGAGGACCAGGCCGAGGTTGGCGGCGACGAGCATGACCACGGTGCCGACCGGGTCGCTGCCGATCACCCACGAGCGGATGGTGATGCCGTGCTCGTCGATCCAGAAGGTGCGGGGCAGGACGCCCGCCCACTCGAGCGCCAGCGGGAGCAGCAGGACCAGCACGGCGTTCACCACGACCGGGATCGCCGAGTGTCGCGCCGGCGACGCGAGGAACGTGAGCGTCGACGCGATGACCAGCCCGGGGGTGACCATGAGCGGGCTGAAGTACACGCTGGAGAGGAACGGCATCGCCCCGTCGGTGACGATCGCGAGCGTGTAGAGCCACTTCGACGGCCGCTCGTCGCGCGTCGACAGCCAGTAGGCGAAGCCCGCGTTGCCCAGCGCGAGGACGAGGATGACGATCGGGATCGTCCAGTCCTTCACGCCGAGCCAGAGCAGGCCGGGCAGGAACAGGAGGTAGCCGAGGTACGCGACCGAGCCCGCCACCATGTACGAGCGGTGGGCGCCGACGCGGGCGCGCATGATCGTCGCCTCGACCTCGGGCGGCGTCTCCGCCGGCGGCTCGAGGAGCAGGCGGCCGACCAGCGCGGCGGCCTCGCCGTTGCCGGGATCGAGCGCGAGGGCGCGCCCCGCCGCGCGCATCGCCACCTCGCGCTCGCCGCGCGCGTGGTGGGCGGTCGCTTCGGTCGCGAGCTCGGCCGCCAGCTCGCGGCGTCGCGCCAGATCGCGATCGCCGTCGAGGTAGCGCTGCACCGCGGCGTGCACCTCGCGCGCGGTCGGCGTGCGCTCGGCGGCCACCGGCGCCGTCGCGCGCGCGCACGCGGCGTCGAGCTCGGGCGCGATGTCGGCGTCGGGCCGGCGCGCCGCCGGGTGACCGGGCTCCGCCGCCATCGCCGCCGCGAGCGCGGCGATCCCGCGCGGCAGCATCGGCTCGAGCGTCAGGATCTCGAACAGGATGCAGCCGAGCGCGTAGACGTCGACGCGGTGATCGATCACGCCGCCCTTGGCCTGCTCGGGCGGCATGTAGCCGGGGGTGCCGAGCACCGAGCCGGCCGCGGTCTCGCCGACGACCGAGTCGAGCGTGTCGAGGTCGCTGCGCTGGATGCCCGCGCCCGAGACCGGCTCGTCGTCGCCGATCTTGG
>DDTA01000305.1 GCA_002344285.1 Myxococcales bacterium UBA2376
GTCGTCGTCACGACGCACCATGGCGCGCCACTCTACCGCCGGCCCCGGTTTCCGGACATCGGTGTCGTGCTCGGGGAGGTGGGGGCCAGGCAGGTCGCAGACTTGCGCTGGCGCGGGGGGTGCAATCGGTTCGGGTCGTGAAGCGGATGCTCCTGTGCCTGGCCGTGGCCTCCGGCGGATGTCTCGAGGCCGAGGATGACGTGGTCCAGTTCGAGGAGGACTTCGAGGACGGGGTCGCGAGCTGGACGGTCGTGGGCGAGGTCGCAGTGGTCAGCACGAACCACCCCGGCGAGCACGCGGTGTGGCTGGCGCCGGGCGCGAGCATGACGCACGCGCTCTCGATCACGCGCGCGCTCGAGGGCAACGATTCGCCGTACGGCGGCGGCTTCACCGACGGGAACTGGATCGAGTACACGGGCGACTGCGGCGGCCGGCCGTCGCTCGCGCTCGAGCCGGCGAGCGACCCACCGGACGCGAGCGTCGGCGTGCGGCTGGTGCTCGAGGGTCCCCCGCAGCAGGGCTTCGCGCGCACCAGGCTCATGTTCCCGGCGCTGCCGGCGTTCATCCCGCAGCCCGACGACGACGACGATCCTTGGTCCCCCAGCGATCCGCCGGACGTGCGCTTCACGTCGCTGGTCCTGGCCGCACGCGCGCCGTGCCACGTCGACAACCTCCGCGTGATGGTCTCGGGAGGCACCCTTGGCTACTAGATCGCTCCTCGTCGTCGCCGTACTCGGGGGCCTCGCGGCCCTGGCCGCGCCGGCCGCGGCTCAGCCGGCCGAGCCGTCGCCGTCGCCCTACGAGCCCGACCTCGCGCCCCCGATGTCGGTGACGCCGACGACGTGGGAGGTTGCCGGGGCGCCGAGGCCGACCCTGCGCCGCCTCCACCTGTCGCTCGGCGCCGGGCTGCGCTTCAGCAACCTCGACGTCCACGACGCCGGGAGCAAGATGCAGCTCCTCGAGTACGGCTGGGTCAGCGCGCGCTCGCCGGTCATGACGCAGGTCGCGGGCGAGCTCGAGTACCTGCTCGCGCCGATCATCGACGTCGGCGTCGCCGTGTCGTCGGCGGCCGGCGACCACGCCGCGGGCATCGACTGGAACGACCGCGTCCGGACCCGCACGACCAACCTCGCGCTGGTCGCCAAGGTGCACTGGGCGCTCCAGCGCCCGTTCATCCCCGAGCCGCGCGTCGACGTCGGCGTCGCGCGCCGCACGATCACCGTGCACGGCGTCGACGACACCGACTCGGTCCCCTTCGTGCGCGCCGGCATGGACTGGCGCCTGGGCACGCGTCGCGCAGGCGTGCAGGTGAGCGCCGGCTACATCATCACCGCGCGCGCTTCGTCGGGGCAGCTCGACCCGGCGGTCGGGGGGCTGGACGTGACGCTGGCGCCGTACGTGCGCTTCTAGCGCCCGCGCTCGCCCCCGGCGCCTTCTTCCTCGCCATGGCGACGATCGCCTTGTAGTCGGCGGCGGTGACCGGCTGCACGCTCAGGCGCATCCCGCGGCGCAGGACCAGCATGTCGGCGAGCGCCGGGTTGGCGCGCAGCTCCTCGAGCGCGACCAGCCGCGGCAGCGTCTCCACGTACGCGACGTCGACGCAGATCCAGCGTGGGTCCTCGCGCTTCGCGCCCGGATCGTAGTACGGGCTCGACGGCTCGAACTGGGTCTCGTCGACGACGCCGGTGCGGGCGATGCGCGCGAGGCCGGCCACGCCCGGGGGCTCGCAGCTCGAGTGGTAGAAGAGGACGAGGTCGCCGACCTTCATCTCGTCGCGCATCCAGTTCCGCGCCGTGTAGTTGCGCACGCCCGTCCACGGCTCGGTCCCGACCCGGGCGAGGTCGTGGATGCTGAACGTGTCGGGCTCGGTCTTCATCAGCCAGTAGCCGGGAGCCATCGCGCAGCACCCTACTACGGCGATATCCTCGTGGCGTGCCCGTGGCCACCATCGAGATCGGCGTCGACGTCGAACGCTGCTGGACGCTGCTCGCCGATCCCCGGCTCGTGCCGGAGTGGGTCCCCGCCGTCGCCCAGGTCGACGTGATCGAGCGCGACGCCGCCGGGCGCGCCGTGCGCGTCGCCTTCGTCGGGATGCCGTCGACCGGCAGCCTCGAGTACGAGCTCGACTACCGCTACGACGACGACGAGCGCCGCGTCTCGTGGACCACGGCGGGCGCGCTCGAGCGCGAGCCCGAGCGCCAGATCGTCGGCGAGGCCCGCCTCGAGGACCTCGGCGGCGGGCGCTGCCGGCTGCACTACGCGCTGGCCGCGCGCGCCGGCCGCGGGCTCCCGCAGTGGGCGAAGGACACCCTCGCCGACGACAACGCCGACAAGGTGGCGCGCGCCTTCCAGCGCTTCGCCGAGCGGCGCGCCGCTACTTGACCGGGAAGCCGCGCTTCTTCATGAGCGCCTTCACGTCGGGGTCGCGGCCGCGGAACTGGCGGTACGCCTCGGCGCGATCGGTGTTGTTGCCCGGCGCGAGGATGTGCTCCTTCATCTTGCGGGCCATCGTCGGATCGAACACGTCACCCGCCTCCTGGAAGGCCTCGATCGCGTCGGCGGCCATCACGTCCGACCAGAGGTAGCTGTAGTACCCGGCCGAGTACGCGTCGCTGGTGAACAGGTGCGTGAAGTGCGGCAGGCGGTGGCGCATCGCGATCTGCGGCGGAGCGCCGATCGCGGCCATCGTCTCGCGCTCGAAGGCGTCGGCGTCGACCTCACCCTTCGGGTCGGTGTGGAGCTTCATGTCGACCAAGGCCGAGGTCAGGTACTCGACCGTCCCGTACCCCTGGTTGAACTTGCTCGAGCGCTCGACCTTGTCGAGGAGCGCCTTGGGCATCGGCTTGCCGGTCTTGTAGTGGCGCGCGAACTTGTCGAGCACCGGGCGCGACAGCACCCACATCTCGTGCACCTGCGAGGGGAACTCGACGTAGTCGCGCGGCGTCGTCGCCAGACCCGGGTAGTTCACGTCGGAGAGCAGGTAGTGGAGCGCGTGGCCGAACTCGTGGAAGAGGGTCTCGGCGTCGTCGAGCGAGATGAGCACCGGCTCGCCGGGCGCGGCCTTGACGAAGTTGTTGTTGTTCGACGCGATCGTGTGGAACGTCGTGCCCGTGAACGTGTCGTGGCCGCGGTAGTCGGTCATCCACGCGCCCGAGCGCTTGCCGGCGCGGGCGAAGTTGTCGCCGTAGAAGAGGCCGACGAAGTTGCCCTGGCCGTCCTTCACCTCCCAGGTGCGGACGTCGGGGTGGAAGACCGGGACCTGACCGGTGATCTCGGTGAAGTGCAGGTCGTAGAGCTTGCCCGCCATGAAGAAGGCGGCGTTCACCATGTTGTTCAGCTCGAAGTACGGCTTGAGCTCGGCGGCGTCGAGGTCGTACTTCTTCTTGCGGACCTTCTCCTGGTAGTAGAGGTAGTCCCACGGCTCGATCGTGGTGACCTTGTCCTTCTTGGCCACCACCAGCATGTCCTTCACCTCCTCGCCGACGCGGGCGGCGGCGGCGGGCCAGACCTTCATCATCAGCTCGCTGGCCTTCTCCGGATCCTTGGCCATCGTGTTGTCGGACATGCGCCAGTGCGCGTGCGAGGCGTAGCCCAGGAGCGCGGCGCGCTCGGCGCGCAGCTTCACGATGCGCGCGATGGTCGCGTTGGTGTCGTTCTCGTTGCCGTTGTCGCCGCGGCTCTTGAACGCCTTCCACACCTTCTCGCGCAGCGCGCGGTTCGAGCCCGACGCGAGGAACGCGTCGACCACGGAGCGGGTGTTGACCAGCGCCCACTTGCCGTCGAGCTTCCGCTCGGTGGCGGCCGCCGCGTACGACGCCTTGAGCGACGCGGGCACGCCGGCGAGCTCGGCCTCGTTCTCGACGACGATCCAGGTGTTCTCGTCGGCCAGGACCTTGTTGCCGAACTCGGTGAACTGGAGCGCGAGCTCCTGGTTGATCTTGCCGAGCTGCGCCTTCTGGGCCTCGTCGAGCCTGGCGCCGGCGCGGACGAAGCGCTCGTAGCGCAGCTCGACCAGGCGCTTCTGCTCGGCGGAGAGGCCGGCGGCGTCGCGCGCGGCGTGGACGGCGGCGATGCGCTCGAAGAGCTTGCCGTTGAAGATGATCGCGTCGAAGGCGGCCGCCATCTTCGGCGACCACTCCTTGTCGATCGCCTGGACCTCGGGGCTGTTGAGGTTCGAGGTCCAGACCCCGAAGTAGGCGTTGGCGCGCTCGAGGTGCCGGCCGGCGTCCTCGAGGCGCGCGACCGTGTTCTCGAACGTGGGCGCCGCCGGATCGGTGGCGATGACCTGGACCTCGGCCAGGAGCAGCGCGATCCCGACCTCGAACGCCGCCGGGAAGCCGCTGACCTTCACCTTGTCGAA
>DDTA01000329.1:0-12581 GCA_002344285.1 Myxococcales bacterium UBA2376
CCGGCGCGCGCGGCGTCGAGTGCGGCGCACGCCGCGGCGTCGAGCCGGCCCCGGATCCACGCGTCGATGTCCTCGGCGAGCTCGGCGTGGCGTCGCTCGTCGCGCGCGATCGCGCGGAACACGCGGCGCAGCTCCGGGCGCGCGCGCGCCGCCATGAACGTGGCGACGAGCGCGCCGTACGCCTCGCGCACGCAGCCCTCGACCGCGTTCTCGTACGCGATGGCGTCGAGCGTGCGACACGGCAGGGCCGGGACCTCGACCGCGCGCGGCGCCCGGCCGTAGCGCTGCGCGAGCGCCGTCATCACCCGCGCGTGGCGGATCTCGTCGTCGCGTGCGGCCTCGGCGCGGCGGACCAGCTCCGCGGGCGCGCCGTGCGCCTCGAGCTCACGGGCGAGCCGCGCGAACGCGGGGACGCTCGCCGCCTCGAGCTCCGCCAGCTCCGCCAGCTGCACACCGATGGCGGCGCGGTCGTTCGATCGCGCGCCGGTCACCGTGACGCCGTCGGTGCGGCGACCGCAGTTGTGGCGCTCCTCCGGCGGGAGGACGCCGTGCTTCTCCCAGCGCTTCTTGCTCTTCGTGACCTTGCCCTCGGGCGTGAGCCGGGCCTCCTCGACGAGCAGCGCGCGTCCGTCGACGGTGACGGGGTACGGCGCGGGCGGCTGGCCGCCTCCCTGCGGGCACCAGTGCGGGTGGTACATCAGCTCCACCTTTGCGGGCTTGTCCTCGTGAACGGTCCAGCACATGACGACGCGTGTGCTCGGATCCCAGTACGAGGACTTTGCGCGGAGCGCGCCGGCGCGCCGGGCGTGCGCCGCGCAGATCGCGCCGGCGTCCGGTGCCGCGGCCACCGCGCCGGCGTCCACGGGCGGGGCGACGGAGGCGTCCGGCGGCGCAATCGCGGCGTCGGGCGGCGGGACGGCGAACGCGGGCGCTGCGTCCGTCGGCGGGGGCGCAAGGTGCACGACCTGCTCCGCCGGGCCGGCGTCGCGCGGGACCACCCCCACGGGGTGCTGAGGTCCCGGCGGTGCGGTGGTCTCGCACCCGCCGGCGACGACCAGGAGGACGGCCTCGAACAAACGGCGCTCGATACGCCCCGCGCAGCGGCTCATGACGCCATGGTAACGCGCCAGGCCCGCCGGCGGTCTGGCTACCGAGCCGGACGCGCGCCCGGCACCATGCCGCTCGAGCGCACCGCGAAGATGCACGGCTCGTCGCCCTCGATGACGAAGTCGTGCTCGACCGACTCGTCGACGACGAGCAGGTTGCCGGGACGCAGGTCGCGGCCGTCGGAAAGGTGCGCGCCGCCGTGCAGCACGAACGAGCGCTCCTCGCCGAGGTGGCGGTGCCAGGGGAACGTCGCCCCGGGCGCGACGCGGACGAACGCACACTGCGGCTCCGCCGGGTTCGTGCTGCCGCTCACGCGGATGCAGTCGATGCCGGGCAGGAGCGGGCGCCACGCCGCCGCGTCGTCGAGCCTCGCGAGCGCGGCCCGCGCGCCGTCGAGCGTCACGGCGAACAGCTCCGCCACCTGTCCTGCGAAGCGCTCGAACGCCGTCGCGCCGTGCGCGACCGAACCGAGCAGTCGCTCGCGCACCGACGGCGCCGGCGCGACCGGCGCGAGCCCGCGGGTGAGCTCACCGAGCGTCTCGCGCCACCGCGCGAGCTCGATCGCGAGCGATGGGTGCTCGGTGAGCGCCCGCTCGAGCTCGGCAACCTCCGCGCGCTCGAGCGTGTCCATCGCGTACAGCGGGAGCATCTCGAGCAAGGCGGCGGGCGGGGACGACATGGGCAGGACCGAGCAGCTGTCGGAGGATACGACGCGCGGCGGGATCCGGATCACGCCGATCAGCCGCGGGTGCCCCCTTTTTCCCATGGGGATCCATGCGGTTGCGGCGTCGCAGCGGTACGTCTCGGGTAGCCCGTTGGCACCCTGCCAATCCATTGGAACGGATGACACGTCGCTGGCAGGGGCGCCGTAAGGTGCTCGTATGGCCTCGCTCCTGCGCTCGTACCCCGCGTTCCGGCGTCTCTGGGCCGCAGGTGCCGTCTCGCTCGCCGGTGACTGGCTCAGCTTCGTCGCGGTCAGCGTGCTCGCCATCGAGTCCGGCGGAGGTGCGCTCGCGCTCGCGCTCGTCTTCGCCGCGCACGCGCTACCCGCCGCGTTCCTCGCGCCGCTGGCCGGCGCGCTCGTCGATCGCCTCGATCGCCGCCGCGTCCTCGTCGCCGCCGACCTGATCGCCTCCGTCATCACCGCGGCCATGGCCGCCGCCGCCGTCCTGGGATGGGTGGCTGCGGTGCAGCTCCTGCTCCTCGCGCGCAGCGCGGTCTCGGCCATCGTCCCGCCGGGCGAGACCGCCGCGCTTCGCCGCCTGGTCCCCGCCGCCGCGCTCGGTCGCGCCAACGCCCTCCTCGCCGCGACGTGGAGCGTCGCTTACGTCGCCGGCATGTCGCTCGGTGGCCTCGCGAGCTTGCTCGGACCCGCGATCGCGCTCGCCCTCGACGCCGCCTCCTTCCTCGTCGCGGCCGCGCTGCACGCCACCCTGCCGCCGATGCCGGCGCCCGGCGCCGCCAGCTCGTCGTCGGGCACATCCGCATCGCTGCGCCGGGCCGTCGCCCTCGTCCGCGCCACGCCGCGCGACACCGCCGACGCGCTGCGTGTGGCCGCGCGCCGACGCGCGCTCATGGCGGCGGTGCTCGGCAAGGCGCCGATCGCGCTGGCCGGTGGCGCGGGCTGGATCGCGCTCAACCTCCTCGGCACCGAGCTCGCGCCCTTCGGCGCGGCCGCGCTCTCGTTCGGCGTCCTGCAGGCGGTGCGGGGCGCCGGCACCGGCATCGGCCCCGCGATCGCCGGTCGTCTCGAGCGGACCGGCGTCACCGAGGAGACGCTGCAGTGGCTCTCCCGGCTCACGATGCTCACCGCCGTCGGCGCGCTCGCGTTCGCGCGCACGCCGGTCACGCTCCTCGTCGCCTCGCTCGTCTGGGGCATGGGCACCGGCAGCAACTGGGTGCTCTCGCACACGGCGCTGCAGCGGCACTCGCCCGACGAGGTCATCGGGCGGCTCGCGGCGTTCGACGAGCTCCTGGTCACGGTCTCCATGGTGCTCGGCGCCTTCGCCGGCGCCGCCGCCGTCGCGCTCGCCGGTCCAGGTGCCGCCGCGATCGTCGGGGTCGCGCTCGGCGCGCTCGCGATCGCGACCGCCGCCGCGATCGTCGCCACGGTCTCAGTCGATGAGCGGCAAGGAGCCGACGTGGTCCTCCTTGCCGAGGGGCACGCCGTTGTGGCGCAGGATGGCGTAGGCGGTCGTCAGGTGGAAGTGGAAGTTGGGCAGGGCGAAGTGATCGAGGTAGTCGCCGCCGCGCATCCCCTTCCCCTTCATCCACTGGTGGCTGCACCGCCGCTCCTCGGCGCCGGCGAAGTCGTCGCGGGAGAACGTCGCCAGGTAGTCGAGGCACACGCGGATGCGGGCGCGGCAATCGGCGAGCGTGACCTCGGTGTCGGGGTGTGAAGGCGCCTCCTTGCCGGCGAGCTTGGCGCAGGTGTACTTGGCCTGATCACACGCGCCCTGGATCTGGCGCAGGAGCGGCCACTGATCGGGCGCCAGGCGCGAATCGATCAGCACCTGCGGGTCGAACTTCTTCGCCTCGGCGAGCGCGGCGCCCTTGTCGAGCCACTTCTCGAGGTTGCCGAGGAACTTGGTGAAGATCGGCACGGTCGCGTCGTACAGGTTCATGGCGCTCATCCTACTCGCAGCGGTTAGTATCCGGCCGCGTTGAACGACGATCTCGACACCGTGACGCGCGAGGTGGCCTTGCCGCCGTCACTCCCGCCGTCGCCGTCGCCGTCGCCCGTCGTCGCGGTGCGTGGTCCGAGCACGACCGACGACGTGCTCGACCTCGACGAGGCGCGCCGCACGCGGATCTTCGGCGGGTTCGTGCTGGGCCTCATCGTCGTCGTCGTCGCCGGCCTGCCCCTCGTCGGCGGAGATCCGCTCGCCCGCTGGATCCACGTCGGCGGGCTGGTCGCGGCTGCGGTCACGGCGCTCTGGTTCCGCGCGGTGGCGCGCGAACCGGCGGCCTACCGAGCCTGGCACAACGTGGTCCTCGGCCACGCCTGCGTGGTCGCGATCACCACCGGCTTCTACTACTGGGGGCCGTTCTCGGCGGCGCTCCTCATCATCCCGTTCGGCGCGTTCATCTTCTCGGCCAGCCGCAACCTGGGCGGCGCGCTGTCCGTCACCATCCACCTCGTCGTCGCCTACTCCGTGATCGGCCTGGCGCTGCTCACCGGTGTGCTTCCGGATCGCACGCTCATCTCGAGCGCCCACCTGCCGCGCTCGACCCAGCTCGTGCTCCTGGTCGCGATCGTCGCCATCTTCCTCGCCACCTTCGTGGTCGCGCGCCAGCTCCGCGCGTCGTCGCGCGCGGCGATCGAGCAGCTCGATCGCGCGTTGCGCGCGCTCGGTCAGCGCGAGGCCCAGCTCGCCGAGGCGCGCCGCGATCTGCGCGACGCCGTCGTCGGCGGCGGCCGCGGCCGCTTCTCCAACCACATGGTCGGCGGGTTCCGTCTCGGCGCGCTGCGCGGGCGTGGCGGCATGGGTGAGGTCTACGAGGCGACGCGCGAGGACGGCTCGACGCCGGAGCGTCGCTACGCGGTGAAGCTGCTCCATCCGCACCTCCTGTCCGATCCGTCGGCGTACGAGCGCTTCGCGCGGGAAGCGCGCAGCGCCGCCGCGCTCGACTCGCCGCACGTCGTGCGGGTGGTCGAGGTGTCCCCCGACGACGCCGCGATGCCGTTCCTCGCCATGGAGCTCCTCGAGGGCAACGACCTCGCCACCATCCTGCGCGAGCGCGCCACGCTGCCGGTGGCCGAGGTGGTCACGCTCCTCCGTCAGCTCGGCGCCGGCCTCGAGGCCGCGCACGGCGCGGGGATCGTGCATCGCGATCTCAAGCCGCAGAACGTCTTCGCCGCGCGCACCGGTCCGTCCGACGAGGACGTGACCTGGAAGATCCTCGACTTCGGCGTGTCCAAGCTCGCCGGCGGCGAAGGCTCCCTGTCGATCGGTCACGCCGTCGGCACGCCCTCGTACATGTCGCCGGAGCAGGCCCGTGGCGACGTCATCGATCACCGCAGTGACCTCTACTCGCTGGCCGTGATCGCGTACCGCGCGCTCACCGGGCGCCCTGCCGTCGCCTCGGCCGAGGTGATGACGATGCTCCACGACGTGTGTCACCGCCTGCCGCCGCAGCCGAGCGCGGTCGCGGACCTCCCCGCGGCGATCGACGACGTCTTGCTGGTCGCGCTGGCCAAATCTCCCGACGAGCGCTTCGCGAGCGCCCGCGAGCTCGCCGACGCGCTCGCGGCGGCCGACCGCGGCAAGGTGTCCCTCGACATCCAGCTCCGCGCCGGTGCGATCACGAAGACCTGGAACTGGTCACGCACGCGCGACCGCGAGTAAGATCGAACGCGCATGGCGGGGAAGCCGACCAAGGTCGCGCTGCGCGCGGAGCTCGTCGCGCAGCTCGAGGCCGCCCTCGCGGTCGCGACCGCCGCGCACGCCGCCACGGTCGCGGGCGCGACCCACGCCGAGTCCCGGCCCGAGAACGACAAGGACACCCGCGCGCTCGAGCAGCAGTACCTCGCGCGTGGGCAGGCCCAGCGCGTCGTCGAGCTGCAGGACGCGCTGGTGGCCCTCGCGAGCTGGTCGCCGCCGCGCTTCGCCGGCGACGCCGCGATCGCGCTCGGCGCGCTGGTCACGATCGAGGAGGACGGTGACGAGCGCCGGGTGCTCGTCGCGCCCGCTGGCGGCGGCAACCAGCTGAGCGGCGGGGTGCAGGTGGTCACCCCAAGGTCGCCGCTGGGCCAGCTCCTCCTCGGTAAGCAGGCCGGCGACGAGGTCGAGCTCGGGGCCGGCGTGCGCGCCCGCACGCTGGAGATCGTGGCCGTCAGCTGACGCGCACGTGCGCGTGCCCCGCCAACGCGTCCTGCATCTCGGGTTGCTGCCAGGCCGCGATTCCCTGATCCTCGCGGCCGTGACCACCGATCGCTGGATCATCCTGCGCGGCCTCACCCGTGAGGTCGGGCACTGGGGCGGCTTCGCCACGACGCTCGCGGCGGCGATCCCCGACGCCGAGATCGTGCCGCTCGAGCTGCCCGGCGTCGGGACGCTCCGCGATCGCCCCTGGCCGGGGGACATCGCGGCCGCGATGGAGGACGTGCGCGCGCGCGCGGGTCGTGCGACCAGCGGAGGTCGGACGTTCGTGTTCGGCATGTCGCTCGGAGGCATGGTGACGATGGAGTGGGCGGCGCGTCACACCGGCGAGCTCGCCGGCATCGTCGTCGGGGCGTCGAGCGCGCGTGATCTGTCGCGGCCCTGGCAGCGCATGAAGCCGGCGGCGTTGCCCGCCGTGCTCGGCGGCCGGGTTCGCCGCGACGTCGGCGCGCGCGAGGAGGCGATCGTCCGGGTCGTCACCAACCGCGCCGATCGCTGGCCCGACGTCAGCATGCGCTGGAGCGAGATCGCGCGCCTGCGTCCGATCCGCGGCGCCGTCGCACGCGGCCAGCTGGCGGCGGCGATGCGCTGGAACGCGCCGCGGAACCTCGCGGTGCCGTCGCTGTTCCTGGTCGGGACCACCGACCGGCTCGTCGACGCGAGCTGCTCGCGCGCGCTGGCCCGGCGCTACGCGGCGCCGCTGGTCGAGCATCCGACCGCGGGGCACGATCTCTCGACCGACGAGCCGGAGTGGCTCGCCGGCGAGATCGCCCGGTGGCACGCCGGCGTCGCGCGTTGACGCGTCCCGCGGACACGCGTCTCAGAGGCTGGTCATGCCCTCGAGGCGCTGGCGGTTGGAGGCCGCGAGGGTCGAGCCGGCCGCGGCGCCCTGCTCGTAGGCGGCGCGGGCCTTGTCGAGGCGATCGAGGTTCTCGAGCGCCATGCCGAGGTTGTTCCACATGTACGGCTCGACCTCCTCGCCGTCGACGGCGTGCTCGAGGGCGGCGACCGCGTCCTCCCAGCGCTCGAGGAGGATGAGCGTGTGGCCGAGGTTGTTCCACGCGTAGCGGTTCGACTCGTTGGCCTCGATCGCGCGCTCGAACGACGCGATCGCGTCCTCGAAGCGCGCCATGCCGAGCTCGGCGCGGCCGAGCGTGTTCCACGCCGTCGACCAGTCGGCGCGCAGCTCGGTCGCCTTCTCGGCGTGCGGCTTGGCGCGGCCCGGCTCACCGGCCGAGAGGTAGAGCCGCGCGAGGTCGACGCGCGCGGTCGCGTTCTTGGGCCAGCGCGAGACGCCGGCGTGGAGGACGGCGATCGCCGCCTCGCGGTCACCGCCCTTGTCGAGCGCGGCGGCCTGCTTCATCGCCTCGTCGATCGACGCCGGCGTCGGGGCGGGCTTCACCACCTCGGGCCTCGGCGCGACGGCGGCCGCGCCCGGATCGGGCTTCACCACGTCGACCTTCGGAACGATCGGCGCGGGCTCGACCTTCGGCGTCACCGGCGCCGGCGGCGTGACCTTCTTCGGCTGCACGGCCATCGATCCCTTCGACGGCTCGATCGGTGCCTTGCGAGGTGCCTCGTCGCCGCAGGCGCCGAGCCCCAGAGCAAGCATCAGCGTCGCGGCGAGAGAGAGACGGGAGACGGGAGAGAACATGGCGGGACTCCGTTGGAGAGAGGAGAGGAAGGAGGACGCTCTCTCGCTAGAGCACCCGCCGTGCCATCCCACATCGCCTCCCATGTGCGCGGATCCAGCCGCTCCCGTCGACGATCGCGTCCGATCGCGTCTCGGCCGACACGCCGAGTGTGTCGCGGGGAGGTACCGCGGCTCGCCGCGCGTCGCCGTCAGTACAGGATCCGCGTCTTGATGCTCGTCTCGAGCGCCGCGACCGCCTTCTTCACCTCGTGCGACAGGCTCTGATCGAGATCCATCACCATGTAGCCGATGGTGGGGTCGGTCGCGAGCATCTGCGCGTGGATGTTGGCGCCGCGCTCCGAGATGATCGCGGTGATGTCACGGATCACGCCGGGCACGTTGCGGTGGACGTTGAGCACGCGGTGCGTGTCCTTCGCCTGCGGCAGCTCGAGCTGCGGGAAGTTCACCGCGCCCGTGGTCGCGCCGGAGTTCACGAACTTCACCAGGGCGCCCGCGACCTCGCGGCCGATCGCCTCCTGGGCCTCCTCCGTCGAGCCGCCGATGTGGGGCGTGAGCACGACGTTGGGCAGGCCGCGCAACACGGACGAGAAGCCTTCCGAGTTGCTCTCGGGCTCCTCGGGGTAGACATCGACCGCGGCGCCGGCGAGGCGCTTCGTCTTGATCGCCTCGGCCAGCGCCTCGAGGTCGACCACCGTGCCGCGGCTCGCGTTGAGCAGGCACGCCGACGGCTTCATGTGCGCGAGCTCGGCGGCGCCGATCATGAGCCGCGTCTGCGGCGTCTCGGGCACGTGCAGCGTGACGAAGTCCGACACCGCGAGGAGGTCGTGGAGCCCGGGCATCGCGCGGTTGTTGCCCATCGGCAGCCGCGCGGCGATGTCGTGGAAGATGACGTGCATCCCGACCATCTCCGCCAGCACGCCGACCTGCCGGCCGATGTGGCCGTAGCCGACGATGCCGAGCGTCTTGCCCCGGATCTCGTGGCAGTTGGTCGCGAGCTTCTTCCACGTGCCGTCGTGCACCTCGCGCGAGCGATCGAAGAGCTGGCGCGACAGGATGATGGTCTCCGCGATCACCATCTCGGCGACGGAGCGCGTGTTCGAGAAGGGCGCGTTGAACACCGGCACGCCGCGGGCGTTGGCGTGCACCAGATCGATCTGGTTGGTGCCGATGCAGAAGGCCCCGACCGAGAGGAGCCGGCGCGCCTCGTCGAGCACCCGCGCCGTGACCCGGGTCTTCGAGCGGATGCCGAGCACGTGCGCGTCGCGCACGCGTTCGATCAGCTCGTCCTCCTTGAGCGCGCCGCTCACGCGCTCGATCTGGAAGCCCTCGGCGCCGAACAGCTCGTCGGCGCTCGGGTGCACGTTCTCGAGCAGGAGGACCTTGATCTCGTTCTTGGGGAAGGACGTCGGCGGCAGCACGGCCCGCCCACCGTACCGCACTGGCGGGCGTGGGGGAGGTTCACTCCTCGTCCGGCGCGTGGGGACCCGGATCGTCGGTGGGTGACCACGGCTCGCCATCGCTGCTGGGCGGGCGCGGCAGCCACGACGGCGGCCCGTCGTCGACCGGCGGCACCGGCAACGGCTCGAGCCCGGCGAAGCTCCCCTGCCGCTCGAGCGTCCAGAGATCCTCGTCGGTCACCGTCGACCGGCCGAGGAGCTCCATCGCGCGCTTGATCTTCGCGGCCTGGAGGCCGTCGGTGACCGGGAGGTTGCGCTCGCGCGTCGGCGCGTCGGGCGGCCGCATCACCGAGAAGCTCCCCATCGCGTGCAGCCCGTCGCTGCTGGTGCCGTGCAGGTCGTACGTGATGAAGCCGACGTCGGGGTGCTTGTCCACCTCGAGCGTCACCCGGATCGTGATCCCGAGGCCGGGCGGGACCAGGTTGGTGCCGAGGAGCTCCACCGGCTTCACCGACCCCTGGCCGAGCTCCTTGCCGTGGCGATCGTGGAAGTACGCGATCACCTGGTCGACCGGCACGGGATCCCGGTGGAAGTGCCAGATGTGGACCATCTGCTGGACCTTGCCGTCCTTCACCTCGGGGAAGCGCGGCGTGTTCTTGCTCATGAGCTTGACCAGCTTCTTCTGGGTCAGCTCCTCGTACGCCGGGTTCATGATCTCGAGCGCGTCGCGCCCGACGACGACGCGGCCCCGCTCGTCGAACGCGGTCACCTTCACGAGGTGGTACGTGTAGAACGTGCGCTGATCGCGCAGCTCGTAGCTGTGCTCGATGTAGGGCTCGCGGGTCGTCGTCTGCTGGCCGTCGCCGAAGTCCCACTCGAAGCGCACGGGCGTGAAGTCGGCCAGCTCGAACTTCGCGGGTCGGGGCTGACCAGGCGAGACGCCGGCGATCATCTTCGCCTCGAAGCGGTACTCGGCGGTCGAGTTGGGCAGGAGGAAGTGGCGGACGCGGAGGCGCGCCGAGGCCGCGCATCGCTTGATCTCGTACGGCGGGATCGGCGCCGACGTGGTCGAGCCGTTGTCCGACACCACCAGCACCGAGCGCGGGGGCGCGTCGGGATCCTCGACGTTGTCGCGCGTGCGCAGCGGGACCGAGCGCCCCGCCGTCCCGTGCACGAGGTAGCGCAGGCCGGCGTCGTTGCCGTCCGGGCTGTGCGCCTCGATCGTGATGAGGTTCTCCTCGCCCTCGCACACCTCGGGCTTCTCGACGATGATCTTGTCGATGATCGGCGCGCGCGGGTCGCCGGCGCCGCGCGGATCCTTGCCCGGCGCGGCGCTCGTGCGCGCGGCGGACGAGGTCGCCGGCTCGCGCGCCGGAGCCGTCGCGGCGCCCGTGTCCGCGACCGCCGCCGCCGTGACCCGCTGCCCACCGCCGCCCGCGCGCAACAGCAGGAACAGCAGCGCCGCGATCCCGGCGAGGGCGACGAGGACGACGACGCGCGTGCGCTTCGCCATCAGAAGAAGCAGCTGTAGACCGAGCCGCCGCTGTTCCAGCTCATCGCCTGGTTCCCGTCGCGCGACCACACCGAGGCGGCCGTGGTGCCCGCCTGCCAGCCGCTCCAGCCGCCGATGTTGTCGGGGCTGATCGACCGTGCGATCGCATAGCCGTTCGCGTCGACGGGCCCGCCGGGGTGCTGGTTGTTGCGGATCGCCTGGTAGCGGTTCCCGTCGTTGTAGCAGTTGCCGTTCCGCCCGTCGGCGAAGCAGTTCGAGACCTGGCGCGCGGCGTCGTCGCAGATGTCGCTCTCGCCCAGGCAGGAGAAGAAGACGCCGACGCTCTCGAGGAAGCCGTTGCCGTCGGAGCAGTCCTGGTAGACGGCGTTGTAGAGCTGGTCGAGGCCGCTCACGACGTAGTCGTGGGTGTACGAGTTCGAGACGCCGGGCACGGCGTGGTGAGAGCGGACGTTGTTGACGACGCCCTGGCCAGCCTGCTGCTGTGCGTACGCGAGGATCGTCGAGCACACGTTGCCGTAGTTCCACGTGACCGCGCCGTTGTTGATGTTCTCGTAGTCGCGGTACTGGTAGAGCGAGTACTGCGCGTAGGGCGTGACGCCGGTGAAGCCGACGCGCCAGAAGCCCTGGCCGCCGTTCTGCCGCGACGACACCCACGCGTACGTCGAGCCGTTCCACAGCCAGTCGGCGACGGCCGCGCCGCGCGTGTCGACCTGGTAGCTCGTGCTCAGGCTGCGCTGCTGGTAGAGGAAGTTCGGGGCGACGCCGTTCTGCGGATGGTAGTAGAAGGTGTAGAGCGCGCCCGCGGTGATCTGCGACGAGCCGGGATAGCCGTTCTGCAGCTCGAAGCCCTTGAGCGGGCCCTGACAGCAGTAGTCGCCGGCGAGGCCGCACGAGCACTCGGAGTCGTCCCAGTCGCGGATGCGCGGCTCGAAGGCCGTCGAGTGCGTGTACCAGCCGTTGCCGTGCGCGAGCCCGGAGTGCGATCGCGACTCGCCGACGCCGGCGAGCGTCGCCATGATCGGCCCCGATCCCTGGCTGAGGAAGATGGCGCCGTTCGGCATGTTGGCGCCGGCGGGGCTCGAGCCGCACGCGACCGCGTCGGAGGCGGCGGCGTCCGACGCGCCGAGCGCGAGGACGAGGACCGAGGTCAGGAGCAGGGCGGGGCGCTGCATGGTCTCCCTCCGTGGAGAAACCTTGGTTGTGCAGCTCACGTGCCTGACGTCGATCTGGACAGTTCCGGTCGGTTAGGTCGGGAGTGCGGCGCGCCGGGGCTCATCTTCTGCACAGATCTGTTCAAGGGCTGGGTTCAAACCTTGAACTCGAGACCCGCGTACCATCCCGAAACCAGCCATGAAAGTCCTCGTCCTCAACGCCGGCTCGACCTCGCTCAAGTACGACCTCTACGAGATGGACACCGAGGCGAGCCTCGCGCGCGGTCGCGTCGAGCGCATCGGTGACAGCGCCACGCACGTGAACGGCACCGGCAGCAGCGCCGTCACCGCGCCCGACATCGCGGGCGCGCTCGCCGCCGTGCTGGCGCACCTCAAGCGTCCTGGTGGACCGCTCGAGCAGAACGCGCTGGGCGCCGTGGGGCATCGCGTCGTGCACGGCGGTGAGCGCCTCGTCCAGCCCGTGAAGGTCGACACCGCGGTCGAGGAGATCATCCAGGAGTGCGCGGCGTTCGCGCCGCTCCACAACCCGGCCAACCTCGCCGGCATCCGCGCCGCGCGCGAGGTGTTCGACGTGCCGCAGGTCGCCGTGTTCGACACCGCGTTCCACGCGCAGATGCCGGAGCACGCGTACCTCTACGGCCTGCCGTACGACCTCTACGCCAAGCAGGGCATCCGCCGCTACGGGTTCCACGGGCCCAGCCACCAGTACATGGCCGCCTGCGCCGCCGAGCACCTGGGCACGAGCGTGACGCGCATGCGGCTCGTCACCTGTCACCTCGGCGGCGGCGCGAGCGTGGCCGCGATCGATCGCGGCGTCTCCGTCGACACGTCGATGGGCATGACGCCGCTCGAGGG
>DDTA01000329.1:12661-57110 GCA_002344285.1 Myxococcales bacterium UBA2376
CAGGCGGCCGCCGACAAGGGCGACGTGCGCGCGCGCCTCGCGGTCGATCTCTTTATCCACCGGGTGCGCAAGTACGTCGGCGCGTACGCCGCCCAGCTCGGCGGCGTCGACGCGTTGGTCTTCAGCGGCGGCATCGGCGAGAACGCGGCCACGGTGCGCGCGCGTGTGTGCGAGCCGCTCGGCTTCATGGGCGTCGGGCTCGACCTCGAGCGCAACGCGACGGCCCGTCCCGGCGCCGAGGGCGGTGTGGTCGACGTCGCGGCACGCCATGCTCGCACCCGCGTGCTCGTGGTCCGCACCGACGAGGAGCGGATGATCGCCCGCGAGGTCATGCGCTGCCTCGTCGGTCCCACCGCGGCGATGCGCAGCGTCCGCGCACGCCCGATCCCGGTCGGGGTCTCGGTGCGCCACGTCCACCTCTCGCGCGCCGACTGCGACGCGCTCTTCGGCCCGGGCTACGAGCTCTCGCGCCGTCGCGACGTGACCCAGCCCGGCCAGTTCGTCACCCGCGAGACCGTCGACCTCGTCGGGCCGCGCGGCGAGCTCACCGGCGTCGCGATCATCAACCCGCTGCGCAAGGAGACGCAGGTCGAGCTCGCGCGCACCGACGCGTTCCGCCTCGGCATCGATCCGCCGCTCCGCGAGTCGGGGCAGCTCGACGGCACGCCGGGGATCACCCTCCGCGGCCCCGCCGGCGAGGTCGCGATCTCGCGCGGGGTGATCCTCGCCCACCGCCACGTGCACATGAGCCCCGACGAGGCGAAGACCTTCGGTGTCGCCGACAAGGACCTGATCAAGGTCAAGGTCGAGGGCGATCGCGAGATGACGATGGGCGACGTGATCGTGCGTGTCCGTCACGATTTCGCGCTCGACATGCACATCGACACGGACGAGGCCAACGCCGCGGGCCTGAGCAGCGACTCGGTCGTCGCGTTCGACGGCGTCCAGACCTCGTGAGTCAGCGCCGCGGCGCGCCGCCGGTCATGGGCACGAAGCGCACGGGGAACACGCTCTCCTCGCGCACCTGGCCGTCGTGCACACGGGTCACGACGCGCAGCTCCTGGTCGGCGACCCCCACGGGGATGACCAGGCGGCCGCCGTCGCGGAGCTGCGCGACCAGCGCCGGCGGCACGAACGGCGGCGCCGCCGTGACGACGATCGCGTCGAAGGGCGCCGCCTCGGGCCAGCCCGCCCAGCCGTCGCCGACGCGCAGGTGCACGCGACCCTCGCCGTAGCCGAGGTCGCGCAGGACCTCTTCGGCCACCGCCGACAGCTCGGCGTGGATCTCGATCGACCACACCTCGGCGCCGAGCTCCGCGAGGACCGCCGCCTGGTAACCCGAGCCCGTGCCGACCTCGAGCACGCGCGACCCCGGCTGGACGCGCGCGAGCTGGGTCATGGCCGCGACCACGTACGGCTGGCTGATCGTCTGGTCGCACGCGATCGGCAAGGGGCTGTCGCTGTACGCGTGGGCTCGCATCGCCTCGGGCACGAACCGGTGGCGCGGGACGACGGCCATGGCGGCGAGCACGCGCGCGTCGCTGATGTCGCGCGACGCGAGCTGTTCCTGCACCATCCGCCGCCGCTCGTGCTCGTACACGCCGGCCCCTAGCAGTTCCGGCACTGCCCAGGCGGGGACCTGGTGCACTGTCCGCCCTGCGTGCAATTGCCGGGACACGCGATCGTCCCGGAGCATGCGCCGAGGCCGCCGCACGCCGTGACGCACTCGCATGCGGCGCTGCAGTCGATGCCGTCGACGCAGCTCCCGTCGCCGCTGCAGGTCACGCTGCACCGTCCCTCGCCGCAGCGCACCTGGTCGCCACAGCTCCCGGGGCCGCCGCAGGTGATCTCGCACGACGAGGCCATGCCGCACTCGACGCCGGCGTCGCAGGCGCTGGGGCCGGTGCACCGCACGACGCAGGGCATCGTGCCCGGGCACGTCACCTTGCTCGCGCACTCACCGGGGCCGTCACACTCGATGATGCACGCGCCGTCCATGCACGACGTGCACGCGGCGGGGCACTCGGTGCTGGCGTCGATCTCGGAGGGATCGACGACACACCAGCCGTTGACGCAATCGCGACCGGGTCCACACTGACCGGGGTTGGTGCAGCGGAAGTCGCCGGAGCGTGGATCGATGCCGCACGCCGGGCCGAGCGTGATCGCGAGGGCGACCGCCGCCAGCGCCGTCGTCATCGCCGCGATCGCCGACCTCACCAGCGGCCTCCCAGCACGACACCACCGGCGTCGCCACCGACCATGGGGCTCACCGTCACGCCGCGCGCCTGGTCGGCCTTCCACCACCAGACCGCGCCGGCGACCGCCGCCAGACCGCCGGCGACCACGAGCACGTTGCCCGTCGTCGCGTAGGTGCGTCCCGTCCGCTCCATGTCCGCGAGGCGCTCGAGGTCGGCGGCCGACGACGTCGGCGCGCCGTCGATGTCCCCTTGCTTGGCGGCGGCCAGCCCCCACGCGCCCAGGCCGATGACCGCGAGCGCGCCACCGGCGATCGTCACGAGCATCGGCGCGCGCGTCGACGAGACGCGTGGTTCGTCGACAGGGCCCCCCGTTCCCGTTCCCGTCCCCGGATCCGTTCCCGTCCCCGTCTCCGGATCCGTTCCCGTCCCCGTCTCCGTCCCCGTCGCTGTCTCCGTTCCCGTCCCCGTATCCGTTCCGGTTCCGGCCCCACGCGCCTCGGCGTCGAGCATCTCGGGCACCGCCGCCTCGATCGTCGCGAGATCCTGCTTGCGGGTGGCCGCGCGCACGACGAACTGCTTCGTGACCGGCGCGCTGTCGCGGCTCACGGCGGTCACGTCCACGGTGACATCTCCACCGGCCTCGCTGCGCACGTTCACGAGCAGCATCTGATCGACGTTGAGCGCCGCGGCGACCGCCTCGAGGCAGGCCCGCTCCTGCGGATCGCACCCGACGATCACCGCCGTGTCGGTGAGTGAGGCCGTCGAGCGTGCGACGTTGGGCGTGACGCGCCTGGCGCCGCCCGAGACCGCGGCCAGCACGTCCGCGGGCAACTTCGCCTCGCCCGTCGCTCCCGGCGCGGGCAGGACCATGACCCGGGCCTGGAGCGAGCCGCCCTGCGCGTGGCTCGCCCCGGTGGCGAGGGCCAGGGCGGTGAGCGCGCCCGCGACGACCAAGGCGCGCTTCACGTGCACCTCCCGGCGGCCCGCGCCTCAGAGCTTGGCCAGCCGCGCGCGGATCTGGTCGGCGTCGGAGGCGGTCGGCGCCAGCGCGAGGTACTTGCGAAACGAACGCGCGGCGCCCGCGCGGTCGCCCTTGCGCTCGTAGGCCATGCCGAGACCACGATGGGCGGGAGCGTACCGCGGATCGCGCGCGAGTGCGGCCCGAAACCGGTCGATCGCGCCGCTGGTATCCCCGGCGACGTAACGGCCGAGACCATCCTTGTAGAGCGCACGCGCGGAGGTGGGCTCGGCGCGCGCATCATCGCGCGCACGTTCGTCGCGCACCGCCTTGACGCCGGGCGACGGCTTCTTCTTGCCGGGAGCGACCTCGGCGACGCCGGCGTCCAGCCCGGTCTCGGTCTCGGTCGCCGCCTCGTCGACCGCGGCATCGCTCGGTGGCGCGATCTCGTCCACCTCCGCGGCGTCGGCCGTCTCTCGCTCGAGCCCACCGCCGGCGGCCACCCGCGTGTCGCCGCGCGAGCTCGACGAGCCGCGGGTCGCGATCAGGATCACGACGAGCAGGAACACGGCGGCGACCCCGGCCGCGATCGCCGCGCGCCGACGGGGGTAGGCGCGGGTCGGCTCGACGAGCTGGACGGCGCTGCCCTCGAGGAGCTCGACCTCGCCGGTGCCCGCGGGCGTGACGCCGGTCGCCGCCGGCAGGCGCACGGCGCCGTGCGATCCCTCGACCACGTCGTCGAGGTGCGACGGCGTGACGGGCGCGACCTCCTCGTCGTCGGCCCGCATCCGCTCGATCGCCTCGGGCCGCGGATCCTCGCGCGCCGCCAGATCGCGCAGCACCTCCTGCCGCGCCGCGATCTGCGTCGCGAACGTCGTGCGCATGAAGCGCGCGATCGGCTCGCTGTCGCCGCTCCAGTTGGCGTGACGCAGGACCGAGAGCAGATCGTCCTGCATCGCGCGCGCGCTCTGGTATCGCAACGTCGGGTTGCGCGCGAGCGCCTTCATGCACACGTCATCGAGATCCTTGGTCACCGCGAGGGCGTATCTCGACGGCGGGTCGATCGTGCCGGTGCGGATGCGCTCGAAGGTCTCGTCCTCGGTCCTGGCGGCGAACAGCCGGCGCAGGACGAGGGACTCCCACAGCACGACGCCCAGCGCCCACACGTCCGAGCGGCGATCGGCCGCCGCGCCTTCGAACAGCTCCGGGGCGAGGTAGCCGGCCTTCCCCTTCACCAGCCCAGCGTCCTCGCTGGTGCGCACCTTGGCCACGCCGAAGTCGACCAGCTTCACCTGACCGGTGTAGAGGACGATCACGTTGCCGGGCGTGACATCCTGGTGCACCAGCTCGAGCGGGTCGCCCTTCAGGTCGCGCAGCTCGTGCGCGGCGTGGAGCCCCGCCGCGCAGTCGGCGATGATGCGCGCCGTGGAGAACGGGTCGAGCCGCGGCCCCGCCCGCGAGGTCTTGAGGATGGCCGCGAGCGACTCGCCCTCCAGGTACTCCATCGCGATGAAGTAGTTGCCCTTCTCCTCGCCCAGGTCGTAGATGTCGACCACGTTGGGGTGCTTGACCAGCGCGGCGATGCGCGCCTCGTCGAGCAGGGCCTCGGCCACCGCCGGCTTGCTCGCCAGCTTGGAGTGGACGAGCTTGAGGACGACGAGCTTCTGGAAGCGCCTGGGCCCCCGCTGCCGCGCGAGGTGCACCTCCGCCATGCCGCCCTCGCCGATCTTGGCGACGAGCTCGTACTTGCCCAGGCGGCGTGGCGCCGTCATCCATCTCGGATGATAGCGCGCGGCGTAACCTCCGGCGTGGACTCCCGTACCATGGCCGCATGGATGACCCGTGGACCGACCTGGGGCCCGTCGCCGAGCTCAGCAAGCGGCCGTTGCAGCAGCTGACCGTAGGCCGGACGGCCATCGCACTCTCGTTTCTCGACGGGCGCTTCGCCGCCATCTCCGGCGTGTGCAACCATGTCGGCGGACCTCTGGGCGATGGCCGTCTCGACGGCGAGTACATCGTCTGTCCGTGGCACAACTGGAAGTTCCACCGCGACACCGGGCTGGGGGAGCCCGGCTACGAGGCCGACGTCGTGCCGCGGTACGACCTCCGCGAGGAGGGCGGCCGGCTGTACATCGATCTGACCTCGGCGACCCGGCGCCAGAAGGCCAAGCACGAGAAGCACCCGCTCGATCGCCCGCTCGGCCGCGAGGCCGGCGGCGTGCGCGTGGTCGGCATCTCGACGACCAACATGGACGTCGCGAACCCGCGCTACTCGACCTCCGACGCGCTGCTCGAGACCGGGCTCGCCCACGCCGCGACGGTGGGTTGCGAGACTCGGCTCATCCGGCTGCGCGACCTCTCGTTCCGCGCGTGCGAGGGCTACTACTCCAAGGCGGCGCGCGCGTGCACGTGGCCGTGCTCGATCACGCAGATGGATCCGCGCGACCAGCTCGATCGGGTCTACGAGGCGATCGTGTTCTGGGCCGACGTGATCCTCGTCGCCACGCCGATCCGCTGGGGCGTCGCCAGCTCGCTCTACTTCAAGATGGCCGAGCGGCTGAACTGCGTGCAGAACCAGATCACCCTGCGCAACCGGGTCATGCTGCGCAACAAGGTGGCGTCGTTCATCATCACCGGCGGCCAGGACAACGTGCAGGGCGTCGCCGGCCAGGCGCTGTGCTTCTTCGCCGAGCTCGGCTGCCAGTTCCCGCAGTTCCCGTACGTCGCGCACTCGCGCGGCTGGTCGGCCGAGGACATGGAAGAGAACGTCGCGTACGTGCAGCACAGCGAGGAGCTCCACGCCGGCACCCGCGCGCTCGTCGATCGCGCGGTCGATCTCTCGCGCCGCCTGATCGCGACCGCGCCCGAGGAGCACGATCACCGCGCCGGTCGCAAGGCCTCCGGCTACCTCTCCGCGAAGCCGTCCCTGCCGGTGGTGGTGAGCGACGACTAGAAGCGGTAGGTTCCGCGCCGGAGGAAACTCACATGCGGAACCTGATGCGGATCGTGATCTCGATGTCGTTCGTTGCCGGCCTCACCGCCGGCGCCGTCGCTCAGCCGGCGAAGCCGGCGCCGCCCCCGGGCAAGACCGACTCGAAGCCGGCGCCCCCACCGCCGATCAAGGCCGAGCCGCCCCCGGCCATGACGGCGCCGGCGCCGTCGGCGGAGGTCGCGGCCTTCGTCAAGGCCAACGCCGGGACGTGGAAGTGCACGGGCAAGATGTTCATGCCCGATGGCAGCGCCGCCGACATGAAGGCGACGATCAAGACCAAGTTCGCGCTCGACAAGTTCTGGGCGCAGATCTCGTTCGTCGAGACCAAGAAGAACGGCTTCAAGTTCGAGTCCTACCGCACCTTCGACGGGAAGAAGTGGCACGCGGTCATGACCGACAACTGGGGCAGCCACGAGGTCTCCTGGTCCGACGGGCCCAAGGATGGCAAGACCGTGTGGGAGTCGATCTCGCGCAGCGCGATGGGCGAGGCGAAGGGCCGCCACTACGAGGAGCAGGCCAGCCCCAAGGAGATGAAGATGTGGGGCGAGTTCTCGATGGACAAGGGCAAGACCTGGATGAAGGCCTACGAGGCGAGCTGCAAGAAGTAGCGGATCACTCCCACCAGAAGCCGAGCGTCATGTGGACGCCGAACCCGGTGACCTTCGGCACGTCGATGTTGTTGGCGACCTTCGCCGACAGGTCGTGATCGAAGGTCGGGCCGAGCCCGATCAGCACCTGCGGGTACGGGTTGAACACCACCGGCGCCGACACGCTCAGGCGCGTCGTGCGCACCGTGTAGTCGGAGAGCTGGCTCTGCACGGTCGTGTTGGCGAACCCGAGCCCGGCGCGGAGCCACAGCGCGCTCACCGCGCCGAGCGGCACGACGTAGCCGGCGCGCCCGCCGAGGCGGAAGCCCTTCGCGGAGTCGAAGCCCTGCACCTCGCCCTCGAAGCCGACCTCGAGGCCGAAGGTGACGCGGCGGAACGAGCTGTAGTCGCCGGCGAGCTTGAACGCGTAGCGCGTGCGCGTCTCGTCCTCGCCGCCCTCGATGCGCAGCGTGTCGCGCTGGTAGTCGAGCTTGGCGTCGCTCGTGACGATGTACTGGCCCTTCTCGCCGAAGGGGCGCGCTTCGGCCGCGGTCGGCGCGAGCGCCGGAGCGACCGCGAGGAGTGAGAAGATCACGCGCTTCATGGCGGATCCGACGTAACCACGCCGGTTTGCACGTCGCAAGGTAGGTCCCGGGTCCGGGCTGCGTATTAAGGTGGCAAACTCTGTCCCCCTGCCTCCCGGGGACCTCAGCGAGGACGCACGGATGAGTGACAAGGATCGCGACCGCACCACCTCCAGCGACGACCTCGTCGCCGCGCCGGCGATCCAGCGCAGCGCCGGCAAGCGCAGCCTCGTCGAGAGCCGCTACCCGGTGCAGCTGCACGGCGGCAGCGGCGGCCTCGAGGGCGAGCACGTGCACCGCGCGGCGGACGCGGGCCTGGCCGGCAAGAGCGAATCGTTGCCGTTCATGGACGTGATCCAGAAGTCGTTCGGCAACCACGACGTCTCCGGCGTCCGCGCCCACACCGGCGCCGAGGCCTCGGCGGCGAACGCGCAGCTCGGCGCCACCGCCTACGCGAAGGGCAACGACGTCGCGTTCGGCGGCGCCCCCGATCTGCACACCGCGGCCCACGAGGCCGCGCACGTCGTGCAGCAGCGCGCCGGTGTCAGCTTGAAGGGCGGCGTCGGCGAGTCCGGCGACGCGTACGAGCGTCACGCCGACGCGGTCGCGGACACGGTGGTGCGCGGCGGCAACGCCGAGGCGCTCCTGTCCGAGATGGCGGGGACGCCATCGGCGGGCGGCGCGGCGGCGGTGCAGTCGAAGGCGGTGCAGTTCATCGGCGTGCCGCTCGACCAGGCGCTGCCCGAGGGCGAGAAGGCGCCCGAGTTCGGCGAGGACAAGGGCGTGCAGCGCCGGTGGTCGCCCGAGCAGTACATCGCGATGTGGGAGAAGGAGCAGGGGCGCAAGATGACGCCGCAGGAGCGCGCGACGATCGATCGCGGCTGCATCGGCATCACTGCTCAGAACCTGCAGGGCGGCGGCAACCCGCTCGACTACGCCGAGGGTTGCTGGGGTGACTTCGAGCGGGCGCAGACCGCGATGCGCGAGAAGAACAAGCTGCTCGACGACGCGGCGGCCGCCGGCCAGCCCGTCGACGGCGGCCGCTACGTGCTCTTCGCCAAGCTCTTCTGGTCGAATCAGTCCGAGGACTACGACGATCGGTTCAAGCCCGACGAGGACGCGTTCCTGCCCGATCCCAAGACCGGCGAGGTCGACATGGCCGGGTACGAGTACCGCGCGCAGTCGCGCATCAAGAAGGATCCGGTCACCGGCGAGGACAAGAAGTCGAGCTACATCAACTTCGACTACGGCTTCTGGGACGACGCCTCGAACTGCTTCTGGCACGCGAACCACATGCAGTACAAGGATCCCAAGCGGCGGGCCGAGAGCCCGATGATCGTGCTGCAGAGCACCCGCGCCAAGTTCACCAAGGGCTACTTCGATTTCGACCGCATCATCTTCTGCATCGCCAAGGCGGAGAACTACGATCCAGGCCTGGCGGCGCTGACGCACGCCGGGACCCGCTGACGGCCATCCCGTGAGGGCCCTCCCATGACCACGCAGATCATCGACGCCGATCCCTGGAAGCTCGTCGGGCAGACCGTCACGATCGCCGGCGTCGCGCGCGACGCCGCCGAGGGCGCGATGGTGCTGCTCAAGGACCGCACGCCGGTCTACGTCAAGGGCCTCTACTCCTGGGACGACGCCCTCGATCGCAAGCAGGTCGTCGTGACCGGTACGCTGCGGCTCGGGGGCGGCAGCGAGCCGCTGGTCAACGCCAAGGGCGAGCACAGCTCGGGCTCCGAGGGCGATATGCTGGTGATCGAAGATGCGACCTGGAAGCCTGCGGACTAGCGCGCTCGCGCTGCTGCTCCTGATCGGTGCCTGCGTGAGCAACGATCCCAGGCCACCGCCGCCGAGCCCCGAGACGACGCCGCCGACGGTGGCGTCGTTCGCGGAGCTGAAGGCCGCCGACGGCAAGGTCGTACGCGTGCGCGGCAAGGTGCAACACGAGAAGCTCGGCGACGCCGTGCTGGTCGAGGAGGGCCTCGACGTGCTCTGCCCCGACCTGCGCCTCCCCGACGGCGTCACCGAGGCGACGCTCGAGGGTCGCCTCGAGCTGTGGTCGCCGCCGGTCGCCGAGGTGAACGACCGGGGCGAGATCAGCCAGGGCGTGGCCGAGGGGACCCGGCGCTGGATCCTGCGCGACTGCAAGCCGATCTGACGCGACGGTCACCGGGCCCGAAACCGAAACCGAAACCGACGCCGAGTCTCCGCTACGCGAACCGCGCCGTGTGCCACGCGCGCAGCTCGTCGAGCCCGTCGATGACGGCGTCGGCGCCGGCCAGCGCCTCGGCGCGATCGCTGCCGGTCGTCACCGCGACGCAGAGCGCGCCGACCGCGCGCGCGGCCGAGATGTCGTGCACGGTGTCACCGACCACGACCACGGTGTCGCCGGCGGCGGCGCCGGCGCGCTCGACGGCGCGCGCGACGAGCTCGGCGCGGATGGCCGAGTCGCAGCCGTAGCCGCCGGTGCGGTCGAGATCGAAGTGAGCGTCGAGGCGGGCGTGGCGGAGCTTGATGCGCGCGCCGTCACGCACGTTGCCGGTCGCGACCGCGAGCGTCGTCCCGGCGCAGCCCGCGAGCCACACGAGGATATCGCCGGCGCCGGGCAGGACCCGCAACGTCGAGGTCGTCGCGGCCAGCGCGCGATCGAGCTCGGCGAGGTACGCCGCGATCACGGCGTCGACCTCGCCCGGCTCGGGCCGGCGGCCGAGCGCCTTCGCGAAGATCTCGTCGACGATCGACGGATCGGTGCGCCCGGCGGCGTTCACCCCGCGCGCCGCGTCGTCGACGCCGTACCGGGCGCGCATGACCGCCGCCAGCGACCGGGCGCCCGCACCTCCAGCTCGCATCAGCGTGCCGTCGATGTCGAAGAGGTAGTGGATCAAGCCCGTCCGTCCTGAGCGAGCCCGAGCGTCAGCGCGGGCGAGTCGAAGGAGCGGCGCCGCGGCTCTTCTCGGCGTGTCGCATCGCGACCTCGAGCAGGCCGTCGAACATGTCGCGCAGCGCCCACGCCTTCTCGGTGTACGACGGCAGCGTGCTCGAGCGCAGCAAGCCGGCGCCGAACGCCTCGCGCACGCCCTTGCAGCCGCTCTCACGCTCGAAGCGGATCGAGGTGCCCTCGTAGATGCGATAGCAGGCCTCGTGGTTGCCCGAGTTGTAGAGCGGCGCGCCCAGCTCGATCGCCTGCCCGATCGACTTCACCGCGTCCTCGACCTGCTTCTCGGTGCAGCCCTCGAAGATCGAGAGGTCGTGCTGCGGCACCTTGCGCACGATGGTCTTGCCGCCGGCCTCGATGGTCGGATCGCGCGGCCGGGTGAGCTCGGCGAACTCGGCGACGGTCATCGGCCGCCGGGCCAGCGAGAGCTGCCTGACGTAGTTCGACGGCACGCCGAAGTTGAGGTTCTGGCCCTCGTTGAAGATGGCGGTGGCGACGCCGATCACCTCTCCGGACGAGTTGAACAGCGGGCCGCCGCTCGACCCCTGCGAGATCGGCGCCGAGATCTGGAGGAGCGTGAGCTCGGGGGAGATCGCGCGCACGCTGGAGATGAGGCCGTCGCTGACGGTGTAGTCGAGGACGCCCAGCGGGTTGCCGATCGCGATGACCGGATCGCCGGCCGCGACCTGGTCGCTGTCGCCGAGCCGGAGCACGGGCAGCGGCTGGCGCGGGTCGACATCGATGATCGCGAGGTCGTGATCGGGATCGAGCGCGAGCACGCGCGGCACGGTCAGGACGGTGCCGTCGAGCGTCCGCACCTTGATCTCGGACGCACCGACCACGACGTGCAGGTTGGTCGCGATCGCGCCCTCCGCGTCGACGACGAACCCGGTCCCGACCCGGTCGCTGCCGACCTCGATCCGCACGATCGCCCCCTTCGAGCGCTCGACGATCTCCTTGGGCGTCAGCGCACGCTCGGGCGCCCGCTTGGGCGTCGCGCCGCAGCCGAGGGCCACGATCGACGAGCCCACGAGGACGGTCACGACCGGGAGGAGCCTCACCCTGCGATGATAGCAGGCCATCCCGGGTGCGACTAAAAGAGGACGGAGCCGACGACCCGGGCGAGCCCGCGCCACGACGGGGCCAGCTCCTGCTGGATCATCCGGCGAGCGACCCCAGCGGCTTTCGGATTGCCGGTGAACCACAAGGGGCGCGGGCGGACCACCAGCGGCCCACGGATCACCGCCTTGTCGATGCCCTCGAGCATGTACGTGTTGTGCACCCAGCCGAGCCCGCTCTGGATGTCGGCGAGCGTCGCCGACGGGTGGCCGCCCCACGGCAGCGACCCGACGGCGTAGCCGACCGCGGGCCAGTGGTTGACGGCCACGGTTCCGTAGCGCAGGTCGGTGATCGCGCGCTCGAGGCACGCGCCCACGGTCGGGTCGCGCTCCAGCTTGCCGTGGACGAAGATCGAGGCGTTGAGGGTGCCCCAGAGCGTGTCGTTGCAGAACCGCGTCGCGCGATCGAGGAACTCGACGGGATCGCCCGACGATCCCGCCGTCCCGAGCGGCGCGTCGGACAGGATCCCGCAGAACGGCTCGACCTCGAACACCGGATCGTTCGCGTTCGACGTGTCGACCTCGCGGAGGATCGTCCACGGCAGCTCGCCGTCACCGGCGCGGCCCGGGATGTTGAGGTCGCGTCCCGCGGTGAGCCGCGCGTACCGATCGAACGCGCCGGGGTAGTACGCCTTGCGCGCCGGCGAGCGCCCCAGCTCGCGCGCGACCAGGCCGAGGAACGCGTCGCGCTGCGGCCACGCGCGCGAGGTGACGAGCATCTTGGCGGCGTTGCAGTTGAACGACGCGTTGTTGGTGACCATCGAGGCCACGTTGGCCGCCATGAAGGCGAGCTCGTCGTCGTGGTAGGTGTACGGCACGACGATCACGGGGCTGACGTTGCCGAGCTCCGACGAGATCGGCTTCTTCAGCTTCGGATCGTTCGCCTTCATCCGCCGCTCGCGCTCGGGCCCGGGCGCGCCCCAGACGATGAGATCGTGGGTCTTGTCCGAGCCGGTGATGTGCACGTCGTGCACGCCGGCGTGCTCGACCAGGTACTGACCGACGTCGCCACCGCCGTACACGATGCGCAGGAAGCCGCGATCGACGAGCGGCGCCAGCGCGCGCTCGAGGATCGGCCCGGCCCACTCGTTGACGGGGTTCATCTTGACCAGGCAGACGTAGCCCTCGACGAACATCTTCGCGAAGACGTCCATCGGCGGGATGCTCGAGACGTTGCCGGCGCCGAGGATGAGCGACACGCCGCCCTCGGGCTCGCGCGCGCGATAGAACGAGGCCTGCCGCCGCGCCGCCTCGGCGCGATCGACGCCGGGCTGCATCAGGCACGCGCCGCGGAAGCCCGCGAACGCGATCTTGTCGAACGTGCTCGTCGGGAACACGTCGATCTCGAGGCGGCCGTCCTTGCGCACGCGCGTGCCGGTGCCGAGCGGCGGACGCCCCGCGCGCGCGATCGCCTCGAGCGACTCGGCGAGGAGCCGCGCGTTGCGCAAGGTGGGCAGCGGCCCCGCGAGCCACTCCTCGGCGACGTACGCGCCGGTGATCCCCTTGGCCTTGCAGCCGGTCGCCACCCACGCCTCGGCGGCGTCGGCGATGCGCGGCATGCACTCGCGCAGGTAGAGCGCCTTCTCCGCGGCGCTGGTGCGCGCGAAGGCGCGCGCGCGGTCGCCGAGCTGGGCGATCGCCTCGTCGAGCTCGGGGCGATTCGTCGGGCGGATGCTCGCGACCGCCTGGCTCATCGCGGGCGCAGCGGTAGCGGTGGGCGGGGCGGCGGGCGCCATTCTCTCCCTACTCTACCGAGTCCTACGCCCGCGTCACCATCTCGACCTCGGTCGTGCGCTCGGTCGTGATCGCCGGCGACGCCGGCCGACCGACGCGCGCTCGGTGCCACCACCGCGCCGCGTCCTCCCGCTTCCAGGGTGGCAGCTGCCGGGCGAGACTGTCGAGCGCCCGGCCGAGCTCCCCCGCGTCGCGATGGCGCGCCGACGGATCCTTGGCCAGGCAACGGAGGACGACCACCTCGAGCGGTCGGGGGATCTCGACCTGCGCGCGCAACGACGGCGGTACGAGCGGGGCGAGCTGGTGGGACCGCCGCAGATCGGCCGCCGACGTCCCGTCGAACGGCGGGGCGCCGGTCAGGGCGAAATAGAGCGCGGCCCCGAGTGAGTAGACGTCACTCGCCGGGGTGACGACCGCGCCGTCGAAGGCTTCCGGAGACATGTAGGCGGGAGTTCCGACCACCGTGCCGTCGAGCGTCACCCCTGCCTCGTCGATCGGCCGCGCCACCCCGAAGTCGAGGATGTGCAGGCTATCTTCCTCGTGCCGGCGATCGCCGCAGTGGAGGTTGGCGGGCTTCACGTCGCGGTGGACGACCCCGACGCGGTGCGCGACGGCGAGGCCCTGGCAGGCCTGGACGAAGAGATGGACCGCGCGCTCCGGCTCGAGCGGACCGAACGCGCTCACCAGGGCCTCGAGATCCATCCCGCGGTGATACTCGAACGCGATGTACGCGAAGCCGTCGTCGGTGACCCCGAAGTCGTAGATGCGCGTGATCTGCGGCGCCCGCAGCGACCGCGCGAGCTCGACCTCGCGCGCGAAACGGGCCCGGGTCGCGTCGGGAGCGCCGGTCGTGCGCAGGAGCTTGAGCGCGACCTCGCGCCGGTGCCCCTCGTCCCACGCGAGCCACACCTCGCTCATCCCGCCGCCGAGCGGCGCGACCAGCCGGTAGTCGCCCAGGCGCCGTGACGAGAAGAGCTGGCGCTCGAGCTGCCAGCTACGATGAGCCGCGACGACCGCGATCGCGAGCGCAGCACCCTGCGCCGCGATCAGCCCGGCGACGAGCGACGGCCGCAGCGCGTTGCTGTCGGCGAGCGCGATCGCGTACGCGAGCAGGAGCGCCGCCGCCATCGCGCCGCCGACCTGCCACCGTGGCCACACGCCGGCGGCGTTCGATCCCGGCGCGAGCCTGGAGAGGCGGGCGCTCGTCCGCGCTCGCCGCGACGACACAGCCTCATCGTTCCCCCCTAACCCCTGCGGGGTGATGACGCCGTCTTTCCCCGAACCGTCCCCCACAACCGAGATCAGAGCACTCACGCCGAGGAGCGTCAACTCGGGCGCGCGTGAGACGCGCTGTTGTCGAATCCGGATTACTTCGGATCGTTGCCAGTACCGATCGCGCGCACGTGGCGCAGCGCCGCTTCGCCCTTCTCGCGGAAGCCGTTCGGATCCTTCTTCGGATCGATCCCGGACTTCACGCCGGCGTCGAGGTGGCGCTGGTAGATCTCGACGCGCACCTCCTCGTGGCTCGGGCACGCGACCTCGCCGACCTCGGCGCACTCGGCGAGCGTGTGGTTGGCGAGCTCGAGCGCCTCCTTCACCTCGAGGCGATCGGCGTGAGCGATCGACGCGGCCAGGAGCGCGCGCCACCGGGTCGGTGACTTCGCGGCGCGCTCGGCGCCCACGTACGCCGCCTGGACGGCCCAGTCGAGCTGGCCGACCTCGCCGAGCCGCCGGGCGACGTCGGCCACGGCCTTACCGTCCTCGGGGAACGCGCGCGCCCGCGCCTCGGCGAACGCGAGCGCGAGCCGCGTGTCGGCGTCCACCTTCGACGGCGGCTCCGCGGTCACCGAGCGTCCCGGCAGGAACACGATCACCGCGACGACGACGAGCACGACCAGATCGGTCAACGAGAGGAGGCGATGGATCTTCACGCTCTGGCCTCCTCTGACACCAGACATCGCGGTCGGTTCCCTCGCGGGGCATTATGCCCCACGCCGTCGCGTGTTGCCCCGTCGATCCGACCGCGTACGCGCCATCCGACATCGAGGAATCCGAGCGATCGTCGAGTCTTACGGCCGTGGATCTGCTCTTGCAAAGTCGCCCGGCTCGAACCCGGAGGTTCTTCGATCATGCTGCAGACGATCTCACACGCGTTCCACGAAGGTGGATGGGGCATGTGGCCCATCCTGGTCACCTCGATTGTCACCATCGCCGTCATCGTCGAACGCGCGGTGTACCTGTTCAAGGCTTCGGTCGACAAGGACAAGCTGCTCGCCCTCCTCAAGAGCCAGGTGATGGCCGGCAACGTCCAGGGTGCGATCAAGGTCTGCTCGGGTAACCCGACGCCGATGACCCGCATCGTGCAGGCGGGCCTCATGAAGTTCAACAAGAGCGACGACGAGGTCCAGGCCGCCATGGACGAGGCCGCGCTCCGCGAGCTCCCCAAGATCAACGCGCGCACGCCGTACCTGGCGATGCTCTCGAACTTCGCCGTCATGGCCGGCCTCCTCGGCACCATCACGGGCATGATCAAGTCGTTCGGCGCCGTCGGCGCGGACGACGGTGGCAACAAGTCGACCGAGCTCGCGAAGGGCATCTCCGAGGCCCTCAACTGCACCGCCTTCGGCATCGGCACGTCGCTCATCGGCCTGCTCGGGTACTCGCTCCTCCAGGGCAAGACCGTGCACGTCACCGACGACATCAACGAGGTGACCGTCCAGGTGGTGAACCTGGTCGTCAACCACCGTTCGCAGATGACCCAGAGCCCGGGCTGATCAACCCTTCGACCTGCTTCGCTCGCTCCGCGGGCGAACGGGTCACTGAGGTACCCGATGGGTGCAGCAATTGACACCGGTGGAGGGGACAAGAAGAGCGTCAACGTCGAGCTCAACATCGTCCCCTACATCGACCTGATGAGCTGTCTCACCGCCTTCCTGCTGGTCGTGGCGGTCTGGGTCAATCTTGCCCAGATCACCATCCAGCCGAAGGGCAAGAACCGCAACCAGCCCATCACCGACGTGATCGACCCACCGCCGGTCATCTCGGTGCTGATCCAGTCCGACATCATCTATGTCGGCGTGTCGCGTCTCGCGATCGATCCGGTCCAGATCAAGAAGCAGCCCGGTGGCGACTATGACTGGACCACGTTCGAGAACTCCCTCGTCGCCCTGAAGAAGGAAGAGGCGTTCGCCGAGCGTAACGATCTCGAGATCGCGGCCGAGAGCACGGCGCTGGCCCAGGTCAAGTACAACGACGTGATCCACGCGATGGACGTCGCGGTCAAGGTCGGGTTCCACGGGGTCGGCCTGTCCGAGCCCACGAGCCTGTCCTGGCGTCCCACGCTGTAAGGAGGAGACCCCATGCCAGTCAAACAGGCAGGCCCACGCCTCTTCCGCTCGATCCCGTTCAAGCACCTTGGCAAGGGCACGGCGACGGGCGGAAGCAAGTCGCAGAACGTTTCGCTCAACCTGGTGCCGTTCGTCGACACCATGACCATCCTCGTCTGCTTCCTGCTGATGGTGTTCTCCAGCTCGGGCGAGCTGCTCAAGGCCCAGAAGGGTCTCGAGCTGCCCGAGGCCGTCAACAAGGACGCGCTGCAGGAAGCGCCGATCATCATCATCACCAAGACCGAGGTGTCGTTCCAGGGTACGCAGGTCGCGACCATCGACAGCCTGCTGCGCGACGAGAGCCCGACCCTCAAGATCGAGATGCTCTTCGAGCGCATGCAGGCGGTCGGCAAGAAGCGGCGCGAGGAGATCAGCCTCGGCCGTGACAAGCGCGCCAAGAAGGCGTGTGACGACCTCAAGGCCGGCATCGTCGACCCGTCCAACCTCTGCCCCGAGGGTCTTGCTATCCTCCAGGCCGACAAGGACATCGACGCGCGCGTCATCACGATGGTGGTGACGACGGCCAAGTACGCCGAGTTCGACAACCTCCTGTTCGCCGTGAAGAACAAGTAAGAGGACAATCCATGAGTCTTCGACGGAGGCAGCTGTCTGTCCTCATCGTCCCCATCGCGGCCCTGCTCCTCGCGGGCTGTGAAGGGGACAAGTTCTATTATGGGACGCACACCAAGAAGCTCGAAGATCCCAACGAGGTCGAGCGCGCCGTCACCGAGCTCGAACGGCTCGGTGACAACCGCGCCATCCCGGCGCTGGGCAAGGCGTGGGAGCGTCAAGGTCGTCCCGACACGATCCTGAAGGTGATCATCGACCTCGCCCGGCCGTTGACCGAGGAGGAGGCCAAGGCCAACTTCAAGAACAACGACAAGGCGCGGCCGGCCGCGTGGGAGATGGCGCTGCCCATCCTGACCAAGGCGATCGAGGAGGTCGACCCGGCGAACCCGCGCTCCATCGAGAGCGCGCGTCTCGCCGCCGAGGCCCTCGGTCACTCCAAGGTGAATGGCGCGCTCGACGTGCTGGTCGCGGCGGCCAACAAGCCGACCGATCGCCAGGAGGTCAAGCAGCTGCGCGGTCAGGCGATCCTGTCGCTCGGCGAGCTCGGCGATCCGGGCGCGGTGTCGGTGCTCAACACGATCATCCGCGAGGAGTTCAACCCGGCCAAGCCCGAGATGCACGGCGCGGCCATCATCGCGCTCGGCAAGATCAAGACGCCGATGGCGATCCCGGTGCTCATCGAGTCGATGTACCGGCTGCCGTTCTTCTTCAAGCAGGTGCGCCGCTCGCTCGTCGCCTCTGGCGGCGAGGACGTGCTCAAGCGCATGATCGCGATCCTCGAGGGCACCGACAGCGAGGTCAACGCGCTGTTCCAGGAGAACTCGCTCGACACCTACAAGGGTGACGTCGGCAAGGATCCGCTGCCGCAGGCGGAGTGGCAGAAGGTGTCGGCCAAGGACTACTACGCCGCCATCATCGCCGGTGACCTCTACGACCAGCGCGCGGTCCCGGCGCTGCTCAAGGCGATGGCGCGCCCGGCGATCCCGGCGTACTTCGTCGACTCGGCCCCGGGGCCGGTGCAGCACAACGCGATCCTCGACGCGCTCCGCAAGATCGGTCACGGCAACCCCGACGCCACGCAGGCCGTGCTCGCGGTGTGGACCACGGGGACGGTCGCGGACATCAAGCCGATCGCGGCGAACGTCTACTCCTTCGTGAGCAAGGACGGCTCGGAGAAGGTCGGCACCGGGTCGGGCGTCGACGCGCTCGGCAAGATCGCCGAGACCAACGAGGCCGATCAGACGCTGCGCCTCGAGGCGTCGGTCGCGTACGGCCGCCTGGCGCGCGCGAAGGAGCGCATCCCGCTGCTCATGGTGCAGGCCAAGAAGTACAAGGAGGCCAGCGACAAGGCGCAGAAGGAGGCCAACGGTCCGCCCAAGGCTGCCTACGAGAAGCAGAAGGTGATCTACGACGCCGCCAAGGCCAGCCTCGACGAGGCCAAGGCCGCCGTCGCGCGCAAGGGCGGTCCCAACAAGGCGCCGGTCGACCTGATCGAGGCCAACACCAAGGCCAAGGTCGAGTTCGACAAGGTCAAGGATCCGTACACGGCGGCGAAGGCCACGTGGAAGGCGCTCGAGGACAAGGCCAAGGCCTACCGCGGCTACCAGCGCCTGTTCGAGACCCACGCGGCGCGCATCGAGATCGCGATGCACTGCAAGGACAACGCGGACTGCTACGCGCAGACCCTGCCGGCGATCCCCGCGGTGGAGAAGGACGAGGACGGCAACGACAAGCCGCTCAAGACGCCGGACGTCAATGGGAAGTGCAAGGCCGACTGGCCCGCGATCTCCAAGCGGATCAAGGAGGCGAACAAGGACATCGAGGTCGAGAAGTACACCGACGAGGAGAAGCTCGAGGTGTGCATCGCGCAGATCGAGCGCGCGCTGCTCGAGATCAGCAAGATGGGCAAGAAGGCGTCCTCGACGCTGCCGGTCCTCCTCTACAACGTCTCGAGCGACGACCGCCTGGTCCGCCAGAGTATCCTCCTGACGCTGCCCAAGGTCGCCGACCGCAACTGCGTCGAGTGCGGCCAGAAGCTCGACGCCGCCATCAAGGCGGGCCAGGGCAAGGACGCGCTCCGCGAGCTCAACTTCGAGACCCAGGTGCTCCGTAGCTACTTCGCGGGCGACGCCGGCGACGCCGCCGAGGCCCCGTAGCTCGAAGAGGACGTGAAAACGCAAACGGCGCCCTCGCGGGCGCCGTTTCTACTTTCGGGGGTGGATGATGGGAGTCGAACCCACGACACCCAGGACCACAACCTGGTGCTCTACCGATTGAGCTACATCCACCGGGTCAGCGGTATGTAGCCGAGAATCCCGGCGACGTCCAGACCTCCGGCGCGCTGCTCTCGCCTCAGGGAGTGAAGGTGGCCGTCAGGGTCGCCATCGCGGTGTCATGAGCGAGGATCGCGGTCTGGACCTGCGCGCGGGTCGATCCCATCCCGAGGCCGGGGAGCGGGTTGGCGTCCACGGCGTAGAGCGCGAACTGGTACGTGTGCATGGTCGACGGGCAGGGGCCGAGGTAGCCGCGGGTCTGGTTGTTGTACGCGAGGGGCTGCTTGGCGCCGGCTGGCACCGCCGGCATGTAGACCTTCATGACGTTCTCGGGAAGCGACGTGGTCGCGGCCGGGATGTCCCAGATCGCCGAGTGGATGAGGCCATTGCTCATGTCGGTGAAGACGATCGCGTAGCCGGCGGGGGAGGGGCCGCCGGTCCACGCGAGCGGCGGTGAGACGTTCGTGCCCTGGCACGAGTACATGTCCGCGATGACCCCGCCCTCGGTGATCGCCGTGCTCGTGAGCGCGAGCGCCGCGGACGGGGCGTCGGTCGCACCGTCGATGGCGGCGTCGGCGTCGCCGCCGTCGGCGCCCGCGGTGGCATCCGTGGTTTCGGGCGCGTCGATGGCGCCGGCGCCGTCGTCGTCGGAGCCGCAGGCCGCCGCCGTGGAGAGGAGGAGGGCCGCGAGGATGGTGCTGCGCATGGAGCGGGCTTCGCACCCGCGGCGGGCGCGGGTCAAGCTGGCGGCGCTGGCTAGCGATGTCGACCGATGTCGCCGAAAGCTGCAGCCGTTTCGCAGGGTTGCTCGCCGTCGCGATTCGCACGCAACTTCGGCCGCGCGCCTGCCGATAGCGGCGGCATGTCCGAGCATCGATATCGCCTCCCGCTCGACCTCTACGAGGACTCGATCAACCCAGCCGGCGGCATCGCGCCTGGCAAGCGCACGCTGACCCAGTCGCTGCCGGCCGTGCAGCGACGCGAAGCGGACGCGCCGATCGTGAGCGCCGGCGCCGAGGGCGCTGCGGCACCAGCGCCGCCGGCGCACGAGGATCCGTTCGGGATGCATCTGCTCGGCACCGCCGCGCGTGGTGTCGAGGGCGGGGGCGGCGCGCTGCCGCACCTCGACGTGATCCAGGCGTCGTTCGGCCCGCACCACGACGTGTCGCACGTGCGGGCGCACGTCGGCGGCGACGCCGCGCGCGCGTCGGAGGCGATCGGGGCCGAGGCGTACGCGACCGGCGATCGGGTCGCGTTCCGCCGCGATCCGGATCTGCACACGGCCGCGCACGAGGCGGCGCACGTGGTGCAGCAGCGCGGCGGCGTGCACCTGAAGGGCGGGGTGGGCGAGGCCGGTGACGCGTACGAGCGTCACGCCGACGCGGTCGCGGACAAGGTCGTGGCCGGCGAGTCGGCGGCGGCGCTGCTCGACGAGCTGGCCGGCGGCGGCGGCGGCGGCGCGCACCGGGCGGTGCAGGGCGCCGGGATGTTCGGGAACCTGGTGCCGCCCGAGCTGAAGTTCAAGTCGGCCTCGCACGCCGAGCGCAAGCGGATGCTGCGGGGCGAGCGCGACCGGCAGACGCAGGTGGCGTGGCTCCGCGGCCTCGCGCCTCACGAGGCGACCGCCTTGCTCCTCGGCGAGGACGCCATCGAGCTGCCCGCGGCGCACGTGCACGCGCTCGTCGAACAGCTGCCGCGCGTGATCGCGGCGCTGAGCCCGCGCGAGGCGACGTCGCTCCTCACGCTGCGCCCCGAGGCGGCCGCCAACGCGCGGCTGTTCGCGCGCCTGCCGTTCGCGACGCAGCTCGCGACGTGGCGCGAGCTCAGCCCGCCCGAGCGGCGCGCGGAGGTGTGGCCGACGGGCGGCTCGGTGGAGCTCAAGACCGCGCTGCTCGCCAGCCTGGCCGAGCACCTCGTGCAGGTGCTGGTCGTCGGCCTGTCGTCGGCGCAGGTGCAGGACATCGTCGACTACCTGCCGGCGCACGCCGTGGGCCGCGTGCGGTCCGCCTGCCAGATGCGCGGCGTGCACCTCGCCGTCGTCGGTCAGGCATCGCGCGGCGAAGGCGACGGCGGCGGCGACGGCGGCGGCGACGTCGATGCGCGGGCCGACCAGCTCGAGATCGAGCACGAGGAGTGGGACGCAGCCAATCGCAAGCCGAAGCGGGCGGGCCGCCCGGTGTCGTCGGACGTTCCCGAACCGGACGCGTGGGCCGAGCTGCCGTGGATGTTCCGGGTCCAGTACTTCGCCGTCGCGCCTGGCGCGCGCCGCGTCGCGTACCTGGCGCGCGAGCGCGAGCGCAAGGCGGAGCTGCTCGCGACGCTCGACGACGCGCGCGACCGCGGCGAGACGCTGGCGCGGTACGTCGCGAAGTATCCGTGGGCGGCGGATCGGATCCTCGGCCACGTCGAGGCGGCCGACCTGGTGGCGGCGATGCGCGCGCTCGACGACGCCACCGACGTGGCGCGCGTCTTCATCGCCTGCGTGCGCTACCCGCAGCGGGTGCCGCTCCTCCTGGCGGTGATGTCGCCACTCGAGCTCGCGGCGGCGTTCCGCGTCGCCGAGGAGAAGCAGCTGCCGGCCTTGTGGGCGGCGGTCGAGGGCGCGGCGCCCGCCGCCACCGTGACGTCGGCGCTGCGCCGCCTCTCGGACGACGAGCTCGAGCGGGTGGAGCGCTGGAGCAACGATCCCGACGGCGTCGCTCGCCTGAGCCCGCCCGAGCGGCGTCAGGCGCCGTCGAGTTGAGTAAACTCCGCTCGATGTCGACGAACGGCAAGAAGCCCGACGCTGGCGGTAACCCGTTCGCGGGGCTCGCCGGCCTGCGCGACCGCTTGCCGCCCGGCACGGCGCCGGCCGCGGCGACGCCGGCGCCGGTGCCCGAGAAGAAGGGCCCAGCCCGCGCGGTGGTGCGCCTCGAGCGCAAGGGCCGCGGCGGCAAGGAGGCGACGATCATCGAGAAGCTCGAGCTGCCGCCGAAGGAGCTCGAGGCCTGGTGCAAGGCGGCGAAGGCGGCGATGGGCTGCGGCGGCTCCGTCGAGGACGGCGCGATCCTCCTGCAGGGCGACCTGCGCAAGCGCCTCGAGCCCTGGCTCACCGCGCGCGGCGTGCGGAAGGTGACGGTCGCCTGAGCGAGGCGGTTATTGGATCTTGGCCAGGTCGAGCCAGAAGCCTGCGCACGGCAGATGCAGCGCGGCGTGCAGGACGCGACGGCCGCAAGCGGTGAGTGCATCCGCGTAGGTCGCGAGCTGCGGAAAGAAGTCGGCCGCGCGCTCGACGACCGCGCTGTCGCTCGGCGCGGGGTAACGCCCGGCGCAACGAGATCACGCGCGCGCTTCGACGGGCGGTGATGTCGCGAGTGCAGGAGGTGCTCGGTCCCCGGGCGGTGCTGCCGGCGTACTTCAGCGGTCACGATGGTCGCGACGGTGGACCGGCCCACGATAGCGACCGGCCGCACCTGTCGTTCGCCTTCGACGCGGCATCCGGCCGCGTTCTAGTAGTCGCACCGCACGTGCTCGAGCGGCGTGATCCCGATGCTCGAGAACGAGATCGGCTTGGCGCTCTCAGCGACGCGCTCGAAGGATTGCATGAAGTTCGCGCTGGTCGCGCGGGTCTTCTCTCGCTACGGCGTGTGCCGTTCGATGCTGAATCGGATCCCCTGGTCAGCGCCGCACGTTCCTGGCGCACGATAACGCCATACCAGGTAAACCGTCATGCCAAGAAGATGCTTGCGTCTGAAGCACTGGCTTTGGATGTACGGCTCGAGTGCCTGCGTCGAGGGCTTCCCGAGCCGCAGGTAGTCGCCCGCGACGCGCGCGGCGTGACGGGTGTGGGTCTCGTCGGCGAAATCGAGCTGCACTTCGCCCGGCCGGTGAGAGGGCCCCTCCTGCTCGGACGGGACCGACATCTCGGCGGAGGTCTCTTCGTCGCTGTGCGATCGCCGTGACGTGTATCGCCCTGCGAGGCCAGAGTGATGACCCGCGAGTAGCCGCTACAGATCATCGGGGCCACCAAGGACCCACGGGTCGTCCTGCTCGGGCCAGACGACGGCCTTGCCGGCGCTCGGTCCCGACTTGAGCGAGCGGACGCACCGGAACGGACGGGTCCCGTGCGTGTAGGGACGGAAGGTGGTGCTCTTGCCGTCGCCCTGCATCCCTCCTTCACCGGTGGGCGAGGCGATCCACTGGCCGAATTCGTTCAGATCCCGAATCCCGTCGGGACTGACACGACGGTCGCATCGGACGTGGTCGTTACCTCCCGCGTAAAGCCTGCCATCGGTCCAGCGGGCCATGCGCTCGAACTCGTCCGCAGTCGGCAGACGCCAGCCTCGCCATGCGCAGTACGCACGCGCATCGTCGAACGCGACCCAAGCGAACGAGTTCGCGTTGCACCGCGCGAATTCGTTCGGCGGTTCTTGCAAGCCAGTGCACGCCCCCGCTTGACGACATGACTCGTACCGTTCGCGCGTCACCAGCCCGACGTCGGCCCAGAACGTGTCCAGCCACACGATGACGCGCCACCTCCCTTTCCCCTCGGGTGGGAGATCGCTCAGCCAGCAGCCTCGATCGAATCCTTGGTCGCAGAGAACGTTCGCGCGAAAGATCCCCGCGGGAACGACGACGACCGACGGTTGCCGGATGTCTCGAACGCAGTGGCGCAGGCTGAACGCAACGGCGCCTACCGCCACGGTCATGCCAGCCAAGACGAACCACCAACGGCGCATCTACGCTGCGTCCGTGCTGAGCGCGATCCCCGTGACGAGCTCGCTCCTGAGGATCTCGTTCAGGAGGTGCATGGCACCTTCCTGCTGCAGGGCCGGCGAGGTCCGGTCGTGGCCGGCGCGGCGGGCGAGCCAGGTGCTGTCCTGCGGCAAGGCCCCCGTCGTGTCCGATGAGAACACGTTGCCCGCCTCGTCGCGGACGACGATGACCCCGAAGTCCTCGATACCAGGAGCGATCGCGATGGCACGCATCGCGACGCGGAGGTCGCCGAAGCGCGCCGACGTACTCCCCCCCGCCAGTCCGGCATCGCGAAGACAGTCGCGGAGCAGTGTCTCGATCACGCCGCTCATGTGCACGCGCTCGACCTTTATCGGATCGAGCGGACGGTTGCGGTTCGCCCGGAAGTACACGTCGAGCACTCCGTCGTACGAGGGCGCCTTGCCGCCCGAGAAAGGATGCGCCAACCGAGCCGCATCCGTGACGGCAACGGCGTCGTTGATCACTCGCAAGCCCCGACGTTTCAGCACCGCCGGACTCAACGAGCCTACGCTGCCCTGCGACAGAAAACTCATCCACGCCTGACGCGTCTGACTCGCCTGGGTCCTCGCCGCCGCTGGGATCTCGCCGATGATCGACTCGCGAAGTGCGCGCATAGCCAAGATCGCAGCGTCCGCTTCTCGTCGCAGCGAGGGCTTGAGCAAGGCGTGCAGGTTCACCAGCGCGACTTGGCGCTTGGTGATCTCGTCGGCGGTCTCATCGGCTTGTAGGTAGAAGAACTGGAGCTCGACGACGCTTGAGACCGGCGCCTGCCCACCGCCGCGATCGGGTCGAGCGGACCTGCTGCCGTCGTCGTTCCTGTCGGGCTCTCGCTCGCGCAGGGGGGCTTGCAGTGTGCCCCTGATGGTCGCCTTCACCATCTCGTTTAGCGTCGCCATGCCTTCCGGGCTGAGAATCGCCGGGATTGGCACCGCCTTCGGCGGGCCCTCGGTGGCTAGCCAGGTGTATCCGGTGCCCTTCTCCAACGGAATACGCGCGGGAGCGGGCGGCACATACTTCACGCGATTCGAGAAGGCCTTGACGACGCCTGCCGCGACGCGCGCCGCGATGCCGGCGGTCGCGACTTCGAACGCGAACAGCGCCAGATGCATGCCAAAGCCGCCGGTCGGGGGCTGCCGGCGCCTGAACCTCTCCGTCTCTTTCTGCACCAGGTTGATCGCTGCGAACTGCTTGTTGGCAAGGTTGTGGAGCTCGATCTTCGTCAGATCGGCCTGTCGCGCCAGCTCGTTCTCCTTCGACTGCGGGTACGGCGCGTCGCTCTCCTGCTCGTAGCGGAGCTGCATGGTGGCTTCGCGTTCGGCTTTGGCCCGTGCCTCTCGGTCGGCGGCTTTGCGTGCGGCGTCGGCCGCGGCGACGTCGGCGCGGAGAGGCTCGCCCTCGTTGCGTGTCCATCCTCGCAGCCGGACCTCGACGCGTAGCGGTTCGATCGGCTGAAAGGCACCCGACGCGATGGCGACGAGCTTGCCCGCGTAGTCGGCCCGTCGCTGCGATTGGAACGCGATGACCACTGGACTGCTGACTCCCTTGCCGCCTGGAGGCAGACGCGCCGGCGCCGAAACGATTTGGAATGGTGGCGCTTCGCCCGGACGGTCACGGGCGACCTCCACCGCGACGTGCAGATCGATGAATGTCGAGTGGATGTTGAAGATCCACACCGGCGTCTTGAGCACATCGCCGACGATGACGTCGGGGAACACGACCTCCTCTGGCGTCACCAGATAACGCGGCGTGGGCGGAGCCGGTGCGCGCCCGCGGTCGCGAGTGCCCTTCTCCTCCGTGCCGGAACGGCGGTTGCCACGGTCGCCGGTGAGCTTGCCGCCGGTGCCGGGGTCGCCGGTCTGTCTTCCCCCGGTAGCGCCGCCGCCAACCGTCTTCTTCGAAGCTGGCCCGCTCATGGCTACCCGGCAATCCTCCCGCAGCCCTCGGGCGCGGCGGCGTGCCGACGCATCATTCGTCTCCCGGAACGACGATGCTTCCGGTCCTCCCCTCGATCAGGGTCATCTTCTCGATGTCCGGGTCGGCGAGCTGGCCGCCCAGGATCCGCGCGGCCCGCCGCAGGTTCTCGAGCCGCGCCTTCGCGGCCTCGGCCTCGGCCTTGGCCGCATCGGCCGCGCGGTGGCGCAACTTGAAGTCCTCGAGGATCGGCTGGTCGGCGGGGAGCGCCTCGATGTAGAGCGCGTCGGTCGGAACCACGATGATCTCCTCGAGGGGTCGCGGATCCGTGAGGACGCGCCGGTGCGCCTCGTCGAGACCCGGCCGGATCTGCTCGAGCTCCTCGGGCGAGAGATGCTCCTTCACGCAGCAGTAGTACGCCTCGAGCTCCGAGCGCGTCAGGTTGGCGAGATGATCGGGGTCATGCGCGCCGTTCTCGGCGTCGACGTACGGGATCATCATGTACCGCGTGACGAGGTTCGGCTCGCGCAGCGGGAAGATGGCGTAGTTGCCCTTGTAGCCGAGCGGCCGGTCCAGGTCGGCGACCTGCCCGAGCGGCACCGTCTCGCCGGTCAGCTCAGGCTCGATGTCGGCGCGCACGACCAGCGGCTTCGTCCAGTACGGAGGAAGCGGCGGGAGGGTGTCGTCCTTCTCGAGGCGATAGCGCAGCGAGCCGCCGATCACGGGCACCTTGACCTGGTGGAGCCGGAAGTAGCGCTGGTCCGGCGGCTCGTGGTCCCAGATCGCCTGCATGTAGTAGAGGATGTTCTGCTTGATGTGCAGCCGCAGGCGCTGCACCTCGACGGTCTTGTCCAGGAGCGCGCGGCTCGCCGCGGCCCACCTGTCGGTCATGATCGTCAAGGTCGCCTGTTCGCGCTGGAGCTGCTCGGCGATGGCGCGTTCGTTGGCCTCCGAACGATCGAGTGCTTCGCGCGCTGCCTCGAGCCGCGCGCGCCGGACCTCGTCGCTGTCGCCGCCGATCATCCACGAAACGACCGCCTTGACGGACTCGGCCACGAGACCGTCGGGCTCGTTGGCGCCGGCGGCCCGGCGGATCGCACGCTGGACGGCCTGGAACAGCACCTCGGAGTTCGCATGTGCCGAGACCAGGCTGTCCTTGAGGGCGGCCACGACCTGCCGCTGGGTATCCAGGTTGGATCGCAGCTGGCCGACCGTCGCTTCTTCTCCGACGAGTGACCCCGTCACGAGGTCGAGCGCGGGCGCGAACGACGGATCGAGGAGCACACGGCGCAAGATCCAGTCGTGCTGCAGGATCCATGTGATGTTGATGTGGTTCGGTCGCGGCACCGCCTGCGCGACCAAGATGACCGGCATGACGCGGTGGAATCGCTCCGACACATGGTAGCGGCGCTGGAGCTGGTAGAAGAGGAACGTGACGGCGAGTTCGTCGTTCGGGTTCGTCAGCTTGCCGGTGTCCTGCGCGACGGACTGCTCACTCGTCTCGAAGGAGATGTCCACCGAGCGGTCCGATTCGTACTCCGAGGACGCCTTGCGAACGGCCTCGCGGAAGCTCTGCCGCGTATCGCTCGACGTCCGAGAGTCTTCGCCGTTGACGCTACCGCTGACCGGTCCATAGCTCCCGCTCGCTTCGTACCCGGTCCGGTGCTCGGCCGTGCCCACGATGTCGCGGACCGCACGCTGCGTCGACTGCTCCTCGGAGCGCGTGACGTTGCGGAACTTCTCCTTGGTCTCGGTGCGGCGTTTCGTCGCCGTGGTCACCGTACGCGAGTAGGTGCGCTCCTCGCGTGGCGCGAGTGTGACGGTCTTGACCAGCTTGCCGGCCTGGTAGCTCAGCGGCCGCCACACCTGGCGATACGTCGTCACCAGACCGAAGTTGATCGCCGTCCCGGTGTCGTCGGCTGCGTACACCGTGAAGCGATACGGTTCGTGCAGCTTTCGCTCGAGCTCGTCGAGCAGGGCACTCACCCAGCGGGTGCCGTCATCGCCCAGTGGATCGGGGAGGCCGGTCACGATCCCGAGTCCCTGCAACAGTCCGCCCGGAAAGCGCCGCTGCTTCATCGCCGCCGGCGCCTCCCGCGCGAGGAACCTCGCCTCGCGCTTCAGCACATCCGTCGAGCCCGTGGTGCCGTTCGACGGGCGACCGCCCTGGCGGACCACCTCGTCGTGGAGCTGCGCCGCGGTCTCGACGGCCTCCTCGTCGATCAGGTCCCGCCAGACGTCCTCGAAGGGGATGTGGATCGCGTGGAAGTCGTGAAGCGCCGGCGCGTCGGAAGGTCCGCCGGCGACCTCGAGTCCCTCGATCTTGCGCCACACGTCGCTGGCGCTCGGCCGCGTCGCGTGGCCTTGCTCGCGTCGTGGCTGGAGCTCCGCCCACACGGCGTCCGCGAGGTCGCGAACGCCGTTCCCGCTGCTCGGGGGCGTCGCGGGATCCTCGAGGGCTGGCGCGCAGGCTCCGTCGAGCGTCCGTGGGGTCCGGCCTGCGGCCCCGAGCAGATCCACCGTCGTGCGCTCGCCGACCCGATCGTGACCATGGAGGAGCGGCTCGATCGCTTCCGCCGCGATCGCTCCGTCGGGGCCGGCGGCGGCCAGGAGGCGCTCTCGCTCGGCGACCGAGACCGGGACGTACCCGCGGCGCGGTCGGCGCACGACGTCGCTCGTGATGCCGTTCGAGAGGGCGGTCGCGAGCTGTGTGCTCACCGGCATTTCGGGCGGCGGCGCCGATTCTCCGCGGCCTCGGACCACGAGCTCTGCGCGGAAGGCGGCCGCCGTGGCCGCTGCCGCGTCGCGAAGCGGATCGAGGCGAGCTCTCACCGTGGTCTGCACCTCCGTCTCGTAGGAGGCGTCGGCCACGGCGCGCGCCAGGAACGTTCCGAGGGCGGGTAGCTCGCGGGCCGCGGCCGACGTCTCCTCGGCGCGGAGCACGCCCGCCTCGACGAGCGACGCGAGGGGAAGCCGGATCGTCCAGGTCTCCCGCTCGCCAGCGCCCACGCGCGGCTTCCCGTCGGTGAAGAGGACGCGCGGTTCGGGTCCATCGACCGACACCTCGAGCTGGAGGTTCCACTCGAGCTTCTCGTCGGCGTCCCTGTACTCGAGCGAGAATCGTCCATCGTCGTCGGTCGCGACCGAGCCGACGCGCGATCGCGCGTGGTTCGAGTGCGTGAACGCCGTGACCGTGAGCCCGGCGACGCCGCGACTCGACTCCTTGACGAGGACCGCCCCCGATACCGTGCGCATCGGACGCGACCGTACAGGAAATGCTGATACCCCTGCCACCACCCCGCTGGGGTGAGGTCGGCGTCGGTCGGCTCGCCGTGCGGGAAGCTCCGGAGCCCGGCCGCCGTAACAAGATCTGCCCATGCGCGTCCGCCAGCATCGCGACAGCCCCGACTCCGCCGGTGAAGGGAGCCGCGTGCACGATGCCGACCCGGGCAGGCGGTCGATGACCGCCGGCCTGAGCGGCGGCGGTGGGGGCGGAGGCGGTGGCGGCGAGCCGCTGCATCCCGGCGTGAACGCGCTCATGAGCAGCTCGTTCAACACCGACTTCTCGTCGGTGCGCGTCCACCAGGACTCGCAGGCGCAGTCGGTCGGCGCGCTCGCGTACGCGCAAGGCACTGACCTCCACTTCGCGCCCGGCCAGTACCAGCCCGAGACCGACCGCGGCCGCGAGCTCATCGGCCACGAGCTCGCGCACGTCGTGCAGCAGGCGCAGGGCCGCGTCGCCGCGCCCGCGCAGGCCAAGGTCGATGGCGGCGTGAATCACGACAGCGCGCTCGAGCGCGAGGCCGACGACCTGGGCGCCCGCGCCGCGCGAGGCGAGCGCGTCAACACGACCGAGGTCAGCGTCGGACCGGGCGTGACGATCCAGTGCTACCTCGATCAGACCATCACCGGGAAGAAGTGGCGCGTCGCCGACAACCTCGACATGGCGATCCGTCAGGACAGCCCAGTCTACGGCTCGCACCACTTCTACGCCGAGTCGGCGCTCATCGGCTCCGCCGACGCGCAGCTCACCGCGACCGGCAGCCGCCTCTCGCTCAAGCCCGGCTCGGGAACCATGTCCGTCACCGACGGCAAGACCACCAGGTCGCTCACGCGCGTGTCGCCCGAGAACAAGAAGGACGGCACCAAGGGCAACGCCGCCTCGGGCGGCATGCAGTGGCCCGATGACTGCGGCAACGCCGCCAACGCCATCATGCAGGGCGACGGGCTCAAGGGCAAAGCCGTCTACAACACGCCGCCGAGCGGCTGGTTCGAGCAGCTCTACGCGCTCATCACCGGCAGCAGCGGCATCCAGCGCGAGGGCCCGACGCGCGAGTACGGCACCGACACCGAGACGCATCGCGGTGAGACGCTGCACTCGCCGCACCTGATGCTCGACGACGTCTTCAAGGCGACGCTCGACAAGGACGCCGCCACGGCGTGGACCAAGTACCAGGCGATGACGCCGGCCGAGAAGGACGCCTTCGACAAGAAGGTCGGCATCAACAAGTACGCCTCGCCCGAGGTCGGCGAGGCGTTCTCGATCGTCTCCAACAAGGACGAGTACGTCGATGGCAAGTCGGCGTGGAACTTCCACTGGGGCGGCGTGGTGATGAAGTCGGGCGGCGATCACGTGACCATGGAGAACTTCGCCGGCTCGGGCGAGGACGCGTGGGACTTCCAGATGTACGGCCCCGCCACCAAGGCCGGTCAGACCTTCCACGAGCAGCAGGAGATCCGCACGCACCACGCGACGGGCCAGGACGAATACGGTCAGAACCCGACGACGATTCGCGTGCGTCCCGAGTGAGCAGGTCCGCCCGAAAAGGCAGACAATGACGGCGTGATGGCCCTGCTTCGTTCGACGCTCGTGCTCTGCGTCGCGTGCTCGTCGTCATCCCCAGCGTCCTCGGGCTCGCAGGGCCCGACTCCCTCGGAGAACCCCATGTCCTCGTCGCCGCCGGATGCCACCGCCACGAAGTGCGAGACCGACGCCGAGGTGCGTGCCGCGTTCGGCACCACGTGCACGGTGATCGGCACCTACGAGCTCCACGACGTCTACAACGCCAAGGGCGGCCTGATGGCGTCGTGGCCCGCCGTCCACCTCGCCGGGGGCGGTCGCCCCGTGCTCATCGAGAGCGTGTGGGACGAGAGCAAGAAGCCCGACGCCGCGACGATCGACGGGCTGCGCGGCAAGCGCGTCGCCGTGACCGGCAAGCTGAACGCGTCGCCGCCGGGACGGATCGCCAACATGGCGATCCCGACCGTGAGCCCGGTCGAGAAGCTCGACGTGCTCGAGTAGCGCGCGAGCTCGTCGCGGACGCCGTGGTCAGCGGCGCCTCGACGTAGAAGCGCTGCGCGCGGTAGGGCCGTCCGGAGAGGGGCACGTCACGTTCCCGCCCTGCGGCGACGCGAATCTAGAATGCGCGCCCCGATCGTCCCGTCAATGGCTCGATGCCGCAGCGGCTGCCCACGATCACCTTCGTCGCCATGCTCGTGCTCGCCACCACGACGCGTCCCGGAGCCGCCGGGCCGAGCAACTCTCCTCGCGGGCTGGCGGTCGGAACCGAAGCGGACGTCCAGGTCGAGGTCGAGGTCGTCCTCGACGTCGAGGCGCAGGTCCACGCCCAGCCCCAAGGCTCCGTCGAGCCGGCCGCGCCACCGATCACCGACGGCTCACCGTCGGGCGGCGAGGGACCGCTGCACGGCCATCGCTGGGAGGTGGGCCTGGCGCTCGCCGTGCCGCTCGGCACCGGTGACCTGGGCTTCCACGCCGTCGCCGGTCGGCAGTGGGGCGGGCTCCGTCTCACCGCCGAGCTGTCGATGCTGCCGGTGAGCGGTGATCGATGGCGACCCGGGAGCTACGGGGAACCGGCCCTGGCACTCGACTGCGGTCAGCTGACCCGCCTGGGACTCACGGCGCGGCAGCGGGTTGCCGTGGGTGCACCCCACGCGCAGGCCGCGATCTACCTCGAGGCCGGACTCGGCAAGCGACAGGTGTCGTGGGCGCGGAGCGGAGAGAGCGCGGGCCTGGACGCCGGCCTGGGCGTCGGCTTCGAGGTGGCCGGGGGGGCCGCACGCACCGCCGGAGTCGACATGGGCTTCCGCGTGCTCGCGCCACGGTCCGCCGAGCCCGGCACAGCCCGTGACGTCACCGCCTGGTTCCTGGTCGGGATGACCCTGGGCGGCTGAGCCGCGGTCGGATCGCGCCAGCTCGGTCGTCCGACCCCGGGCGGGGTCAGCTGCGCGCCTGCTCTCGGGGACGCTCACCGGGGCGCGCGCGAGCTCGTCGCGGCTACCATGGTCAGCGGCGCTTCGGCGTGAGCGCGGCGTCGAGGCCGGCGCGGATCGACGTGGTGAGCACGTCGAGCGCGAGGTGGTGCAGGCGGCTGTAGAAGCGCTGCGCGCGGTAGCGCAGGTAGAAGGGCTTCTTCACCGGGCGGAAGTCATCGAGCACGCGCACCGGCGAGCCGGAGGGGATGGTCTGGCGCGGCTTCACGGCGCGGCCGAGGCCGAGCTCGACGCCGAGGAGGATGCCGGCCTCGTTCTGCAGAAAGGAGCGGCGGTAGCGGCGTGGGCGCGAGCGAGCCGGCTGTTCGGCGAAGAACCACGCGGTCGTGCGGTCGGCGACGTTCGAGTCGAGGTAGACGTCGGCGGGGGAGGGCGAGAGCGACTCGATCATCACCAGCTCCTCGGTGCCGACGGGCACGGTCACGAGCGTCGGATCGACGGTGGCGTCGTCGGTGACGATGAAGTCGACGGCGCCGCGGCGGAGGAGGTCGAGCATGGTCTCGGGCCCGGCGGTGCGGACCTCGAGCTGCACCTGCGGGTGCGCGCGCACGAGGGCCGAGAGGTCGGCGAGCACCATGGCCGGCACGATCGACGACGGGCCGACGACGCGGATCTCGCCGCGCAGCGCGCGCTCGGAGGGTTGCAGCTCGCCGAGGAGCTCGTCCTCGAGCGCGCGCTGGGCGTGGACGTAGGCGAGGACGCGGCGGCCGGCGTCGGTGAGGCTCGGGCCGGCGGGGCCGCGCACGAGCAAGGTCACGGCGAGGGCGTCCTCGAGCGCGGCGATGCGGCGCGAGAGCGCCGGCTGGCTCAGGTGGATGGCGGCGGCGGCGCGGGTGAAGCTGCCGGCCTCGACGACGGCGGCGAAGGCGGCGAGCTGGTCGTGCGAGATCGGGGTGGCCGTCATGCGTCCAGTGCATCATGACATGAGAACAATGCAATGGACGCATCCGGGTGCAGGCCCCAGAGTGCTCGCACCATGCTGGCGCAGTCGTCCCCCTTCCTCCTCACCATCGGCAGCGGCGTCCTCTATCACCTGGCGCTCCGCGGCGGCGGCGGCGGCGCCGGCGCCAACCCGTGGGCGTTCCTGACCCTCGCCTACGCGGTCGCGTTCGTCCTGTCGGCGGCGGCGTGGGGCGTCTCCGGCGGCGGCCTGCCCGCGATCGATCGCCGGGTGGTGACGGCGGCGTCGCTGCTCGGCGCGGCGGCGATCGGGATCGAGCTCGGCTACTACCTCGGCTACCGGTCGGGGTGGGCGCTCGGCTCGGCGTCCCTGGTGAACGCCGGCTGCATCGCGGCGCTGCTGGCGCTTATCGCTGCGGTCGAACGGCGCTCGTGGTAACGAGCGGTGGATGGACAGCGCGGCGCTCTATCTGGCCAAGGTCATGGTGGCCGACCACCGCTACCGGCCGCTCGACTTCCCGGAGGCGGCGCCGCTGGCGGCGGTCAGCGACCTCGTGCTCGTCGGCGGTGACGGCGTCGGGCTCGCGATCGCGTGCATCATCGACCGCGACGCCGATCCGGCGAAGCGCTTCACGATGCCGGCCGAGCAGGTCGACGACATCGCCGCCGCCTGTCGCAAGCACGCGGGCTCGCTCTACGGCGGCAAGGAGGACGTCGTCGTCGAGATCTGGGAGATCGGCGCCGGCCTCCCCGACCCCGAGGATCGGGCGCGGCTCGAGGGCTACGCCTTCCGGCGGGTGACCGAGAAGGGCGTGAGCGTGCGCGGCTACGCCGTCGACAGCACGCCCACGCTCGGCGGCGCGCTGTGGTCGACGGCCGCCGACGCCAAGGACCGCGAGGCGTGGGTGCGCCAGGCCTTGCGCGGCCCGCGCCGCAGCGACCACGAGCTGAGCCACGCGGCGCAGGCGCACGACCGCGTCGCCCGGTTCCACACGCGGCCGCTCGCGACGTACGCGCTCATCGCGTCGTTCTTCGCCGTGTTCATCGCCGAGCTGGTGTGGACGATCGCGCCGGCGAGCGGGCTCTCGCCCAACATCGGCACGCTCATCGCGCTCGGCGGCCTCGAGCACGGCAGCACCGAGGGCGGCGACTGGTGGCGCATGCTGACGTGCGCGTTCCTCCACGGCGATCCGCTCCACCTGCTCTTCAACTCCGTCGCGATCTACATGGCGGGGGCGGTGCTCGAGAACCTGATCGGGCGGCGCTGGATGCTGGCGCTCTTCGTCATCGGCGCGATCGGCGGCTCGGTGGCGTCGTTGACCGTCAACCCCGACAACATCACCTCGGTCGGCGCCTCGGGCGCGATCATGGCGCTCATCGCCGCCGCCATGGTCGCGAGCCTGCGCCTGCCCAAGGGGCCGGCGCGCATGCAGATCCTGGTGTCGCTGGGGCAGATCCTCATCCCCGGGCTCCTGCCGCTCGCGACCCACGGCGGCAACGTCGACTACGGCGCGCACCTCGGCGGCGCGATCGCCGGCGCGCTCGGCGGCCTGCTCCTCTACGTGACGTGGCCGCGCGACGCGGAGCACCCGCGCGCGGGCGTGCTCGCGGCGGTGATCGCGGCCGCCGGCCTCGCCTACACGGCGTTCGGCTGGACCCAGCTCGCCGGCGACTTCGACGACTTCGAGAAGGCGTTCCGCGGGCAGGCCGTGATGCAGCGCAACCCCGAGCTGGTGAAGCAGCTCATCCCCGACGACCAGGTCCCCAAGACCGACGAGGCCATCGCCGAGAAGGCCGGCGAGCTGGTCGAGCAGTACCCGCGCGATCCGCGCGGCCTCTACTTCGCCGCGCTGGTCGCGATCGACGACGGCCGCTACGAGGCGGCGCGCAGCTACCTGGCGCGCGCGCTCGCGGAGGAGGAGATCCGGATGCTGCTCACCAACCCCGAGCGCTTCGAGGTCTACCTGCGCTGGGCCTACGCCGTCGCCCACGAGGAGGACGGCGATCTCGCCGGCGCCCGCCAGGCGGTGGCGCCCTTTTGCGCCGCCGGCAAGGCCTTCGAAGATCCGCAGATGGTCGCGTTCTACACGCGCCTCTGCGACGGTCCGTGAGCGGCCCCTGCTGGATTCGAACCAGCGGCCTCGTCCTTAGAAGGGACTTGCTCTCATCCAACTGAGCTAAGGGGCCTTGGAATGTCTAGGAAGTCCTTCGCGTACCATATCCCCTTCGATTGACCGTTCCGGGGTTCCACGACCCGGAGTTGAACACCGACGCGAAATCGCTTCGGATCGATGTAATAGCAACGGTCGGTGTCCGGGCAATAGACGCAGACCAGATCAACGGCGGTCTTGTCCATGCGCGTGGTGTGGACACCGTTCCGGTCCGCCCAGCATGACTTGAACGGGACACCGATCGCGCCACGAACTGCGCGTCGGTACTTCACCTGGATCCGTATGAACGTGTCGCTCCGGTACGCAACGACGTCGAAGGCCTCGTGCTCCGTGAGCGGAAGCAGGATGCCGTAGCCCTTCTTCACCAGATCAAGTTGGGCCTGAAACAGCCCGAAGTCGCCCTTGTTCTTCGTGTGATGCGCCCGCATACCCCAGCCGCACCCTGAACGAGCGGTCTGACAATTCGTCGAATGTCATCGTGGATCGGTCGGGGTGAGAGGATTCGAACCTCCGACTCCCTGCTCCCAAAACAGGTGCGCTACCAGGCTGCGCTACACCCCGAGCCACTCGCTACGCGAGCAGGGAAGGGATACAGGGAAGTGTGAGGGCGCGCAAGGTGCGCGTGCTCCGGTCAGGGGGCGAGGTAGGCGCGGAGGCGCGGGGCCATCGCCGCCATGGCGCGGGCGCGGTGCGAGATGTGGCCCTTGGGGCCGACGCCCGCCTCGGCGAAGGTCTGTCCGATCTCCGGACAGAAGAAGAGCGGGTCGTAGCCGAAGCCGCCGGCGCCGCGCGGCGCGTCGAGGATGACGCCCTCGACCACGCCGTCGCTGGTGATGAGCTCGTCGCCGAGCGGGCCCGCGGGATCGGCGAGCACCAGCGCGCAGCGGAAGCGGGCCGTGCGCAGCTCGGCCGGCACGTCGCGCATCGCGCGCATGAGCTTGGCGTTGTTGGCGGCGTCGTCGCCGTGCGCGCCGGCCCAGCGCGCGCTGTGGACGCCGGGCGCGCCGTCGAGGGCGTCGACCTCGAGCCCGCTGTCGTCGGCGAGCGCCGGCCAGCCGGTCGCCCGCGCGACCTCGCGCGCCTTCTTGGCCGCGTTGCCGAGGAAGGTCTCGGCGTCCTCGACGGTGTCGGGGAGGTCGCGGCCGAGGCGGCGCTGCGCGTCGGCGACGCCCACGAGCTCGACCGGCACGCCGGCGAGCAGCTCGTGCAGCTCGACCAGCTTGCCGCGGTTGCGCGTGGCGAAGACCAGCGGCCGCGCGGCCGTCACCCGAACACCACCCGCTTCTGCGCCGCGGTGAGCTGCGCGATGCCCACCGCCGCCAGGTCGAGCATCTGGTCGAGCTGCGCCCGCGAGTAGGTCGCGCCCTCGGCGGTGCCCTGGACTTCGATGAGGCCGCCGCCCTCGGTCATGACCACGTTCATGTCGACGTCGGCCTTCGAGTCCTCGACGTACGGCAGGTCGAGCACGACCTCGCCGTCGACGATGCCGACCGAGACCGCGGCGACCGCGGGCTTGAGCGCCGACATGTCCGGCAGCGCGCCGGCGGCGACGAGCTGCTTGAGCGCGAGCCCGATCGCCATCCACGCGCCGGTGATCGACGTGACCCGCGTGCCGCCGTCGGCGTTGAGCACGTCGCAGTCGATGGTCAGCGTGCGCTCGCCGAGCGCGCGCAGGTCGACGGCGGCGCGCAGCGCCCGGCCGATGAGGCGCTGGATCTCCTTGCCGCGCCCGCCCGGGTCGCGCTTGCTGCGCGTGTGCGTCGATCGCGGCAGCATCGCGTACTCGGCGGTGACCCAGCCCTTGCCCTTGCCGGCGAGGAACCCCGGCACGCCGTCCTCGACGGAGGCCGAGCACACGACCCAGGTGTCGCCGAGCTTCACCAGCACCGAGCCTTCGGCGTGCTTCTGGAAGCCGGGGATGATGTCGAGGGAGCGGAGCTGGTCGTTTCGGCGGCCGTCAGGGCGGGGCATCGACCGGCAACATACCGGAGATCGCGGTCGCGAGCGCGCGTGCGATCGCCGCCTGGGTCGCCGGGCGGGCGAGCTCCTGCCCCTCGATCGGGTGATCGATGAAGCCGACCTCGACGAGCACCGCCGGCATCGTCGCGCCGAGCAGCACGTGGTGCGCGTCCTGGCGGACGCCGCGATCGCCGGCGCCTCCGCGCACGGCGCGCAGCTCGCGCTGGATCGCGAACGCAAGCTCGGCCGCCTCCCACTGGCAGGCGCCGCGCTCGACGTCGTCGAGGACGAGCGCGGTCGCCGCGTCGACGCCGGCGCGCGGCGTGCCGGTCTCGCTGCGCAGCGCGCGGCCGTCGACGTCGACGCCGGCCGCGGTGAGCACGAAGGTCTCGTAGCCGCGCTGCACACGCCCCGCCGAGGCGTTGGCGTGGATGCTGACGAAGAGGTCGGCGCCGCGCCGGTTGGCGACGGCGACGCGCTGACGGAGCGTCAGGGTGGCGTCGTGCTCGCGCGTCAGCACGACGTCGTAACCGCGGGCGACCAGATCGTCGCGGACGGTGCGCGCGAGCGCGAGGGTCAGCTGCTTCTCGAAGATGCCGGACGTGCCGGCGGCGCCGCGGTTCGAGCCGCCGTGGCCGGGATCGAGCACCACCAGCGGCCGCGGATCGGCGGCGGCCGCGCCGGCGCTCGCGGCCAGCGCAGCGAGAACGAGGAGCGGCGAGGACTTCACGACATGTAGGATATCGTAGGCTCGTCAGGCGGGCCCACTTTCCGGCCTTCGCCTTGACCCAACTAGCTGTGGAAGCTACGTTTTTCCCTTCGCATGGATCGTGACCGACCCTCGGGCTCCGGCCTGCGGCCGCTCGAGCTCGTGATGCTCGCGGCCGTGGTGGCGGAGGTCGTGATCGGTCGGCTCGTGGTGCGCGGTCTGGAGAAGAAGCCGATCTTCGTGAAGGGGCAGGCGCAGACGATCGTGCCGCCCTCGTGGTTCGTCGCGCTCGACTACGTCGCGCTCTTCCTTCTCTACTTCGTCGCGCTGCTCGGCGTGATCGTCCTCGCGCAGCGCGTCCGCAAGGTCTCGGTCGACGCGGTCACCGCCGCGGCGATGGCGGGCGCCGCCGCGGTCGCCGCGGTGGCGGAGCCGGACGCGGTCCAGCCCCTCCTGCACCTCTCGCTGCTCGGGATCGCCGGCTACCACGTCGTCCGCGTCTGGCTCGCGCGCGGCGACCTGGGCGCCGCGATCGGGACGTCGATCGTCGCCGCGCCGATCATCGTCTACGGCGCGGCGTCGCTCTTCTCCGGCTACCTCTGGACCGAGGACCAGATGCTCGGCGGCGAGGCCCGGGCGTCGATCGGGAAGCTCGCGCGCAACGCGCTCGTCATCGCCGCGATCGCGTCGCCGTACTGCCTGTCGCCGCGGCCGTTCGCGCGCTCGATGACCCGCGTGCTGCCGTTCGTGGTCGCGCTGGCCATCGCCGGCGCCGGCGCCGTGGCGCTCCGCCTCGACTATCCGTCGACGGTGAAGGCGGTCAACCGCGTCCTCGGGCTCGACCTGCGCGTCGACGCGCCCCAGGACCAGATCGCGCTCTACCTGCTCGCGTTCGCCACGATCACGTGGACCACGGTCGCGTGTCTCACCGCGTCCTCGCCGGCGCGGCGCCGGATCGGCTTCGGGCTCGCGCTCCTCGTGCTCGCGGGGCACGGGTTCGCGTGGCCGGCCTCGTTCGTCACCGCCGCGGTCGGGATCGCGCTGCTCGCCGACGGCGCCGTGCGCGTGCGCGCCGAGGAGCGCGCCGCGTTCGTCCCCGTGACGCCGGCCGTCGACGACGAGGTCTGGCACGGCTTCGTCGGTCACCTGGTCGCGTCGCTGCGCAAGCTCGCCGGCGAGCCCAGCGCGGTGAGCGCGGTCTCGGTGCGCGGGGAGGGCGAGCACACGTCGACCGTCGTGGTCACCGAACGTCGAGGCGTGCCCGTGCGGCTGCGCATCGAGCGCATGGCGCGCGCCGTCGTCGTCGTCGACATCGTCTGCGGCCGCGAGGTCGACGCCGGCAAGTCGGCGACGTGGACCGTGGTCGCGCGCAGCACGCACCCCGAGCCGCCGCCGGCCGGTCCGGTCATCCGCACCGAGGACGCGCCGTTCGACGAGCGCTTCCGCAGCCGCGGCGATCGCGACGTGCTCCTGCGCTTGCTCGACGACGGGCTCCGCGCCCGCGCCGCGGCCACCCTCGACGGATGGGTCGCGTACTGGGACGGCACGTCCCTGCGTCACCGCGTCTTCCCCGGGCAGGGCGCCCCGCTCGACACCCCCATCCCGCTCTCGCAGCTCGCGCTGGATCGCCGCGCGACGCCCGACTCGGTGGAGCGCCTCGTCCTCGTCGTCGAGCTGTGCGCCCAGATCGCGGCGTCGGGGCTCGCCGTCGAGGACGAACCGGTCGCGCTCGCGGAGGCGCCGTGATCCGGAGCCTCGCGTTCGTGGGGGTGCTCGCCGCGGCGTGCACCACCGGCAAGCCGGGCGCGGTGCCGGTCGAGCTGGCGAGCGCGACCAGCGCCGGCGCGGCCGCGCCCGAGGCCGACGTCGAGGATGGCGCCGAGGCCGCGGCGGCGCCGGCGACGCCCATCGCCGACGCCTACCGCGAGGTCGCGAACCGCATCATCGCCGACGCGCGCGCCGATCGCGGCGGCTGGGAGAAGCTCGCGTTCCTGACCGATCGCATCGGCGCCCGGCTCGCCGGTTCGCCGCAGCTCGATCGCGCGATCACCTGGGCGGTCGAGGCGATGAAGCAGGACGGGCACGACGTGCGCACCGAGCGCGTGATGGTGCCGCACTGGGTGCGCGGCGCGGAGTCGGCGCGGATCACGGCGCCGATCCGGCACGACCTCGTCGTGCTCGGCCTGGGCGGCACCGTCGGGACCCCGAAGGGCGGGGTCAAGGGCAAGGTCGTCGTCGTCCGCGACTGGAAGGAGCTCGAGGCGAGGAAGGCCGACGTGAAGGGCGCGATCGTCGTCTACAACGTCGCCATGCCGCCGTGGACCGAGGAGCACGGCACGGGCTACGGCACCGTCGTGCCGTACCGGTGGGCGGGTGCGGCCGCGGCGAGCAAGCTCGGCGCCGCCGCCGTGCTCGTGCGCAGCGTGACCGCGCGCAGCCTGCGGACGCCGCACACCGGTAGCATGGGGTACGCCCCCGACGCGCCGAGGATCCCCGCGGCCGCGATCACCGTCGAGGACGCGCTCCTCCTCGAGCGCCTGGCCGCGGCCGGCGACGTCACCGTCCAGCTCGAGCTGGGCGCGAAGACGTTACCCGACGCGCCGTCGGCGAACGTCATCGGCGAGCTGCGCGGCCGCGAGCGCCCCGACGAGATCGTGCTCATCGGCGCGCACCTCGACTCGTGGGACGTCGGCCAGGGAGCGCACGACGACGGCGCCGGCTGCGTGCACGTCATGCAGGCGCTCACCGTCCTGCGCCGGCTCGGGCTCCAGCCGCGGCGTACGATCCGCGTCGTGCTCTTCACCAACGAAGAGAACGGGATCGCGGGCGCGAAGGCCTACGCCAAGGACCACGCGGCCGAGGTGCCCAAGCACGTGCTCGGGGTGGAGGCCGACTCGGGCGGGTTCGCGCCGTGGGGCTTCACGGTGGAGGTGCCCAAGGACCGCGCGCCGAGGGCGAAGCGCTTCGCCGAGGACGTGTCCGCGTTGCTCACCCCTCTGGGCACGCTGCAGGTCGTCGAGGCGGGGTCGGGCGCCGACCTGATCCCGCTCGTGAAAGAGGGCATGCCCGGGATCGGCTACGTCTCGCACGGGCAGAAGTACTTCGACTATCACCACAGCGCCGCCGACACGCTCGACAAGGTCGACCCGAACGAGCTCGCCGACGGCGTGGCCGTCGTCGCCGTGCTCGCGTGGGTGGCGGCCGAGATGCCCGACCGGCTCTGATCAGGGCACCGAGACCCGCAGCGCGCGCGCGATCTCGCGCCACGCGCCGATGCGGCCACCCTCGCGGACGACCCCCGCGATCGGCGTCTCTTCACGGACGATCGTCCACGCCAGATCCTGCGCGATCGAAAAATCGAAGCTGGGGGACAGCTTGCGGGCGATCTCGATCATGTCGGCGAGCCGGCCGAGCTTGCCGTCGTCGGTCGGGTCGGACTCGAGCTCGGCGCAGGTCTTCGCGAGCGCTCGCCCCAGCTGGAAAGCGAAGTTGCCCTGATCGAACGCGACGTTCTCGGCCTTGGCCTCGGCGACGAGGCTACGCATCGTGCGGGTGTCGGGCGGGTCGCGCCTGGCCGCGCGCGCGAGGTCGGCCTCGAGGATGACGCGGGTCGCGACGGTGAGCGCGGGCGGCGGCCGCACCGCCGTCTCGGCGAGCTCGGTCAGGAGCGGCGCGTTGCGTGCGAACACCTCGCGGAGAACGCTCTCGGCGCTCGTCACCGCGACGGCAATGATCTTCTTCACGACCTTCGTGCGGTCGTCGATGGGCAACACCCGCAGCGAGTCGAACCGCCCGGGAAAGCGGCGCCCTACCTGCTCGCGCGCCGCCTCGAAGCCATCGCGCTCGAAGGTGGCGACGAGCTCCTCGGGCTCGTCGTCGGCGTCGCGTGGCCCCGAGAGCACCCGGGTGCCGCCCTCGACCGACGGCCCGCCGCGGTGGAGCGCCGCGAAGGCGTAGGTCGTGGCGCGCGCGCTGATGAGGTGCTTGACGGTGATGCGACCGACGGCGATGCGCTTGTCGTCGCTGGCGGTGGTGCGGACCTCGTGCTCGTCGATCGCGAACGCGGGCGACGGCGTGGTCTTGAGACCGAAGAGGGTCGTGAGCGCGAAAGCGCGGGCGATGCGCGCGCCGTCGACGTGGGCGGGGCGCACCGCCGTCTCGTATACGGTGCGCGCGCTCGGGGCGCCGGGGGTGATCGCGTGCGCGGGCTCGAGCGCAGCGAGAAACGCGGGCTCCAGATCGACGCCGCCGAGCGATCTCGCCAGCTCGACCGCGCGGGCTGCGTACTGGAGGATCTGCGTCGTCTCGATGCCGCTCACGTCGTCGAAGAACCAGCCGCAGCTCGTGAACATGAGCATGCGCTGGCGCTGGAGCTCGCAGAGCTCGAGGGCGCGGTGGCGCGTGTCCACGTCGTCGCTGCCCGCGTGCGCCTCGAGGAACGCCCGCACCGAGGCATCGGACCGGTCGAGCACCACGTCGATGTACGCGTCACGCGCCGCCCACGGGTCGCGGAGCACGCCGGCCGCCTCGGCCTCGAAGACCTCGTCGATGCGATCTCGCAGGTCGTCGAGCGCGCGGCGCAGCGGCCCGCGCCAGGCCTGGTTCGAGTCGCCGCGCGTGCGGCAGCCGCAGTCCGCGCTCCAGCGGCCCACGCCGTGGGCGCAGCTCCACGAGCTGTTCTCGACGACGACCGCCTCGTCTTCGGGCGGAAAGCGCCGGAGGAACGCGGCGTAGTTGGTGAGGGCCACCGTCTCTGACGCGTCGATGCGATCGAGCGCGTAGGCGAGCGCCATCTCGCCGAAGCGGTGGTGGTGGCCGTACGTCTCGCCGTCGGTCGCGACGTGGACGAGCTCGGGGCCGCCGCCCTGGAACCTGCCCAAGAGCCGGCCTGCGAACGTGTCACCGCTCGACAAGAGGCGCTCGAAGGCGATCGCCTGTGACGTCGCGCCGTCGTAGAAGAACACCGCGATCGATCGCCCGCCGCCGAGGTCGACGCGGTAGGGGCGACGCGTGTCGAGCGTGGCTTCGTTCACCTCGACGGCCGCCGGAGTGCCCTTCTGCCAGATCGTCTTGGCCTGGCGAGGCGAGAGGATCGTGAAGCGGATGCCGGCCTCGGCGAGGGCCAAGAGCGAGTCGGTGCAAACGGCCGTCTCGGGCAGCCACATGCCCTCGGGCTTGCGGCCGAAGCGGTGCTCGAAATCGCGCACGCCCCAGCGCACCTGCGTTCGCCGATCGCGCGCCGAAGCGAGCGGCAGGATCAGGTGTCCGTAGGCCTGCGCGATCGCCGACCCGTGGCCGAAGCGCGCGATGCTCTCCTTGTCGGCGGCGAGCACCCCCGCGTACGTGCGCGGCGCGTGCACCTGCATCCAGGAGAGGAGCGTCGGGCCGAAGTTGAAGCTCGTGCGCGCGTAGTTGTTCGAGAGCTCCACGATGCGATCGTCGCCGTCGAGGATGCGCGCGCGCGCATTCGGACGGTAGCACTCGGCGTCGATCCGCTCGTTCCAGTCCCGGAACGGGTGGGCCGAGTCTTGCCGCTCGATCCGCTCGAGCCACGCGTTCTCGCGTGGGGGTTGGTAAAAATGCCCGTGGATGCAGACGAACCGGTCCACAGGAGCCACGTTACTGTAACTTCGGGTCGCCATGGTGCGTCCGCTCCTCCCGCTCCTCGCCCTCTTGGTCGCCTCGTGCAGCGGTGCCCCGCCCGTCGTGGGCGGCCCGTTCCCGGGTGACCCCAAGAACCTGACCTACGAGCTCGACGGGACACCGGTCACGCTCAAGGACGGCATGCACGAGGTGAAGACGGGGGCCGGCCCCGACGACATCGTCGCCACGGATCTCACCCAGGCCCGCAGCGACGCCGACTTCGACGGTGACGGCTCGACGGACTGCGCGGTGGTCGTGACGAAAGACGACGGCGCGCTCAAGGTCCACTACCTCGCCGTCATCACGAACGCGGGCCGGGTAACGACGGTCCGCCTCGGCAAGAACGTGCTCGTCGACCGCCTCTCGCCGCACCCCAAGGGCGGCGTGCTGGTGAAGATGCTCGGCCGCGACGACGGCGTGCCCGAGGACACGCCCCCCACGCTCACGATGGAAAAACGCTTCGTTCTGAAGGGCGGCGCCCTCGTGGGCGGCTGAGTCAGGGCTCGTCGTCGGTGTCGCCGTCGCCGTCGTCGTCGATGCCGTTGCGGCACCACTCCGTGTGGCCGAGCGCGCCGCAGTTCGTGTCATCCCAGCAGAACGGGTCGTCGCAGCTCACCAGGCCGTCGCCGTCCTCGTCGGCGTCGGAGCCGCAGTTCTCGGCGGGGGGCTGCACCGAGCCGCCCTCCGTGGCGAACGACGCAGGCGAGACGTCCACCAGAATGCCCGCCGAGAACGCGTCGTTGTCGCCGTCGCCGTCGGTGTCGACGTC
>DDTA01000316.1 GCA_002344285.1 Myxococcales bacterium UBA2376
CAGGTCGAAGCCCTTGTTGATCTCTTCCAGCGTCAGGACATGGGTAATCATCGGATCGATCTGGATCTTGCCGTCCATGTACCAGTCCACGATCTTCGGCACGTCCGTCCGGCCGCGGGCGCCGCCGAAGGCCGTGCCCTTCCAGACGCGGCCGGTGACGAGCTGGAACGGCCGCGTGCGGATCTCCTGCCCGGCGCCGGCGACGCCGATGATGATGCTTTCGCCCCAGCCCTTGTGGCAGCACTCGAGCGCGGCGCGCATCACGTCGACGTTGCCGATGCACTCGAAGCTGTAGTCGGCGCCGCCGCCGGTCAACTCGACGAGGTGGGCGACGAGGTCGCCCTTCACCTCGCGCGGGTTCACGAAGTGGGTCATGCCGAAGCTCTTGCCCAGCGCCTCGCGCGCCGGGTTGATGTCGACGCCGATGATCATGTTGGCGCCGACCAGCTTCGCGCCCTGCACCACGTTGAGGCCGATGCCGCCCAACCCGAAGACCACGACGTTGGCGCCGGCCTCCACCTTCGCCGTCCACAGGACCGCGCCCACGCCGGTCGTCACGCCGCACCCGAGGTAGCAGATCGAGGAGAACGGCGCGTCCTTGCGCACCTTGGCCAGCGCGATCTCCGGCAGCACCGTGTGGTTGGCGAACGTCGAGCAGCCCATGTAGTGGTGCACGGGCTTGCCGCGGTACGAGAAGCGGCTCGTGCCGTCGGGCATCATGCCCTTGCCCTGCGTCGCGCGGATCGCCGTGCACAGGTTGGTCTTGCGCGAGAGGCACGACTTGCACGCGCGGCACTCGGGCGTGTAGAGCGGGATCACGTGATCGCCGGGGGCCACGCTGGTCACGCCCGCGCCGACCTCGAGCACGACGCCGGCGCCCTCGTGGCCGAAGATCACCGGGAACAGGCCCTCGGGGTCGGCGCCGCTGCGGGTGAACTCGTCGGTGTGACACACGCCGGTGGCCTTGAGCTCGACGAGCACCTCGCCAGCCTTCGGTCCCTCGAGATCGACCTCGTCGACGACGAGCGGCTTGTTCACTTCCAGGGCGATCGCGGCACGCGTCTTCATGGTGAGGAAGCTCCCTGCTTCGCGTTCTTGGCGTCGTCCATCGCGAACGACCAGTCGTTCACGCGCCACGTCGCCATCGGCGCGGCGACCTTGAGGTCGATGGTGGCGCCCATCTTCGCGCCCACTGCGTGGTACGTGATGCAGTGCTGGACCTCGCCGCACGCCTCGTCCTTGACCAGCTCGAGGCGAATGGCGCCGCCCAGCTCGGCCAGCAGCTTCCCGAGCTGCACGGCGTCGTCCTTCGTCCGGCCGGCGCGCAGGCGCGGCAGGCTGAGCGCGTCGAGCCGGTCGTAGCTGCCGGCGAGGATCGCGTCGGCCGCGGCCTTCGCCACCGCGCGCGCCTTCGTCCGGTCGGGCTCGGGCTTGAACTGCTTCGGCACCTCCATCTTGAGGTTGACCAGCCGCACGGCGCCCCCGGCGGCGTCCTCGGCGAACACGATCTCGAACGGCACCGGCCCCCGGGTGAACTGCACCTGGCCGAAGACGAGGCTCTCCACGACGCCGTCGGGCGCCTGCCGGCGCGCGCTGGTCGCGCTGGTCACGCCGACGAGCGCCCCCATCACGGTGGTGAAGTCGTCGCGGAAGATCTGCAGCTCCGCCTGCTTCACGCTCTCCTGGAAGCGCGGGTGCGCCGCCTCGTGGAGCTTGCGCACGCCGTCGGGCTCGCTCCACGTCGCGAACACGGCCTTCACGTCCTCGGTGCGGTCGATCACCGGCAGCAGCCCCGCGTCCGCGCCACCGGACGTCAGCACGACCGGCCCCCCGGTGCCCGTGCCCGTGCCCGTGCCCGTGCCCGTGCCCGTGCCCGTACCCGTGCCTTCTTCCTTCTTCGACCCGGAGCACGCGGCCACGAGCACGACCGCGGCGAGGACTCTCCACGTCTTCATGCCCCGACCTTACGCCACGCCCGCGGCCGGTAGCTCGATCCAGAACACGGTTCCGCTCGGCTCGTTGCCCTCGACGCCCACCGTCCCGCCCATGCTCTCGACCAGGTGCTTCACGATCGACAGGCCCAGGCCGGTGCCGCCGACGTCGCGCGACCGCCCCGGGTCCACCCGGTAGAAGCGCTCGAAGATGCGCTCGCGGTGGTGCGCCGCGATGCCCGGCCCGTCGTCGGCCACCGTGATGCGCACCCGCCCGCGCGCGTCGCTCCCGAGCGCCCGCGCCTCCACCACCACGTTCCCCGCCTGCGACGTGTACTTGATCGCGTTGTCGATGAGGTTCACGAGGATCTGGTCGAGCGCCTTGCCGTCGGCGATCACGCTCACGCCGGCGGCCACGTCGAGCCGGACGTTCACCTGCTTGGCCGCCGCGTTGCGCTCGAGCGCCGCCACCGCTTGCTGCGCCGTCGCCAGGACGTCGACCGGCGTGCGCTCGATGCGGTAGTGGCCGGCCTCGAGCCGCGACAGATCGAGCAGGTCGGCGATGATGCGCGCCAGGCGTTCGGCGTTGCGGTGCAGCCCGTCGATGAGCCGGCCGGCGAACGCCGGGTCGTCCTTGGCGCCGCCCAGCAGCGTCTCGGCGTTGGCGCGGATGACGCTCACCGGGGTGCGCAGCTCGTGCGAGACGTTGGCGACGAAGTCGCGGCGGATGGTCTCGAGCCGCCGCAGGTCGGTCACGTCCTCGAGCACGAGGATGCAGCCGGCGTCGTCGCGCTGCGGGTGGACGCGCGCGGCGATCCGCTTGCCGGCGGGCGTCGTCAGCTCGGCCTCGCCGGTCGCCGGCACCTGCTCGACCAGGGACACGACGGCGGGGATGCGCACCTGATCGATGAACGCCTCGCCGACCGGCAGCGGCAGATCGAGCATCTCGCGCGCCGCCGGGTTCACGAGCGTCATCCGCCGCTCGCCGTCGAGCGCGATCACGCCCTGGCTCATGCCGTCGAGCACCGAGCCCAGGAGCGCGCGCTCGTGGACCAGCGCGCGCACTGTCCGCTCGGCGTCGTCGGCCATGCGGTTGATGAAGTCGCCGACCTCGCCCATCTCACCCTGCGGTTCGATCGCGATCCGGCGCGCGCCACCCGCGGCGACCTGCGCCGCCGACGTGGCCAGCCGCCGCAGCGACCGCCGGATGAGCGCGGTCGCCGTGAGCGTCATGCCGAGCGCGACCACGAGCCCGATCCCGGCGCCGATCATGAGCAGCACCCACAGTCGGTCGTACGCGCGATCGAGCGCCTTGCGGGTCGCCGCGAGCCGCACCACCGCGAGCCCGTCGCCGTAGCGGAACGGCCGCGCGACGAGCACGCGGCCGCCGCGGTAGGCGCTCCCGCCGCGCACGTCGGGGTCGAGCGCCGCCCGGACCTCGGGCAGCGAGAGCACGTCGTCGAACCCGCCGGGATCGGTGTCGGCGAGGACGTTGCCCTCCGCGTCGAAGATCTCGACCTCGGTGTGGGTCGCCTTCGCGATCTGCTCGACCAGCGCCTGGCCCCGGGGCCCGTCGAGATCGGGCATGGTCTCGAGGCTGATGCGCGCGCTCTCGGCGTGGCGCACCAGCTCGAGCGCGGTCACCTCCTCGAGGGTCTCGCGCACCTCGTTGCGCAGGACGATCGCCGCCGTGCTCTCGACGATGACGATGATGCCGACGGACGTGAGGAAGAGCTTGGAGCCGATGCCGAGGTTCACGGGGGCGGCACCAGTTTGCCACCACCGTCAGGTGGCTTCGTCGGGCTGATCGCGGAAACGGTAGCCCACGCCGCGCAGGGTCTCGATGTACTGACCAGCGTCGCCCAGCTTCTCGCGCAAGCGCTTCACGTGCGTGTCGACGGTGCGCGTGGTGACGTCGGCGTCGATGCCCCAGACATCCGAGAGCAGCGTCTCGCGCGTCTGCACCCGCCCCTTGCGCGACAGGAACGCGTACAGCAGCCGGAACTCGAGCGCCGTGAGCGCGATCTCGTCCTCGTCCACCCACGCCCGGTGCGCCTCGCGATCCACCTTCAGCCGGCCGAAGCGCAGCGTCTCGGGCTCGGCGTCCGACTTCTGCGCCCGCCGGAGCAGCGCGCGGATGCGCAGCACCAGCTCGCGCACGCTGTACGGCTTGACGACGTAGTCGTCGGCCCCGACCTCGAACCCGACGACCCGATCGATCTCGCTGCCCTTGGCGGTGCACATCACGATCGGGATCTCGCGCGTGCGATCGTTCTCGCGCAGCCGGCGACAGACCTCGGTGCCGGAGAGATCGGGCAACATCAGATCGAGCACGATCACGTCGGGCGTCGGCTCCATCACCGCCGACTCGAGGCCCTCGCGCCCGGTGTGTGCGACGCGCACCTGGTACCCCTCGCGCGCGAGATTGTACTCGAGGGTCGTGGCGAGGTCGACCTCGTCTTCGACGATGAGGCAGAGACCGAGCATGGCTACAGCCGTAGCATACGGTCGGTGACGGCGAGGTGACGCGGCCGTGACGGTCTCCGGGAGCGGCGGCTTTCACGCTTCGGTGACTTTCGGGTCGCAGACGCGCGAACTTTTTGACGGAATCGGTCTAACGCGGCGGGTTCCGTGTGTTAGGAACGCGCACGAACATGCTCGAGCGTCTCTTCCCGCGCGAGACCCCGTTCTTCGACCTGTTCGAGCGTCACGCGGCGCGCATCGTCGCGGCCGCCAAGGCGTTCCAGTCCCTCGCCGAGCACGGCGACGACTTCGAGAAGCGGGCCCGCGAGATCAAGCAGATCGAGTCGGAGGCCGACAGCATCACGCACCAGTGCGTGGAGGCGCTGCACCGCTCGCCCCGGACCCCGTTCGGCCGTGACGAGGTCTACCGCCTGGTCACGCGCATGGACGACATCGTCGACGGGATCGAGGCGGCGTCGGAGCGCTTCGTGCTCTACGACCTCACGCGCACGACGTCGGAGTGCCGGGAGCTCGCCAGCGTGATCGTCCGATCGGCCGAGCAGATCGCGGCCGCGCTGGGCGGCATGCGCTACGTGCGCGGCGATCGCGGCGTGCTCGAGCGCTGCATCGAGATCAATCGCCTCGAGAACGAGGGCGACACGATCCTGCGCACCGCCCTCGGCAAGCTGTTCCGCACCGAGAAGGACCCGATCACGCTCATCAAGTGGAAAGAGATCTACGAGCTGCTCGAGCAGGCGACCGACCGCTGCGAGGACGTCGCCAACATCATCGAGAGCATCATCCTCCAGAAGTCCTGAGCCGACCCGCGGAGCACCATGGCCGAGCAGCCTCCTCAGATCCACGTCCACGAGCGCGTCGAGCACGACCTCGGCGTGATCCGCCGCCGCCTTCGCCACATGTCGGAGCTGGTGCTGCGCGCCCTCGACGACGCGATCGCGGCGATCGCCAACCGCGACCGCCGCCTGGCGTACTCGGTGGTCCTGCTCGACAACCGCATCGACATGCTCGAGCGCCACATCGATCGGCTGTGCCAGGAGTTCCTGGTCCGCCACATGCCGGTGTCGGCCCAGCTGCGCTTCATCATCGCCACGGTCAAGGTCAACGCCGAGCTCGAGCGCATCGGCGACTACGCCGAGGCGATGGCGCGTCGCGCCGTGACGCTCTCGGCGATCAAGGAGCAGGCCGAGCCCGAGCGGCTGTTCGAGATGGCGCGGGTGTCGTTCCAGATGCTGCGGCAGGCCGTGCGCGCGTTCCTCGACGGTGACGACCAGCTCGCGCAGCAGGTCCTGCTCAACGACCGCCAGGTCAACCGGATGAACAACGAGATCTTCCATCTCCTCTCGCATCCGTCGGAGAGCGGCAGGACCACCGATCTCACCGTGCCGTTCGTGCTCCTCGGCGTGCTCAACCGCATCGAGCGCGTCGCCGATCGCGCCTGCAACATCGCCGAGGAGGCGATCTACGCGACCCGCGGCGACGTGCAGCGCCACACGATGCGAGACGACATCCGCGTGCTGTTCCTCGACGACACCAACGAGATCCAGGGGCAGATGGCCGAGGCGATCGCCCGCCAGCTCGCGCCGGTGAACCTCATCTTCTCGAGCGCCGGGATCACCCCGGCGGCGCAGCTCGATCCGGCCACCGCGAAGTTCATGTCCGGCAAGCGCGTGGACATCACCCGCCAGCGCCCCAAGGCGCTCGCCGACGTCGGCAAGATCGAGGACTTCAAGGTCGTCGTCACGCTGTCGCCCGCGGCCGCGGAGGCGTGCCCGCCGGTGCCGTACGCCGCCCTGGTGCTGGAGTGGGACATCGCCAACCCGGCGAAGACGGCCGGGACGCCGGCGGAGGTCACTGCGGCGTACGACGCCGTCTACCGCGAGCTGCACTCGAAGATCGAGGAGCTCGTCGACAGTCTGCTCGGCGCGCACGTCGAGCTCGAGGAGGATCGATGATGCGCAAGGCTCTCTGGATCACGTTCGGGATCGTCCTGGCGGCCGGCTGCGGCAAGAAGTCCAAGATGATCCAGAACAAGGGTTCGGACACGATGATCAACCTGGCGCAGGCCCTCGCCGAGGAGTACCGCAAGGTCGCGCCCGGGGTCGCGATCGCGGTGTCCGGCGGTGGCACCGGGGTCGGCATCGCGTCGTTGCAGAACGGCACCGTCGACATCGCCAACGCCAGCCGGGAGATGAAGGACGCGGAGAAGGCGAACGCGAAGAAGACGAGCGGCAAGGACGCCGTCGAGCACAAGATCGGCTACGACGCGCTCGCGATCTACGTGCACAAGAACAACCCGTTGCAGAAGATCACGCAGGCCCAGCTCGCGTGCATCTACGGCAAGGAGGGTACGTGCACCAAGTGGACTGACCTCGGTGTCGAAGTTCCGGGATGCTCGGGCCAGGAAATTGTCCGCGCCGGCCGGCAGAACAACTCCGGCACGTACGCCTACTTCCGCGAGTGGACGCTCGGCGAGGGCAAGGACTTCAAGCTGGGTTCGCGGGACATGTCGGGCTCGAAGGACGTCGTCGATCTCGTCGCCCACACGCCGTGCGCCATCGGCTACAGCGGCATGGGCTACAAGAACGACGAGGTGCGCTGGGTGTGCCTCTCCAGGGAGGACAGCGAGGCGTGCGTGGAGCCGTCGCTCCAGGCGGCGCTCAGCGGTGCATACAAGCTCTCGCGCCCGCTCTACATGATCACCAACGGTGAGCCCACCGGGGACGTGGCGGCGTACCTCGCGTGGGTTCGCTCCGACGCGGGCCAGGTCATCGTCGAGCGTACCGGCTACGCTCCGCTGCCCGCCGACCAGCGCCACAAGTGAGCGAAGGCGTCGTCCAGGGCCGGTCTCCTGCGCGCGAGCGGTTGCATCGCGCCAAGGAGCTCGTGATCGAGACACTCATCCGCGTCTGCGGGGTGAGCGCGGTCATCTTCGTCTTCGGCATCTTCTACTTCGTCTTCCGCGAAGCCGCCCCGCTCCTCTTCGGTGGGCTCGACATCGGCGAGCTCCTGACCAGCAAGGAGTGGTACCCGGACTCCGACAACCCGCGGTACGGCGCGTTCGCGCTCATCGCCGGCACGCTCGCGGTCACGTTGCTCGCGATGCTGATGGCGGTGCCGCTCGGGCTCGGCGCCGCGATCTTCGTCTCCGAGTTCTGTCGCGGCCGGACCAGGGAGATCCTGAAGATCGTCATCGAGCTGCTCGCCGCCATCCCGTCGGTGGTCTGGGGCTTCATCGGCCTCGTGATCATGAACCCGCTCATCATCGAGCTGTTCGACACGCCCGTCGGCTTGAACGTGCTCAACGGCGCGATCTTGCTCGCGCTCATGAGCGTGCCGATCATGGTGTCGATCGGCGAGGACGCGCTCAAGGCCGTGCCCGATAGCTATCGCGAGGCCGCCGAGGCCATGGGCGCGACCCGCTGGCAGGTGACGTGGCGCGTGCTCTTGCCGGCGGCCCGCAACGGGCTCCTCGCCGCGGTGTTGCTCGGCGTCGGCCGCGCGATCGGCGAGACGATGGCGGTGCTCATGGCGACCGGCCACTCGGTCAACGTGCCCGACGGTCCGCTCGACTCGGTGCGGACGATCACCGCGACGATCGCGTCGGAGCTCGGGGAGACGGCCCAGGGATCACCGCACTACCGCGTGCTGTTCGTCCTGGGATCCCTCCTGTTCCTCATCACCTTCCTCGTCAACCTGACCGCGGACCTCGTGATCCGCGGGGTGAAGAAGCGCTGACCATGGCCGTCTTCGCCACCTCCCGCGAGTCGCGGCGCCGCCACCGGACCCAGACCGCCGCGTTCTACGTGCTCATGGCGGTGACCGTGCTCCTGGTCCTGCCCGTGCTCGCCATCCTGGGCCTGCTCGTGATGCGCGGGGCGCCGGCGCTGTCGTTCGAGTTCCTGTTCTCGGAGCCGGTCCGCGGCATGACCGCCGGCGGCATCTGGCCGGCGATCGTCGGCACGATGTGGCTGGTCGGTGTGTCACTGCTGGTGTCGGCGCCGATCGGCGTGCTCGCCGCGGTGTACCTGAACGAGTACGCGGGCGACTCGTGGGTGACGCGCATCATCCACCTGGCGATCGTCAACCTCGCCGGCGTGCCGTCGATCGTGCACGCGCTCTTCGGCGTCGGTGCGTTCGTGCTGTTCTTCCAGTTCGGCACCAGCATCCTCTCGGCGTCGCTGACGCTCGCCATCATGACGCTGCCCGTGATCATCGCGAGCACCAAGGAGTCGCTCGCCGCCGTGCCCATGTCGTTCCGCGAGGCGTGCTGGAACGTCGGCGCGTCGCGGTGGCAGACGATCCGCCACGTCGTCCTCCCCAACTCGATCGCCGGCATCCTCACCGGCGTCATCCTGCAGGTGTCGCGCGCGGCCGGCGAGACCGCGCCCATCATCTTCACCGGGGCGGCGGTGTTCGTGCCGTTCCTGCCCTCGTCGGTGAACGACCAGACGATGGCGCTGTCGATGCACCTGTTCACCCTGTCGACGCAGGTCCAGAACGTGCCGCAGGAGATCACGTACGGCACCGCGCTGGTCCTCGTGATGATGGTGGTGCTCATCAACGCCGTGTCGATCGTCATCCGCTCGCGCATCCGGAGGCGGCGCAAGTGGTAGTGCCGCACGCCAAGATCTCCTTCCGCGATCTGACGGTGCGCTACGGCGACAAGACCGCGATCGAGAAGCTGAGCCTCGAGGTCGCGACCAACGAGATCATCGGCATCATCGGGCCGGCGGGCTCGGGCAAGACGTCGCTCCTGCGCGTCCTCAACCGCACGCTGGAGAACACGCCGGGCGCCAGGGTCACCGGCGAGGTGCGCATCGACGGCGAGGACGTCTACCGCATGCGCGACGTCTCGCGCCTGCGCCGCCGCATCGGCATGGTCGCGCCGCTGCCGGTCGGCCTGCCGATGTCGATCTACGACAACGTCGCGTTCGCGCCGCGCATGGCGGGGATCACCGACAAGAAGCTGCTCGACGGGCTGGTCGAGCGCTGCCTGCGCCAGGCCGCGCTGTGGGAGGAGGTCGAGCAGCGCCTCGGCGACCTCGGCNNTCGACCCGGTGACGACGATGCGCATCGAGGAGGTCCTGAAGGAGCTGCGCAAGTCGATGACGATCTTCCTCGTCACCAACCTGGTCCAGCAGGCGCGGCGCCTCGCCGATCGCACCGCGTTCATGCTGATGGGCGAGCTGGTCGAGGTCGGGCCGACCGAGGAGCTGTTCGGCCGTAACCCGCGCGACCGCCGCACCTTCGACTACGTGCACGGGAACTTCGGATGAGCCGGCCGCACCACCAGGGTGTCATCACCGAGAACCTCAACCTCTGGTACACCAAGTTCCAGGCGTTGATCGACGTCAGTCTCGAGGTCCAGCACGGCCGGGTGACCGGGCTCATCGGTCCCTCGGGCTGCGGCAAGTCGACGCTCCTGCGCTGCTTCAACCGCATCAACGAGCGGATCGACGGGGTGCGCACCGAGGGCACGGTCCGGATCCTCGGCGAGGACGTCTACGCGCCGGAGGTCGACCTCGTCGAGCTGCGCAAGCGGGTCGGCATGGTGTTCCAGCGGCCCAACCCGCTGCCGCTCTCGGTCCGGGAGAACATCCTCTTCGGGCTCAAGGTGCACGTGCCGCGCGCGAAGCGTCGCCGCGACGAGCTCGACCATGCGGTCGAGGCGTCGCTCAAGGAGGTCGGGCTCTGGGACGCGCTCAAGGACAAGCTCGGCCAGCGCGCGACGACGCTCTCGCTCGAGCAGCAGCAGAAGCTGTGCATCGGGCGGCTCCTGCCGCTGCGCCCCGAGGTCCTGCTCATGGACGAGCCCTGCTCGGCGCTCGACCCGGCGGCCACGGCGCGCGTCGAGGAGCTCATCCGCGAGCTGCGCGACCGCTACACGATCATCATCGTCACGCACAACATGGCGCAGGCCCGCCGCATCAGCGACGAGTGCGTGTTCATGCTGCTCGGCCAGGTGATCGAGCACCGCCGCACCGAGGATCTCTTCCTCTCGCCCAAGGACGAGCGCACCGCCAACTACGTCGAGGGTCGCTTCGGCTGACCCGGGGACGACGTCACATCTTCACGCGCTCGTTGGTCGGATCGTACAGCGGCCGGAGCGAGGCGACGGCGGGATACCGCGTGCCGGCGATGTCGACCTCCCACCGGCCGCGATCGATCCAGGCCTGGTCGATCGACGCGCCGTCGCCCGACGCGATCATGGCGAGGCCGACCGCGCCGCCCAGCGTGTGGCCATACGACGCGGCGCGGATGTAGCCGAGCGGCTGGCCGTCGCGGTAGACGACCTCGGCGTGGAAGAGCAGGGGCTCCGGGTCCTTCACCAGGATCTGGAGGAGGCGCTTCGAGAGCGGGCCGGCGGCCTTCTGGGCGACGACGGCGTCCTTGCCCAGGAAGCCCCCCGGCTTCTTCAGATCGACGGCGAAGCCGAGGCCGGCCTCGAGGACGCTGTCGGTGTTGTCGATGTCGTGACCGTAGTCGCGGTACGCCTTCTCCATGCGCAGGCTCGCCAGCGCCTTGAGGCCGGCGTGGCGGAGGCCGACGCGCGCGCCCGCGGCGACCAGGCGATCGTAGACGTGGGTCGCCTGCTCGGCGGGGATGTAGAGCTCGTAGCCGAGCTCGCCGAGATACGTGATGCGGATGCACAGGACGCGGGCGAAGCCGATGTCGATCTCCTGCGCGCGCCGGAACGGGAACGCCTCGTTCGACATGTCGGCGCCGGTGACGAGCGCCATCAGCTCGCGCGAGCGCGGGCCCTGGATGTTGAGCTGGGCGTACGCCGACGTCACGTCAGTGACGAACGCGTGGTGCTCGTCCAGGTGGCGGCGCATCCAGGTCTCGACGTGGCGGTGCACGGTGTCCGACGCGACGACCCAGTACCGTTCGTCGCCGAGCTTGGTGACGGTGAGGTCGGCCTGGAGCCCGCCGCCCGCGTCGAGCCACTGGGTGTACGTGATCGTGTCGGGCGCACCGTCGACGTTGTTGGCCGAGATCCAGTTCAGGCAGCGCCCGGCGTCGCGGCCCTGCACCAGGAACTTCGACATGAACGACATGTCCATGAGGATGACGCCGGTGCGCGCCGCCTCGTGCTCGGCCTGCCAGTGCGGGAACCAGCGCTGGCGCCCCCAGGACAGCGGGCCCGGATCGGGCGCGGTGCCGGCCGGCGCGTACCAGTCGGCGCCTTCCCAGCCGCTCACGTCGCGGAAGTAGGCGCCGCGCGCGGCGAGGCGCTCGTGGAACGGCGACGTCTTGGCGCCGCGCGCGGTCTCCATCGAGCGGGTCGGGTAGTGGCACTGGTAGACCATGCCCAGCGACTCGACGGTGCGCGTCCGCCGGTACTCGGGGTTGGCCTGGTAGACGTGCAGGCGATCGATGTTCATCGCCGTCACGTCGACGTCGGGGCGGCCGTGGATGATCCAGTGGGCGAGCACGCGGCCGAGGCCACCGCCGGTGAGGATGCCGATCGAGTTGAGGCCGGCGGCGACGAAGTAGTGCTTCAGCTCGGGCGCCTCGCCGACGCACGGCTGGAGATCGGGCGTGAAGCTCTCGGGGCCGCAGAAGAACTTCTTCACGCCGACCTCGAGCGAGATGGGCACGCGCGCCATCGCCTTCTCCAGGTACGGCGTCATGCGGTCCCAGTCGGGCGGGATCTCGCCGAACGAGAAGTCGTCGGGGATGCCGCCCACCTTCCACGGCGCGCACACCGGCTCGAACATGCCGATCATGAGCCCACCGACCTCCTCGCGGAAGTAGCCGTACGAGCTCGGGTCCTCGAGCACGGGGAACGACGCCGACAAGGACGGGATCTTCTCGGTGATGAGGTAGTAGTGCTCCGCGGCCTGCAGCGGGATGTTCACGCCCGACCGCTGGCCGAGCTGGCGCGCCCACATGCCGGCGCAGTTGACGACGTACTCGGCCTCGATGTCGCCGGCGGTCGTGGTCACGCCGGTGACGACGCCGCGCTGCCTGGTCACGCCCGTGACCGCGACGCCTTCGATGATCGTGGCGCCGGCCAGGCGCGCGCCCTTGGCCAGCGCCATCGTGACGTCGACCGGATCGGCGCGGCCGTCCTCCTTGACGTAGAAGCCGGCGAGGAGGTCGTCGGTCCTCGCCAGCGGGAAGAGATCCTCGACCTGCGCCGGCGAGATCTCGTGCACGTCGACGCCGCAGTGACGGTTGAACGCCGACACGCGCCGGTACTCCTCGAGGCGGTCGCGATCACCCGCGACCTCGATGAAGCCGACGGGCTTGAACCCGGTGGCCTGCCCGGTCTCGGCCGGCAGGCGCGCGTAGAGGTCGCGCGTGTACTTGCGCATCTCGGTCGACGTCTCCGACGTCGAGCCGAAGGTCACCATCAGGCCGGCGGCGTGCCACGTGGTGCCGGAGGTGACGCGGTCGCGCTCGAGCAGGACGACGTCCTTCCACCCCATGTGGGCGAGGTGGTAGGCGACCGAGCAACCGATGACGCCGCCGCCGATGACGACGACGCGCGCGCGGGACGGGATCGAGGGGACGGTGGGAGGGACGGCCGCGGGCATGACGCCGCAATCTACAGGTGACGCAGCCGCTCCTCCAAGCGAAGTCCGACGCCGCCGGTCGCACGCACCAAGGTTTGATACTCGCGGCGGGCCGCGTCATCCTGCTCAGCGCGCCGCATCGCCCGGATGAGGGTGTTCTTCCTCGTGTGCTCGGCGCCGATGAACTCGATCGCGGTGACCTCGTAGCCGGCGGCGCGCAGGAGCAGCATGCGCATGGCGTCGGTGAGGTGGGCGGCGGTCTCGCGGCGCAGGTGCGGCGTGCGCCAGATGGGCCCGAGCTCGCCGTCGGCGCCGGCGTCGGCGAGCGCGCGCCAGCCGCGGGCCAGCTCGGCCTGACAGCAGGGCGCGACGGCGACCAGCTCGGCCCCGCGCGCGACGCCGATCGCGATCGCGTCGCACGTGGCGGTGTCGCAGGCGTGCAGCGCGATGACACCGTGGACGCCGGTCGCGTGGTGCGCGGCGTCGTCGAGCGCCCCGACCTCGAAGCGCGCGACGTGATCGAGCTGCGCCAGCTCGGTGCGCCGGCGACACTCGTCGATCACGTCGGCGTTGCGATCGACGCCGAGCACCTCGACGGGGTGCCGCCACACGTGCTCGCCGCACCAGGCCAGCAGGAGCGTCAGGTACGAGCGGCCGCAGCCCGCGTCGAGGAGCCGGACGCGGGGATGGCGCGCGCGCAGCTCGGCGAACGCCGGGCCGAGCACGCCGACCATGTGGTTCACCTGGAAGTACTTGCGGACCTGCGCCGGCGGCAGCGACGCGTCGGCGTCGAGCAGGCCGAGCGCGCGGAGGAGCGGGGCGGCGTCGCCGGGCTTGATGAGCACCTGCTTGCCGCGGAGGAGCGCGTCGGTGCGCGCCTGGGTCCAGTGTGTGCGTGCGCGCGCCTCGAGCTCCGCGGCCCAGCGGTTGCGAGTGGTCGACGTGTGGCCCATTACGCTTTCCGGCGCGACGACGCGGCCGGACGCAGACGCTGTTACCATGTCCGCTGGAGGTTCACGATGCGGTATCTCTACGGCGATTCCTCAGAGTCGGCGCTCGAGATCAACTACCTGGCCTTCCTGAGGGACGCGATCGACTTCGGCGTCGCGGTCCTGCAGGCAGAGCACGGTCTGGTCCAGGCCCGCGAGAAGAAGACGCTGCGGGACCGCTCGGCGGAGGAGGCGGCCCGTGCGATCGAGCACTTCGGGCGCGTGGCGCTGGCGGCGGTCGAGTCGTACACGCAGGGGGACGCCCCGGTGAACCGCTGCGCCGCGTCGGTGGCGGCCTCGATCAGCGACGCGGTGAAGCGCGAGATCCTGAAGGTGCGCGGCGGTCAGGGCACCGACACCGACCAGATCGTGGGCGAGCTCCAGCGGCTGCGGGAGCGGTGCGTCAGCGCGCTGGGAGCGCTGCTCGCCACCCACGACCTGCCGGACGCCGACGAGACGTCCACCGTGCAATGGAACGGCGCTGGCTTCGACGCCCGGCTGGTGCAGCGCGTCGGCTGGGGGCTCGAGGTCACGATGGTGCTCGACATCCCGCCGTCGTCGGTGTTCGGGCACTAGCTGCGCGTCGACAAGCTCGCCGAGGGCGTGGAGGTGCACGCGCCGGAGACCGCGGGCTGGCTCAAGAAGGAGGTGAAGATGGTGCCGCACAAGCTCGGGCGCCACCACCTCACGCACGTCACGGTGGCCTCCACCGGAACGGTGATGCGCGTTCGCGCGACGCCGGATGCGACCGCCGCCGGGTTCGACATCAGCGTCGGCCGCCGCGGCGACGTCACGATCGAGCGTGCGGGGCGGAACGAGCACGAGGTGGCGTTCGACACCGACGAGCGCGACGTGGGACCGCTGCGCGCGTTCGCGGCCAAGGTCGAGGCCGCGGTCGACGGGCTGCGCGGCTCGCGCGGCGCGCTGTTGTCGGCGATGCTCGACGGCAAGGCGCTGGCGACGCACGAGCACCCGGCCGCGATGGTGGAGCGTCTGGTCGCGGCGATGGCGCCCGTGGTGACCGAGATCGCGCGCCACTCGCTGTCGCCGCGCGAGCTGGTGCTCAAGCGTCTCCTGGGCGGCGACCGGCGCGAGGAGATCTTCCTGTCGCGCAGCGAGCTGGAGAAGAAGGTGCAGGCGCTGCCGCCCAAGGCACAACGGGTGTTCGTTCCGCTCGGGCTGGTCGAGGCGGCGGTGGTCGAGTCGCGCGACGTGGAGGTCGAGCTCGACGACGCGCCGGTGCGGCCGATGGCGGCGATCGGCGAGGCCGAGGTGTCGGAGCCGATGGGCGCGGTGGTGATGGGGACGACCGTGGCGCGCGCGTCGACGACGTCGGCGCCTGCGCCGGTGGAGAAGCCGATGGCGTTCGTCATCGAGGCCGAGGCGCCGCCGTTCCCGCAGACGCCGCCGACCGGTGTGCCGACGTCGGTGGCGACGGCCGCGGCTGCGGCTGCGTCGGCGCCGCCGCCGACCCCGGAGCCGACGGTGGTCGTGGCGCCGCCGGCGCAGGCGGCGCAACCGGAGGAGTTGCAGCCCGCGATCACGCTCGAGGCCGAGCTGCCGCCGACACGTGTGCGTCCGGCGTCGCTGCCGTCCTTGCCGCCGGTGTCGTCGACGCCGCCGGCGCGCGCCAAGGGCAAGACCGTGCCGCCGCCGCCGCCGCCGCCCGCGCGCCTCTCGGCCGCCGCGACCGAGGCGGCCGTCGACGCGGCCCTGCGTGACCTCGACGACGCCGAGCCCACCCAGGTCGTCACTTCGGCGCCCCGGCCGGGACAGTGATGAGGTAGCTTCGCGCCATGCGCGTGGCTTATCTCTTCTGTGCAGCGGGCCTGGGGACCCTCGTCGCCTGCGGCGGCGGCGACGACGACGGCGGCGGCGAGTGCGATCCGATGACCGAACCGTGCGTGATCGAGAAGGACGTCAGCACGATCACGGTCGGCGGCGGCGTCGAGGACGAGGACACCTGCCAGAGCTGGACGCTCAACAACCCGACCGAGCTGTGGGTCAACGCCGTCAGCGAGAGCAACAACGGCGCCTACCACCACGCCAACTGGTTCTTCGTCCCCGACAACCTGTACACGCTGCCCGACGGCACCTGGTCGTGCGACGAGCACGGCTTCGTCGAGCTCAACGCCGCCGTCGTGGGCGGCTACCTGTTCGCGCTGAGCACGCAGTCGGAGCTGGAGACCCAGGCGCTGCCCACCGGCAGCGCGATCCGCATCCCGCCCTACAGCCGCATCATCGGCTCGAGCCACCTGCTCAACGCCAGCCCGGATCCGGTGACGACGACGATGCACCTCCAGGTCCACACCATCCCGCCGTCGCAGGTGACGGCCAAGATGGCGCCGGCGCGCATCCAGTACCACGACCTGACGATCGATCCGATGGCGCGCTCCGCGTTCACCGCCGAGTGCCTGTTCGCCGACGATCACCAGTCGACGCTCGGTCGGCCGCTCGCCTACGAGCTGCACTACGTGCTCTCGCACTACCACGGGCTCGGCGCGTACGCGCAGCTCGAGATCGCCGGCGGCCCGCGCGACGGCGAGGTGATCATGCGCCACGAGGGCTACGGCGAGAACTTCGGCGTCGCCATCGATCCGCCGCTCGATCTGGGCGCCGCCGGCGCTCAGGGTGTGCGCTTCACCTGCGGCTTCAACAACCCGCGCACCGCGTCGGTCGGCTGGGGCATCGGCGACCAGGAGATGTGCGTGGTCGCGCTGCAGGCCAAGTCCGACCTGGCGTGGGACGGCGACGTGAAGCGCGGCACCGGCGCGACCACGGGCACCGTCGACGGCGAGATCCGCTACGGCGGCCCATGCGACATGCTCGCCTTCGAGTGGGACTTCGAGAAGGCCGGCGGCCCGCCCCGCTGAGCTCACGCTTCCCTCCGCGCGCCTGGTGGAAAGCCACCGGCTTTCGACATGTGGCAACATGATCTCGCGTGGTTGTGCGTGGCCCAGACGCTGCTATTGGTCGGGCCATGCTCGCCACGATCGCCACCGTCGTCTTCCTCTCCGCCCCCGCGCTCTCCATCACGCCGCCGTCCATGACCGAGCCCGCGGAGACTGTCGACGTCGTGGCGGAAGACGTGGTCGTGGAGCGTGGCTACGGCCTTCAGATCATCGCCGTCGACGCCGCCGGTATCGCGATGATGATCGCCGGCGCCTCGATGGAGAGCCCGGGGCTCGCCTACGCCGGCCTCGGCACGATGGCGTTCGGCCCCGGCGTCGTGCACGGAGCGCACGGCCGGAGCGGTGCGGCGCTCGCGTCGATGGTGCTTCGCCCCAGCGTGGTCTTCGCCGGCATGTACGTCGGCGCCGCGATGGAGAACTGCAGCGGTAGCCGCGAGCTCGACTTCTGCGGCATCGGTGGCGCGGCCCTCGGCGGCATGATCGCGTACGGCGCCGTGGTCGCGTTCGACGCCGCGTACCTCGCGCGCGCCAGACGCGCGCGGTCGTTCGACGTGGTCCCCCGCGTCGCCGCGTCGCCCAGCGGCATGCAGATCGGCTTCGGCGGCTCGTTCTGATCATCCGCACTGGACCTTCTCCTCGTCGGGCGGGTTCTTGGCCGGGGTCTTGGCCCGCAGGAGCGTGTCGATCGCGCTCGCTAGAGACGCCCCTCGGTGGCCGCCCCGATCGTCTTCAACGCCTCCGTCGCCCACGATAGGATCGTGCCTCGCTGTCACGGGCTTGCGGCCGAGCCATCGCCGGGCTCGACCGCTGCTGGAGGGAAACGCGTGAAGATCGATCTGCTGGGAGATGAGCGCTGGGCGCGTGTGGAGGTCGAAGGCGACACCATGGTCGTCATGCGCCGCGCGCCGGCGGAGAGCGCGACCCTTGGCGCGTTCGAGAGCGAGCTCGTCCGCTTCGAGGACGCGAGCGCGGCGATCGCGGCCGCGGAAGCGAAGCTCGCCGCGCTCGGCGTCGAGGGGTATGCTCGTGTCGACGGGCTCTCCACGTACCGCGCGGAGACGCTCCTGCGGGTCGACGTGCGCGCCGAGTTCACCGGGGAAGCGCCGGCCCGCTACACGCGCGGCGAGGAGGTGGCGGTCGTCGGCGTGGACGGTGACGTCGCGCTGTTGCGCGTGACCGGTCCACGGGGCGCGCGTGCCAAGGCCGAAGAGTGTGGCTGGGGGGACGGTGCCGTCGATCTCGCCGGGGCGTGGGGCGACGGCCTCGTGGACGAGGGCTTCACGCCGGACGGTGGCGCGATCGACTGGGTCGCGGTGATGACGCGCGCGTTCGGCACCGTGCCGAAGGCGCTGCGGCCGTGGTTCGAGGAGGAGCGCTTCCTGGCGTTCGAGGGCCGAGTGTGGGTCGCTCCCCCGAGCTACGTGAAGGGGACGAAGCTCGGGGTCACGTTCGATCCGCGGCGAGTCGCCGCGTCGACGGCAGAAGCGACGAAGACGCACTACCCGATCGCGGCCCTCGGCGACGAAGAACCGATGTGGCTCGCCGTGAAGAAGCGCGACAAGGACCTCAAGGTCACGCTCGTCGGGAGGGACGGCGAGACGCACGACACAGGGATAGGCCTCGAGGCCTTCGCGGCGCGCCTGCTCCCCACGTGAGCGTGGCCGTCGGGGCGATGGGTTCGCGCCCGTTCGTCTCAGCAGCGGCGGGCGTGGGACCACGGCGCGCGCACGAGCGACTCGTCGATGATCGAGGTCACCATGCGCGCGGTCTGCTCGTGGCCGATGGCCGCGGCGGGGCCCGGGCTCTCGTCGAGCGGCATCGAGGGAACACCTCCCGCCTGGCGCCCTTCGGCTGGCTCGGCCGCGGCGTCCTGCGCGATCGGCACCCGGAGCGGCGAGACGTTCGGTCCGCGCAGCTCGAGGTGCAGGTCCGGTGGCAGCACGCGTCCGGAGGGAGCGGACACGCGCAGGGACACCACGTCGCCAGGGAGGAGGGTGACGTAGTTGTCGCTCCACAGGACCGGCAGGACGTCCGCGCCGGTCGCGTCGACCAGACGCAGCTCGACGAAGAACGCCAGGCGGTCGGAGATGTTGGTGAGGGTGGCGAGGACGTCGCTCGCACGAACGGCCCGCGCGGTGACCGAGGTGATCGGCAAGCGGCGCAGCGCGGTGAGGTCGGCGTGCTTCGCGGTCGGCGCGTGCAGCCAGCTCGCGTTCGCGTAGTCGACGACGTCCGGCTCCCGCGGCAACCAGTACTGGTTGCGGCTGACCTCACGACCGTCCGCGTCGGTCAGGCGGAGATCGACGAAGCGCACCGCGTGCTCGGGCGGCGGCAGGGTCAGCACCACGACCTTGTCGTCGGCGTCGACGGCGACGTTGCGCACGAGCTGCTCGGGGAGGCTGGCGGGCTGGGCGACGCCATCGGCGTCGATGTCGACCACGCGCACGCGCACGGTCAGGCCGCGGAACGCGGTCGCGCACTGGTTGGTCACGACCACGGTGCGGTCGTCGTAGGCGTACATGACGTGCAGCGGCTCGCACGCCTTCCGGGTGCCGAAGTAGCCGCCGCCCGGCCGCAGGTACCAGTCGAAGAGGTGCCAGATCATCGACGGCCAGCTGTTGTTCAGCATCCACTGGATCACGCCGGTCGCGCCGTACTTGTTGCGTGTGTAGGCCTCGAACATCGCGCGCTGGCCCTCGTAGGTGACGATCTGCGACCACATCGCGAGGTCCTCGACGCTCGTGGCCTCGCCGTAGCGCGCGGTCAGCGCGTCGACGAAGCGCATGACGGTGTGGAACTCCTGGCCACCGGCGTGGAAGCTCCACACGGCGTCGATCGGCCACGCGTGGTCGTCGCCGACCATGCGGCGGATGCTCTCGACCGGCGGGATCGCCGCGCCGGGCGAGATCTCGGTGGCGAAGCCGAACGCGCCGCCGCGCGCGGTGTCCTCGAGCCAGTAGCCGGGCGGCACGTACTCGTACGGTCCCTCCATCTTGAGGCCGCTGGGTCCGGTCAGCTCGGTCGGCTTGTTGGCCGCGCTCGACTGCCACGCGTTGGGCCAGCGCTCCTCGGCGAGCACGTCCTGGTACGCGCGCTCGACGCGTGGCGGCGGCGGGAAGTCGCTGCCGTACCACCACGCCAGCATCGACGGGTGACGCCGCGCGCGCCGGAGCTGGCTGCGCAGCGACTCGGCGGCGATCGTGAAGTTCGCCTCGCTCCACTTCTCCCACTTCTCCCAGCAGTCGCAGCAGCACCACCCGGCGATCACCAGGATGCCCTCGCGGTCGCACCACGCCAGCACCTCGGCGCGCTCGAGCATGCCCTCGAACCGGATGCAGTTGAGGTTCATCGCCTTCACGTACTCGAGCTGCGCGAGGTCGCGCACGCGGTCGCGGCGCAGCAGCAGATCCGGCGCCCAGCCGGCGCCACGCACCAGCAGCGGCTTGCCGTTCACCTCGTAGCGCGCGTGGCCGCGTTCGGTCAGCCGGCTCGTCACCTCGCGGATGCCGAACGGGAAGCCGTCGCGGTCGGAGACCACGCCGTGCCCGTTGTGGCCGACGGTGACGTCGAGCTCGAGCCCGTAGAGCTCGGGTGAGCCCATGAAGCGCGGCCACCACAGGCGCGGGTGCTCGACGACGAGCGCCTCGTGCGCGTCGGCGGAGAGCGCGAACGCGCGCGCCTCGCGCGGCGCGAGCTCGAATACCTGGCGCACGGCGCGCCCCGGCAGCTCGGCGATCTGCGCGTGGACGACAGCGACCTGCGGCTCGTCGGAGAGGTTGACGAGGTCGCCCTCGATCGCGAGCGTCGCGCGCTCGCCGTCCGCCGCCACCCGCGAGGTCACGAACGGCGCGCGCAGCGCCACCGGCCCGCTGTCGACGAGCCAGACGTCGCGCCACAGACCCATGTTCTTGTCGGGCGGCGACGGGTTCCAGTCGACCCAGGTGATCGCCAGGTCGCACGGCGTGGGCGCGGTCAGCTCGACGTGGAGCTCGTTGTCGCCGGCGCGGTCGACGACGCGGGTCACGTCGAGCTCGAACACGCGATAGGCGCCGACGAGATCGTCGCCGAGGCGCTCGCCGTTGAGCCACACCTTCGCGCGGTAGTTCACGCCGTCGAAGCGCAGCCGCAGGTACGGACCGGCGTCGGCGGGCACGCGGAACGTGCGCCGGAATCGCCAGGGCACCGCGAACGGGCTGTCCTCCGGCATCGGGTGGTTGGAGAAGTTCTGCGCGGCCGGGCCCTGGCCGGGCAGCTCGCGCAGGTTGGTGCCGAGGAACGGGTCGGGCACGACGCCGCGCTCGGTCAGCACGCCGAGCACGGTCGCCGGTAGGTCGCACGGGTGCCACACGCCGTCGGCCTCGGCCGACGAGCTCATCTCCCAGTCGTCGTTCAGCGCGTACTCGGTCATGATCGTCACTCGCTCCGGCCAGCAGTCACTGCACGCTCACGAGCGCGAGCACGAACGCCGCGCTGTAGAGGATGTCGGGCTCGGTGACCGCCCACCAGCCCTTGGTCCACGACTCCTCCTCGACGAAGCCGCCGTCCCAGAGGTCCGACTGGCGCCAGTGCCACAGGCTGTGCGCCGGCAGGCCCGAGCGCAGCGGCTGCGGGTTGTCCCAGAGCAGCGCCTTCGCCGGCGCGCCCGGCGCGAGGAAGTCCATGTCCTGACCGTTGGGCCCGCCGAGGAGGAAGCCGGGCGGCGGCGGCTCGCGGTTGCCCCACTCCATGTGGTAGAGGCGCGACGGTCCCTTGCCGACACGCGTGACCATCGAGTAGCCGTTGGGGTTGCGACCCAGCACCCAGTGGAGCTGATCGCGCGCCGCCGCGAGGTACCAGCGCTCGCCGGGATCGAGGCGGCTCGCCATCGCCAGCACGTGCGCCTTCTCCATCAGGTTCGAGTTGTGGGCCCAGTAGTAGTCGGAGAGCTCCGACGCGCACCGGTAGCCGTCGCGCTCCTCGACCTGGGTGCGCACCAGCGCGGCCGCCGCGAGCAGCCGGCCGCGCGCGTCGGCGCGCAGATCGCCGGGCGTCTTGTCGTCGGTGGCGAGCCGCCACATCGCCCAGCGCCCGACGTTGGCCCACGCGCCGCGGAGGAGCTCGTTCGGCTGCGCCGCCTTGTCGTCGAACAGGTCGCGCGCCATGCCGAGCGCGCGCTTGTCGCGGAACGTGCGCCACATCTCGGCGGCGGCCACCAGCTTCGCGCCCGCGTCGCTGTTACCGGGCTCGTCGTCCCAGAGCGGCTGGGTCGCGCCCTTGCCGTCGGCGATGACCCGCTCGGGGTGCTCGAGCATCCACGCCCAGCCGCGCCGCGCCGCCGACGCGCACCGCGCGGCGAACGCATCGTCGTGCTCGGCGTACACGCGCGACGCCATGGCCAGGACGGCGACCGCCTTCGCGGTGGCGGCGGTGCTCGGTCCGGCGACCCAGCGCTCGGTGCGGTCCTTGTCGGCGGGCAGCTCGGGCGAGGAGCCCATCACCGCCTCGCGGTGGCGGAAGGCGCCACCGGGCTCCTGCATCGAGAGGATCCAGCGCAGGCCCCACTTCGCCTCGTCCAGCAGATCGGAGGCGCCGTTGCCGCTCTCGGGGATGTCGAGCTGCCTGTCGGGGAACGCGGCGGGCGCCCACTCGTACGCGAGCAGGAGCGACTGCACGGTCGGCGCCGTCGAGGGCACGTACATGTCGTAGTTGCCGGCGTCGTGCCAGCCGGCCTCGAGCTTCCAGCGCTTCGTCTTCTCGGGGTACGTCTCGAGGTCCCAGCCCACGTCGTCGTGCGCGTGCGAGACGCCGTCGCGCGTGTAGGCGTCGCCGTCCCAGATCGCGTACGGCGCCTCGAGCGCGGTGCGCGTACGCTGGAAGTAGAAGCTCTTGAGGCCCGCGACCAGCGCGCGCTGGTACGGATCGGCCGCGATCGTGAACGGATCGCTCACCGCGTCGCCGGCCGCGATCGTGTACGTGCCGGGCTCGGCGAGGTCGCTGAGGTCGACCTGCCACACCGGGTCCTGCGAGGCGGCGTCGACCCCGAGCTCGCGCACGCGCGACGCCTCGACGGTCAGGACGACCTTGCCGGCGGCGTCCTTCACCACCGCGCCGGCCGGCGGCACGTTGAACACGACGATCTTCGGCCAGCTCGCCGGATATCCGACGGTGTCGACCTTGATCGCCGGCACGTTCTTGCCGGGCATGGCCGGCGCGGCGACGCCGCCGCCGCCCTTCTCGCCGAGCACGACGGTGCGGGTCGCCGAGGACTGCGGGGCGGAGCAGCTAGCGAGGATCGCCGTCATCAGCGCGGCCGCCGATCGAGGTGGTCGAATGTCGAGCACCCGGAGCATGTTGCGCGCCACGCCCGCCGACGTCCGGCTGGTTCTGGTCGAGGGAATGGCCGCTTTCGCGCCGCGCTGGGAATGTGTACACGCGGTCTGCATAGTCGGCACATGACGACGACGACCACGCCGAGCCCGCTGCGGCTCGGGATCGATCTCGGCGGCACCAAGATCGAGGCCGCCGCCCTCGACGCCGCCGGCGCCGTGCGCGCGCGCCGCCGCGCCGCCACGCCGCACGACTACGATCAGCTCCTCGGCGTGCTCGTGCAGCTGGTGCGCGCCGTCGAGAGCGAGGTCGGCGCCGTGCGCACCGTCGGGGTCGGCACGCCGGGCCAGCCGTCGCCGGTCACCGGCCTCATGGCCAACGCCGAGAACACACCGCTCGAGGGCCGGCCGTTCGCGCGCGATCTGGAGGTCGTGCTCGGCCGGCCGTCGCGCCTCGCCAACGACGCGGCGTGCTTCGCGCTGTCGGAGGCCCGCGACGGCGCCGGCGCGGGCGCGCGCGTCGTCGCCGGCGTGATCGCCGGCACCGGGGTCGGCGGCGGCCTCGTCGTCGACGGTCGGCTGCTCGGCACCTGCGAGTGGGGCCACTCGCCCTTGCCCTGGGCGGACGCCGACGAGGCCGCCGTGCCGTGTACGTGTGGACGCCATGGTTGTATCGAGGCGCTGTGCGCCGGACCGGGTCTCGCCCGTGATCACACGCGCGCCACCGGGCAGACGCTGACCGCCGCCGCGATCGCCTCGCTCGCCCGCGACGGCGACGTCGCCGCGGGCGCGACCATCGCGCGCCACGCCGACCGCCTGGCGCGCGCGCTCGCCTCTATGGTCAACCTCGTCGATCCCGACGTGATCGTGCTGGGCGGCGGGGTCTCGCACATCGACGCGCTCTACGAGCTGGTGCCCGCGCGCCTCGCCCGGTGGGTCGCCGTGCGCCCGCCGCGCGTGCGTCTCGTCCGCAACGTCCACGGCGACGCCAGCGGCGTGCGCGGCGCCGCGTGGCTGTTCCCGTGAGGCTTCGCCTCACGGGAGGCCTCGGGCCTCGGGCCTCGGGCCTCGGGAAGAACCGCCTCATCCACTGAGGCCTTCTGGGCCTTCTCTTCTCTTCTCTTCTCTCCGTCTCGCTGAGGCCCGAGGCCCGAAGCCCGAGGCCTAGTTCTCATAGACGGCCTGGTGCGCCTTCCGGTACGCGCCGGGCGTCTGGTTCGTCGTCTTCTTGAACGAGCGGATCAGGTGGTGCTGGGACTGGAAGCCGCACGCCTGCGCGATCTGGTCGATGCTCATCGGCGTCGTCACGATCAGGTTCTTGGCGTGCTCGACGCGGATCGCGCGCACGTAGGTGAGGAACGAGGTGCCGGTCGCGCGCCGGAACACGCGCGAGAAGGTCGGCACCGAGAAGCCGGCCTTGCGCGCGACCACGGGCAGCGGCAGCGGCTCGGAGAAGTTCTCGCGCAGGTACTGGAGCGTCGCCTCGAGCCGCATGACGTTCGAGCCCTGCCAGGCCTTCGACGCGACGAACGAGAGCCGGCCGAGCGCTTCCTTGAACGCCTCGATCACCTGGTAGAGGGCGGGCGCCTCCTCGAGGCGGCGGGTCAGATCGTTGGCGAACCGGTCGCGGGCCTCGTGCTGCATGGGCGAGCGGCGCAGGACGCCGCTCCACAGCTGGAACAGGGTCGCCAGGAACTGGCTGCGCGCGACCTCGAGGCGCTCGCCCGAGTAGCGCAGGACGAGCTGGACGTAGCGGTCGCTCGCCAGCTTGATCTCGGTCGAGTGCTCGCGATCGAAGGCCATGGCGAGCGACGTCGCCGCCCGCTGGAGCTCGGCGTACCGGAACTCGGCGTTGCCGCCGTGCTCGTCGAAGAACAGGACGTCGCGCTCGAGGTGCGCGCACATGTGGAGCGCGAGCACGGCCTCGCGGTGTGACTCGTGCAGCGGCGCGCCGGGCGCCATCGTCGTGCCGATGCCGACCACCGAGCGCACGCCGAACCGCTCCTTGAGGAACGCCTGGAACTTCTGCGCGTGCTCGCGCAGCTCGAGGCGCGACCGCGCCAGGTTCTTGCTCGTCCGCGCCGAGGTGATGAGCGAGACGCCGTAGTCCGCCAGGTGCGTGGCCGCGGTCTCGGGCTGCTCGCGCGCGAACGCGATGCACGCCCGCTGGATGCGCGCGTTGCGCACGAGCGTCTGCACCCAGTCGAGCGGCGCCGTGCGCGAATCGAGCGGCATGATCGCCATCGCCGTCGTCGGCAGGCGCCCGATGCCGAGCCCTTCCTTCATCCAGTCGGTGAGCCCGCCGTCGAGCCGCCAGGGTGTGAGCTTGAACTTGTCGGGATCGATCGCGGCGTCGACCCAGGTCTCGATCGGCCACAGCCGGGACAGGGTCTCGCGGTTGAGGCGATCGATCTTCTCCTGCGTGGCCGCGCCCTCCTCGCGCCCGGTGAGGAACTCGGCGTAGTGGCCGAGGAACTGCTGGTACGCGTCGAGCAGCTCGGGCTCGAGGATCGGCAGCGCCAGCGCCATGCGCACGAAGTGGACGAAGTCGGGGTTGGCGCTGGTCGGTTCCTGGCCGGTGATCTGCCGCCACTGCGCCGACAGCGTCTCCCAGTCGGGAGCCTCGCGGTAGAACTGCCCGACGTAGAGGAACGAGCGCGGCTCGTCGGCCAGCGGGTGGAACAGGTCCCAGAAGCCGAAGAGCTGGCGGCACACCGGCCGGCCGGAGCGCGCGCTCTCGTCGAGCGCGGCGCGGTAGTGGGCGTCGCGCGCGGCCTCCTTCCCGAAGAAGATCTCGAAGTGGTAGGGCTTGAGCCGCTCACCCGGATCGGAGAGATCCATCCACTCCAGGCCCTCCGCGCCGTCGCGGATCACGTAGACCGGCAGCTCCGGCCGGTGGGCGATCACGTTGTGGATCGCGTACGCGTTCTGCAGGTTGCTCAGCCACGACACGACGTCTTTCTCCATTCTCCCTAGGGGCAGGGGGCGGCCTCCGGCGACCACCAGTTGCCGCTCATCGCGATGAGCGAGAGCATGGCGACGGTGTCCTGGTAGTAGCCGGCGCCGGCGTTCGCGACGGTCGTGTCCCAGACGCTGTTCAGCCAGCTCTGGTTGCCGGCATCCACCATCGCCGCGACGCCGAACGGCGCCACGAACGCGAGGTCGAGGTAGGTCCCGCCGACCTGACCGCCGGCGAGGCTGTAGCCGGGCAGGATCGCGCCCGGATCGTCGCCGGTGCGCGAACGGATCCACGTGGTCATGCGCTGCACGATCGTCTTGCTGCGGCTGTCGCCGTTCAGCAGGTAGTCGGTCGCGATGCGCCACGGATCGCGACACGCGTTGTACGAGTACTGGCCGTCGCGCGGGCCCTCGAGGAAGCCGGGGTCGACGGGGCGCGGCGTCGAGGCCGCGTCGGCGATGAAGTCGGGGAGGAGCCCGGTCTGCGCCGCGTAACCGGTCTGGACCGACTGGATGATCCCGTAGCTGCGGTCGCGGATCTGGCGCCACGCGGCGTCGCCGGTGATGTCGGCGAAGCTCTCGAAGTGCGCCGGCATGAAGTCGCTCGAGCGCGTGGCCCGGCCGTAGCTGCCGTCGCGGGCCCAGTCGCCGAGCTGGACGTAGTTGACCCCGCTGTCGACCTCACCGGCGCGGATGCCGTCGATGAGCTCCTGGGCGAGCGCGCGGTAGTTGATCGTGCCGCCGGAGCTCCACTGCTTGTCGGCGAGGAGCAGCGCGTAGGCGATGTCGAGATCGCCATCGGTGGCGCTGTTGTCGCCGTCGACGTTCTGGCACGACGAGCCCTGGGCCCACGCCATGAGCGAGGGGACGATGTCCGACGGATGATCCTCGTAGTAGCGGACGAGACCGTCGAAGATGGTCTTGGCCTGCGGATCGTGCCCGGCCATGAACGCGGTGATGAGCATCCCGTAGCCGTGGGCCTCGCTGACGGTGAGCCGGCCCGCCCCGCTGGCGACGTAGTAGCGGCCGCTGCCGCAGCCGGTCTTCAGATAGCGCGCCTTCCACGCATCGTAGAAGCCGCGGACCGCGTCGTCGAGCTGTCCCTGGGAGAGGTGTGACGGCAGGATCGTGCCGGCGTGGTAGGCGCGCGCGTGGTTGCCGAACGGGTGCGCGGCGCCCGTCGCCATGCCCTCGCAGCCGCCGGTCGAACCGCTGTCGGAGCCGCGGCCGCCGCCGTCGCCGCCGCGTCCGTCTGGACATGGGCATGCGTCGATCGGTTCATCGCCACCATCGTCGTCGTCCGCGCCCGGGCTGCCCGGCGAGCATGCGCCCAGCAAGCAGAGGCCGAGCACGAGGGGGCGGGCGCAGATCGTCATGAGGAAAACCGTACGGAGGTAGGGAGGGAGGGCGCGGTCGGTTCGGGTCAGACCCATGCGCACTTTTTCTCGGGGCTTCCCGCCCGGGGGTCTGTCTGTCAGACCTAGGTCGTGGCCGTTCAGCTTCTCCGCGAGATCGACGAGCAACCCGGGGCGCTTGCGCGACTGCTGGCACGGCGGCGGGACGCCGTGCGCGAGGCGGCCGCGAGGATCCGCACGTTCGATCCCGCGTGGGTGGTGATCGCGGGGCGCGGCACGAGCGACAACGCGGCCCGGTACGCGCAGTACGTGCTCGGCGCGTTCAACCAGCTGAGCGTCGCGCTGGCGGTGCCGTCGCTGTTCACCCTGTACGGCGCGCCGCCGCGGATGGGACGGGCGCTGACCATCGGCATCTCGCAGTCCGGGCAATCGCCGGACGTCGTCGCGGTGATCGAGGAGGGGCGCCGGCAGGGCGGCCTGACGCTCGCGATCACCAGCGATCTCGACTCGCCGCTGGCGCGGGCCGCCGACATCACGCTCCTGCTCGCGTCGGGCGCCGAGCACGCGGTGGCCGCGACCAAGACGTACACCAACCAGCTGCTCTTGCTCGCGATGCTGTCGGCGGAGCTGGGGACCGATCCGGCGCGGCGCGCCGAGCTGGAATCGGTGCCGCACGCCGTCGAGGCGGCGCTGGGCGCGTCGGGCGTCGCCGGGATCGGCGAGGTCGCGATGCACTACATGAACGCGGGGCGGTTCCTCGTCCTCGGCCGCGGCTTCAACTACTGCACGGCGTTCGAGATCGCCCTCAAGATGAAGGAGACGAGCTACGTGCTCGCCGAGCCGTTCTCGCCGCCGGACCTGCTGCACGGGCCCATCGCGATGCTCGAGTACGGCTTCCCGGTGGTGCTGGTGGCGCCGTCGGGCAAGGCGACCGAGGACGTCCACGGGCTCATCGACGTGCTCGACAGCCGCGGCGCGCGCGTGATCGCGCTGTCGGACCGCGACGACGTGCTGAAGCGCGCGACGTCGGGCATCCGCTTGCCGGCCGACGTGCCGGAGTGGCTGTCGCCGATCGTGACCGTGGTGCCCGGTCAGCTGTGGGCGCGGTCGCTGGCCATGGCCAAGGGCATCGACTCCGACCGGCCGCGCGGGCTCACCAAGGTCACGCGCACTCGATGAGGCGCTGCGTGTAGCTGTGCTGTGGAGCCGCGAGGAGCGCGGCCGTCGGGCCGGCCTCGACGACGCGGCCGCGGTAGAGGACGACGGTGCGCTCGGCGAGGTAGCGCGCGCTGCCGAGGTCGTGGGTGATGAGGAGGATCGCGATGCCGCGCTCCTCCTTGAGATCGCGCAGGAGGTTGAGCACGCCGACGCGGATCGAGGCGTCCAGCATGCTCGTCGGCTCGTCGGCGAGGATGAGGTCGGGCTCGGCGGCGAGGGCGCGGGCGATCGCGACGCGCTGGCGCTGGCCGCCGGAGAGCTGGTGCGGGTGCTTGGCGGCGAGGTCGGCGGCGGGGCCGAGGCCGACGGCGGCGAGGAGCTCGTGCACGCGGGCGGTGACGGCGGCCTTGCCGCGGGCCTTGCGGTGGCGGACGAGCGGGCGGGCGAGGTGGTAGCCGACGGTGTGCACCGGGTTGAGCGACGCGAACGGGTCCTGGAAGATCATCTGCACGACGCCCTGCGCGCGGATCGTGCCCGTGGTCGCGGGCGTGAGCCCGGCGATGATGCGGGCCGCCGTGCTCTTGCCGCTGCCCGATTCGCCGACGAGGGCGAGGGCCTCGCCGCGCGCGACCGCGAAGGAGACGTCGTCGAGCGCCTGGTGGGCGCCGAAACGCTTGCCGAGGCGCTCGACGGTGAGGACGGGCCGCTCGCTCACGAGCGCATCCGGTGGCAGGCCACGTCGTGATCGGTGGCGACGGGGGTGAGCGCGGGCGCGCTGGTGCGGCAGACGTCGACGCAGCTCCCGCAGCGCGGGTGGAAGCGGCAGCCGGGCGGCGGATCGCGCGGGTCGGGCGGCGCGCCGCCGATGCCGACGAGGCGAGGGGGTGGCCCCGGTGGCCCGCCGTGGAGCCCGGGGAAGCAGCGGAGCAGGCCCTCGGTGTAGGGGTGCCTCGGCCGGTACGTGAGGGTACGCGCCGTCGCGGCCTCGACGAGGCGGCCGGCGTAGAGGACGCCGATGCGCGTGCACAGATCGAGGAGCAGCGAGAGGTCGTGGCTGATGAAGAGGATCGAGAAGCCACGCTCGTCGCGCAGCCTGGTGATCTGCGCGAGGATCTCGCGCTGCACGATGACGTCGAGCGCGGTCGTGGGCTCGTCCATGAGCACGAGCGACGGCGAGAGCGCGAGCGCCATCGCGATGACCACGCGCTGGCGCATGCCGCCCGAGAGCTCGTGGGGGTAGCTCGCCACGCGATCGGGATCGATGCCGACCACCTCGAGCTGGGCGCGGGCGCGCTCGAGCGCGCGGAAGCGCGTGACCCGCTCGTGCTCGATGACGGCGTCGGCGAGCTGCTCGCCGATCGTGAGCACGGGGTTGAGCGCGTTCATGGCGCTCTGGGTGACCAGCGCGATGCGGCGCCCGCGCATGCGGCGCAGCTCGACCTCGCCGAGGTCGAGCAGATCGCGGCCCTCGAAGAGGACGCGCCCACCGGTGATCGCCGCCGGCGCCTTGAGCAGGCGGAGGATCGCGAGCGCGATCGTGGTCTTGCCGCTGCCCGACTCGCCGGCGAGGCCGAGGACCTCGCCGCGGCGCAGCGTGAAGGAGACGTCGTCGACCACGCGGACCCTCCCGGTGGCGGTGAGGTACTCGACCCGCAGATCCTCGACGCGCAGGAGCTCGGTGGGCTCGGACATCAGGGCACCTCTCTGCGCAGGACCGGCGTCGACAGGCCGGGCCTCTGCCCGGCGCGGCGCAGCTCGTCCTCGAACGCGTGCTCGGTGCGCAGCCGTGGGTTGCCGACCTGGTCGATCGCGCTGTTGAGCAGCGCGAGCGCCGAGCCGAGGAGCGCCACGCACGCGCCGGTGGGCACGAAGGTCCACCACGCGCCGATGAGGAGCGCCGAGTCGTTCGACGCCCAGTAGAGGTTGGTCCCCCAGGTCACGGCGCTGACGTCGCCGAGCCCGAGGAACTCGAGCGCGACCTCGGCGCCGATCGCGTAGATCGTCGCGCCGATGAAGGCCGACGCGAGCAGCGACGTCATGTTGGGGACGAGCTCGTGGGTGACGATGCGCAGCGGGTGCTCGCCGGCGAGGCGGGCCGCGAGCACGAAGTCGCGATCGCGCAGCGACATCGCCTGGGCGCGGATGACCCGCGCGCTCCACGCCCACCCGGTCGCGATGAGGACGAGCGCGATCGTGAACGAGCCGGTGGGCATGTACGCCGCCACGATCACCATGAGCGGCAGGCCGGGCATGATGAGGAAGACGTTGATGGCGAGGCCGAGCGCGTCGTCGAGGAGGCCGCCGGCGTAGCCGGCCGTGGTGCCGACGAGCGTGCCGATCGCCACCTGCGCGAAGCCGACGGTGAAGCCGATGAGCAGCGTCGTGCGCGCGCCGGCGATGGTCTGGGCCAGGACGTCTTGCCCCTGGCCGGTGGTACCGAGCCAGTGCTCCCACGACGGCGGCGACAGCGGGCGCGCGACCATGGCCGTCGGATCGCCGACGAGGAGCGGCCCGACGAGGGCGATGAGCGCGAAGCCCGCGAGGATCCCCAGGCCGACGAGCGCGCGCCGGTTGTGGAGGAGCTGGGTCATGCCGCCGCTCACGAGCGCCCCCGTCGGGCGCGCGGGTCGAGCCACACGTAGAGGATGTCGACGAGGAAGTTGGCGGCGAGGACGGCGAGCGTGATGCTGAGGAACAGGCCCTGGATGAGCGGGTAGTCGAGGCTGCGCACCGCCTGGATGAGCAGGTAACCCTGGCCCGGGTACGAGAAGACGATCTCGGTGAGCAGCGAGCCGCTGAGCACGAAGCCGAGCGCCATGCCGAACGAGGTCACGCTGGGCAGGAGCGCGTTGCGCGCGGCGTAGCGGAGCATCACGCGCCGCGGCGGCAGGCCCTTGGCATGCGCCATCGTGATGTAGTCCTCGCCGAGGACGCTCATCATCGTGTTGCGCATGTCGAGCATCCAGCTGCCGAGGGTGGCGACGACGATCGTGATCGCCGGCAGCGCGGCGTGGGTGACGACGCTCCACGCGAACGAGAGGCTGACGCCGGCCTCGACCCGGCTGTCGTAGGCGTGGCGCACCGGCGTCCAGCCCAGCGTGAAGCCGAACAGGAAGAGGAGGAGCATCGCCAGCCAGAAGAACGGGAAGGCGCCGAGCAGCACGAGCAGGGGCGGCGCCGTGGCGTCGAGCCAGCCGCCGCGGCGCCACGCCGCGAGGACGCCGAGCAACGTGCCGACCGCGTAGCTGATGACGACGGCGAGGCCGGCGAGGAAGAGCGTCCACACCATGCCGGTCGCGATCACGTCGCCGACCCGAGCCGGGAAGTGGCTGACCGACACGCCGAGATCACCCGACGCGACGTGCCCGAGGTACGTGACGTACTGGTGCCAGAGCGGCTCGTCGGAGAACCCGAAGGTCTCGCGCAAGGCGGCCATCGCCTCGGGATCGAGCTTGCCGTGGAAGCGCGCGAACATCGTCGCCTCGGGATCGCCGGGCATGAGGCGCGGGATTACGAAGGCGAGGGTCACCGACGCCCACGCCGCGAGCAAGTAGAACGCGAGCCGTCGCGCCAGGTAGGTCACGGCGCCGCCTCGCGCGGGACGAGGCGCGTGAGCACGAGCAGCGCCTGCGGGCTCAGGTTGGGCGACAGCGGCGCGTACGGATCCGCTGCGTCGGGGAACCCGGTGAAGCGCGCGCTGTTGTACGCGCCCCACAGCGGGCCGGGGAAGAGCGGGATCGCGGGCGCGCGCTCGACGAAGAGGCGCTGCAGCTCGGCGGTGAGGCGGCGCTCCTCGGCGGGGTCGGCGGTCGCCTCGAGCGCGCGCAGGAGCGCGTCGGCCTCGGGCGCGGCGAAGCGGTGCCAGTTCTCCGGCGCGGCGACGCCGACCGGCTTCACCGTGGCCGGCGACATCATCGCGCGGTAGTAGCCGTAGGGCGTCGGGTACGGCTCGGCCCAGCCGATCGCCAGCGCGAAGTCGCCCTGCTGGACCTGCTCGTACCAGGCGTTGAAGTCGTGCGCCTTCATGCGCGCGTCGATGCCGGCGGCGCGCAGCCCGCGCGCGATCACCTGCGTGGCGCGCACCCAGTCCGACCAGCCCGACGGCACCTGGATCGTCACGCGCCAGGGCGAGCCGTCGGGCAAGCGGCGGAAGCCGTCGGCGCCGCGGCGCAGGCCGGCCTCGTCGAGGAGCGCGGCGGCGCGCGCCGGGTCGTGTGCGACCCAGTCGCCGGCGGCGACCGCGGCGGGGTCGCGAAAGCGGGCGTGAGCGTCGTTGAGCCCGGTGGCGTCGGCCGGTCGCGTGTAGCCGTACATGCCGACCTCGACGACGAGGTCGCGATCGATCGCCATCGACAGCGCCTTGCGCACGCGCGGGTCGTCGTAGGGTGCGCGGGTCGTGTTCGCGTAGAGCAGGACGCCGCCGTCGATCGGCGGGAACCAGTAGTGGTGGTGCGCGCGGTCCCGGGCGACGAAGATGCGCTCGATCGCGGGCACGAAGCTCCCCGCCCAGTCGACCTCGCCGCTCACCAGCGCGAACGCCGCCTGCTCGTTGCCCGGGAAGGCGAGGAAGCGGATCGCCTTCACCTGCGGCCGCTCGGGGAGCTGCCAGTAGTGGGGGTTGCGCTCGACGCGGTACGCCTGCGTCTCGAACTGCGTGACCTCGGTGAACGGACCGGTCGCGACCGGGTGCGGGTTCGCCCACGACACCGGATCGGGCACGTCCTTCCACACGTGCTCGGCGACGATCGGCTGCTGGGCGAGGTAGTAGAAGCCGGGCAGGAAGACGCGGCGAAAGGCGATCTCGACGGTGTGGTCGTCGACGGCCGTGACGCCCTCGATGAACTCGCCGACGCCGCGCAGGTCGAGCGCGTCGAAGCGCTCGAGCAGGCCGAACGTGAAGGTGACGTCGCGAGCGGTGAAGGGCGCGCCGTCGGACCAGCGCACGCCGCGGCGGAGCTCGATGCGGAGCCGGCGGTGGTCGTCGCTCCACGCAGACGCGGTGGCGAGCCACGGCACGTAGGTGCCGTCGAGCGGGTTGTAGATGAACATCGGCTCGTACATCGCGCGCAGCGCCGGCCAGCGCAGGTCGCCGACCTCGACCAGCGGGTTGAAGTTGCGGATGAACGACGCGGTCTGCTCCTTCTCCTCGATGAGGAGCACGCCCGGCTCCGCCTGCGAGCGCGGCGCGCACGCGGCGCCGGCGATCGCGACGATCGTGGCGGCGGCGACGCCGGCGAGCACGGTGAGCGGCCGTGGCATGGGTGATCCATGCGTACCGTCGCGCGCGTCGTGGCTCGTCACCGTTTCGATCGTTCCCATGGCGGTAATGCGTCGACCGGCTGCAACTGCACGCGCCGGTGATAGAGGTCGTCGAGTCCCTGACCCGATGGAGGCGCGCCGTCTCTCGTTCGGGTCAGGTAGCCGAAACAGGAGGACGCGATGCGGACACATTCGTGGCGGTTCTTGATCACGCTCTCGGCCGGCGCCGGGCTCGTCGGCTGCGCGGGCGGCGGCGGTGGAGGCGACGACGACACGCCCACCGGGCCGTCGGATCTGATCGACGACCTCGAGGACGGCGACGACGCGATCAACGAGAGCAACGGTCGCATCGGCGGCTGGTACACGTTCAACGACGAGAGCACGACGGGGAACCAGCTCCCGCCGGGGACAGGCTTCACGACCACGACGGGCGGCGCCGACGGCAGCGCGTTCGCGGCGGCGACCTCGGGCTCGGGCTTCACCGTGTGGGGCGCCGGCATGGGCTTCGATCTCAACAACCCGGCGGCGCTCGGCCTCGAGGGTCCGCGCGCGCCGTACGACGCCAGCCGCTTCACCAGCATCGCGTTCAAGGCCAAGGGCAACATCCCGATCACGGTGTCGCTCGAGGTCGTGGGCGTGACGCCGACCGATCGCGGCGGCCAGTGCGTGCCGAGCACGACGATGGGCGAGGAGTGCGATGACCTGCACGGTCGGTTCATCGACCTGACCGCGGACTGGCAGGACTACGTCGTCCGCTTCGACGAGGTGCGCCAGGGGGGCTGGGGCAAGGCGGTGCCGTTCGCCGCGAGCGACGTGACCGCGGTGCTGTTCCAGGCCGACAAGGACCTGTCCTTCGACTTCGCCGTCGACGACGTGCGCTTCTACGAGTAGGTCATCGATGAAATGCGTCGTTCGGATCGTGGTGAGCCTGGGACTCGTGAGCCTCGCGGTGGAGCCAGCGGACGCGGACTGTCCGGTGAGCCTCGACGGCGCGTACACGTACGCCGACGAGACCGGCACGCGGCTCGAGAAGCGCGGCCAGGGGCCGATCCGGCTGCAGGGTCAGCTCGCCGGGCAAGGCGAGGTCTACGGCGGCGTCGGGCTCGGCTTCACGTCGTCGGACGCCCCGATCGACGCGGGCACGTTCCGCGGCATCGCCTTCAAGGCGCGGCGCGGCGCCGGCGGCACGCCGTACTTCCGCGTCAAGGTGCCGGATGGCAACACCGACCCGCGCGGCGGCGTGTGCACGGAGTGCTACAACGACTTCGGGCTCACGTTCCAGGTGACCGAGGAGTGGGTGCGCTTCGAGGTGCCGTTCGAGCAGCTGAAGCAGGCGGGCGGCTGGGGCGCGCCCAACCCGCCGGCGATCGACAAGGCGAAGCTGTACGGCGTGCAGTGGCAGACGACGACGCCGGGCGCGGTGATCGATCTCGAGCTCGACGGTGTGGAGATCCTCGGGTGCGAGACGCTCGCCGACAACGCAGCCGGCGGCGGTGGCGGTGGTGGTGACGAGCCCGGCTACGCCGGCGGCGGCCTCGGCGGCGGCAATCGCCCGCGCGGCGACTCGCTCCTCCGGCCGACGGAGGACTCGGCCGGCTTCGAGCTCGGCTTCCATGGCTTCCTGCGCATCCCGGTGCGCGCGGGCATCGGCTCCGGCCGCGACTTCGGGCCGGGCGTCGACCCCGGGCGCAAGCTGCACTCGCCGGCGCAGATCCCCGACGGCTCGTACACCGACTGGCGCTACACCAACGTCTCGGGCGGACCGTGGACCGAACTCTGGTTCTCGTACGGCAACGGCACGGTCGCGGCGAACGTCGTGCTCGCCGCGTACGACGTGAGCGACGCGAGCTATCGCGATCTGCTCTCGCAGCTGGGCATCAACCAGTCGTTCATCAGCTTCGACCTGCCGCGGCTGTTCGGCAAGCAGGGCGGGCTGTCGTGGAACGTCGGCGCCTTCTCCGGGCGCTACGGCTCGCCCGGGCAGTACGACGCGGGCAAGTACGACACGTACCTCTTCGGCGCGACGCACACGGCCGGCGAGACCGTGAGCGCGTTCTACGCGCTGACCGACCGGCTCACGCTCATCGCCGACCACGGCGTCGGCGCCAAGCTGCAGGTCGCGCCGCAGGTGCCGGGCCTCGAGGCGCCGTACCTGCCGTACCCCGGCGATCTGCAGCAGGGCTCGACGTTCCTCCACCACGGGCACGTCGGCCTGATGATCGGGTCCAACCTGACCATCGCGCTGCACGCGCTCACCGAGTGGACCGACGACGCCCGGCTGTCGAACGAGGAGGACGGTCGCATCACCAACGTCGGCCTCGACGCCAAGCTGGTCGAGAGCAAGTGGGGCGACGGCTACGTCGGCTTCTCGCGCATCATCTCGGACAACCCGCTGCGCGTCGCCGGCGCGTTCGAGGCGCTGCACTCGTTCGAGGGCTGGAACCTGCGCGATAACTACTTCGGCGAGACCGCGACCGGCACCGGCACGATCGACACGATCCTCGCGCAGCACATCTTCAGCCTGGAGCGATATCGTCGAGGCACCGACAGCTTCTGGGGCCAGGGCCCCGACGTCGTCGTCGCCGCGTTCGGCATGTACAACCGCGTGCGCAGCGACGATCCGGCGTTCACCGGCGCGCGGAGCAAGCTCAAGCTCGGCGGCGAGGTCACGTGGACGCCGCGCAAGTGGCTCGGCGCCGACTTCCGCTACGACCTCGTCCGTCCCGACACCTCCGACAGCCGCCAGACGTTCCAGGTGTTCTCGCCGTCGGTGATCCTGCGCACGCGCTTCGCCTCGAACGAGCAGGTCATGATCGGTTACTCGCATTACGTGAACGGTGACCGCGTCGCGCCGGGATATCCGCACGAGTCGTTGACGCCCGACACGCACCTGCTCCGCATCTCCGCGTCGATGTGGTGGTGAGCGGGCGTAAAGTTGTCAAAGTTGACACCGT